>JBBSNM010000009.1:0-46077 GCA_038232655.1 Propionibacteriales bacterium | reverse complement strand
GGCAACAGCTCGCCCAGCTCGGCCGCCCGGATCTGGCTGATCACCTCGTCGCTGGCCGGCCAGTCCGCGTAGAGACCCTCGACATCGGTGAGCACCACGAGCTTGTCGGCGCCGAGCGCGACCGCGAGGCTGGCGGCGGCGGTGTCGGCGTTGACGTTGTGCACCTGGCCGTCGGTGTCGGGGGCCACGCTGGACACGACCGGGATGCGACCGGCGTCGATGAGGTCGAGCACGGAGGCCGCTCGTACGTCGACGACGTCGCCGACGAGGCCGATGTCGACCACCTCGCCGTCGACCAGGGCGCCGGTGCGGGCAGCGGTGAGCAGGCCCGCGTCCTCACCACTCAGCCCGACGGCGAGTGGCCCGTGCTGGTTGAGCAGGCCGACCAGCTCGCGCCCGACCTGGCCGACCAGCACCATCCGTACGACGTCCATCGCCTCGGGGGTGGTGACCCGCAGCCCGCCGCGGAACTGCGAGTCGATGCCGAGGCGGTCGAGCATCGACGAGATCTGCGGGCCGCCACCGTGCACGACGACGGGCCGCAGCCCGGCGTAGCGCAAGAAGACGATGTCGCGGGCGAACGCCTCGCGCAGGGTGACGTCGGTCATCGCATGCCCGCCGTACTTGACCACCACGATGCTGCCGTGCAGCTGCTCGAGCCACGGCAGCGCCTCGGCGAGGGTGGCCGCCTTGGCGATCGCCTTGGTGCGGTCACGCGCGTCGATGCTCATGTCGGGCCGCTCATGTGGAGTACGCCGAGTTCTCGTGCACGTAGGCGTGGGTGAGGTCGTTGGTCCAGACCGTGGCCGACTCCTCGCCCGCCTTGAGGTCGACGACCACTTCGACCGCGCGGCCGGTGAGGTCGACGCGCTCCGGCGGCTCGGCGGGGGTGCTCGCCGCGCAGACCCGGACCCCGTTGAGACTGACGTCGAGGTCGAGCGGGTCGAAGGCAGCCGAGGTCGTGCCCACCGAGGCCAGCACCCGGCCCCAGTTCGGGTCGCGGCCGAAGACGGCAGCCTTGAACAGGTTGCTGCGAGCCACTGCACGCCCGACCTCGACAGCGTCATCCTCGCTGGCGGCGCCGCAGACCCGGACAGCGATCTCGTGCTCGGCGCCCTCGGCGTCGGCGAGCAGCAGCTGGGCCAGCTGGTGGCAGACGTCGTGCACGGCGGCGGCAAAGTCCGCGTACGGCGGTGCCGACCCGGACGCGCCGCTGGCGAGCAGCAGCACCTGGTCGTTGGTCGACATGCAGCCGTCGGAGTCGAGCCGGTCGAAGGTGGTGCGGGTCGCCGCGCGCAGCGCCCGGTCGCAGGTTGCTGTGTCGACATCGGCGTCGGTCGTGATCACCACCAGCATGGTCGCGAGGGCCGGCGCGAGCATGCCCGCGCCCTTGGCCATACCACCGACCGCGAAGCCTGCACCGCCGACCACGGCCTGCTTCGGCACGCTGTCGGTCGTCAGGATCGCGGTCGCGGCGGCGGTGCCGTCGGCCGCGTCGACGCCCAGGGAGGCCGCCGCCTGCCGGCCGCCGTCGAGCATCGCGGTCTGGTCGTGCAGGCGTCCGATCAGCCCGGTGCTGCACACCTGCACGTCGATCGCGCCGATGCCCAGCTCTGCGGCCACCGCCTCGGCTGTCGCGTGCGTGAGCTGGAAGCCCGGCGCGCCGGTGTAACAGTTGGCGCCACCGGCGTTCAGGACGACGGCCCGGGCGATACCGTCGGACAGCGCCTGCCGGCTCCACCGCACCGGGTGGGCCACGCACCGGTTGGCGGTGAAGACCGCCGCCGCGGCCGACCGCGGTCCGTCGTTGACGACCAGCGCCACGTCCGGCCCGCCACCGCTGCGCAGCCCCGCCGCCACCCCGGCGGCGCGGAAGCCTGCGGCCGCGGTGACGCTCACGGCGCCACCCCCACGGTCGTCAGTCCGGCGGTCTCGGGCAGCCCGAGCACGATGTTCATGCACTGCACCGCAGCTCCGGCCGTCCCCTTGGTGAGGTTGTCGATCGCGCCGACAACGACCAGCCGGTGGGTGCGCGGGTCGACCGTGGCCTGCAGGTGAACGGCGTTCGATCCGAGCACCGACTGGGTCTGCGGCCAGCTGCCCTCGGCGAGCAGCTGCACGAAGGGCTCGTCGGCGTAGGCCTTCTCGTACGCCGCCCGGACATCGCCGGCCTCGACGTCGGGCAGCAGGCGTCCGGTACAGGTCGCGAGGATGCCGCGGGCCATCGGCGCCAGCACCGGTGTGAACGACACGGTGACGCCGCCGGCAGCACCGGCGGCTCGCGCCAGGTTCTGCTCGATCTCGGGGGTGTGGCGGTGCACCCCCCCGACGGCGTAGGCGGTCACCGAGCCGATCACCTCCCCGCCCATCAGGTGCGCCTTGGCGGCTCGGCCGGCACCGGACAGCCCGGAGACGGCTACCACCCCGAGGTCGGTGGGGTCGACGAGCCCGTGGGCCACCGCTGGCAGCAGCGCAAGCGTGGAGACGGTGGGATAGCAACCCGGCACGGCGACTCGACGGGTGCTGGCGAGCAGCTCGCGCTGGCCCGGCAGCTCGGGCAGCCCGTACGGCCAGCTGCCGGCGTACGCCCCGCCGTAGAAGGCCTGCCAGGCGTCGGGGTCGGTGAGCCGGAAGTCGGCGCCGCAGTCGACGACAAGCACGTCCGCGGGCAGCTGCTCGGCCAACCGGGCCGACTGGCCGTGCGGGAGGGCCAGCACCACCGCGTCGTGGGCGGCCAACACGCAGGGCTCGGTGGGCTCAAGCACGCGCTCGGCCAGCGGGACCAGGTGCGGGTGGTGCGCGCCGAGGGTGCTGCCCGCGCTGGCTGCCGCGGTGACCGCGCCGACCTGCAGGCTCGGGTGGCCGAGCAGCAGCCGGAGGACCTCCCCCCCGGCGTACCCGCTGGCTCCGGCGACCGCGACCCGCACGTCGTACCTCCTGACTCGGCGCAACCCACTGTGCATGACTATGCGTTCGTACGCAAATCCTCCCAGGGTTTGCGCCTGTCGTCGGTGGCGGCCGCTAGCGTGCCGTGCATGGACACCTACCGACTGACCGCACAGCGGTACCTCGACCTCCTGCGCAGCGAGTCGTCGCGCTTCGGCGAGCTGCTGGGCGGGGCAGACCCGCGTGCGCCGGTGCCGAGCTGCCCCGAGTGGGACGCCGCCGACCTGCTGTGGCACCTCACCGAGGTGCAGTGGTTCTGGGCCACGATCGCCGGCGAACGGCTGCGCGACCCGGCTCGACTCGGCGACCGGCGACCAGGGCGACCGCAAGACCACGCCGCGCTGCATGCCCACTTCGAGCAGACCAGCGCCCGGCTCGTCGAGGCACTGGCAGGCGCCGACGACGCCGAGCCGGCCTACACCTGGCTGCCCACCGACCAGACGATCGGGTTCATCCGGCGGCGGCAGGCGCACGAGGCGCTGATCCACCGCGTCGACGCCGAGCAGGTGATCGGCGGTGGGCCGGTGCCGGTCGACATCGACCCGGAGCTCGCCGCCGACGGCATCGACGAGGCGCTGCAGATCATGTTCGGCGGCATCCCCGACTGGGCCACCTTCACCCGCGAGCACGGGCCGGTCACCGTGGTCGCCAACGACACCGGCGCGCGCTGGCTGGTCGAGGTCGGCACCCAGCACGGCACCCATCCCGAGAGCGGCGAGTGGGTCGAGGACCGGACGCTCGACGTCCGCGAGGTCGGCGCCCGCGTCGACGCGGCGGCGGCGGTCGCCGGGATCAGCGCCGACGCGGGCACTCTCGACGCCTGGCTGTGGGGGCGGGTGGGCACTGCTGCGGTCGGCTCCAGCGGCGATTCCGCAGCGCTCGCCGGGTTCGAGGCGGTGATCCGCACCGGCGTCGGGTGAGAGCATCGCCGGCATGGTCGTGCAGCCGGTCCGCTACCGGACGTCGCTCGAGGACAGTGCCCGCTGGGACGGTTTCACCTTCCGCGACGGGGACATCGTGATCAGCGCACCGTCCAAGTCCGGCACCACCTGGACCCAGATGATCTGCGCCCTGCTGGTCTTCCAGACGCCGGACCTGCCCGCGCCGCTGACGACGCTGTCCCCGTGGCTGGACATGCGCGTGCGCCCCGTCGCCGAGGTGCATGATCACCTCGCCGCCCAACCACACCGGCGGTTCATCAAGACCCATACCCCGCTGGACGGGCTGCCGGTCGACGAGCGGGTCACCTACCTCGCGATCGGACGCGACCCACGCGATGTCGTGCTGTCGTTGCGGCACCAGGGTGCGAACCTGCGCCGGGACGTGATCCGGAGGCTCGTTGGCGAGCACGACCCCGAGTCCGCGCCGGGGCCGGCCGGACTGCCCGACGAGCGAGAGTACGTCCGCCACTGGCTGTTCAACGACGAGTCACCGCTGGCCAACCTGGACTCGCTGCGCGGCCTGATCTGGCAGACCGAGCGGGCGTGGTCGAGACGGGCCTGCGACAACGTGGTCCTCGTGCACTACGCCGACCTGTCCCGCGACCTGGCGGGCCAGATGCGGCGGCTGGCCGATCGGCTGGGGATCACCGTGCCGGAGCCGACCTGGCCGGCGCTGGTCGCTTCCGCCCGGTTCGACCGGATGCGCGAGCGCGCCGCCGATCTGGTGCCCGACGAGCGGTTGGGCATCATGCGGGACGCCAACGGATTCTTCCGCGCCGGGACGTCGGGCGCCTGGCGGCGAGTGCTCCACGACGACGACAAGGCGGCGTACGACGCGCGAGTCGCCGCACTCGCAGCGCCCGACCTGGCGCACTGGCTTCACCACGGCGGAGGCTGATCGCCTGCGTCGCCGGGCCATCCCCACCGCCGTCAGGCCACCCCGACTTCATCTTCCGACGTTACGACCACATCCCCTGCTGCCACCGTCGGAAGATCCGCAGGGTGGCGCCGCCACCAGGCCACCGGGTCACCTGCCCGTGTCACAGGGCCGCCGCGAGCAGCCCCCGCAGCTCCGCGTCCGACGGCATCCGCGGCGTGTTGCGGGTGACCGGGTCGGCCAATGCGGTGCGGGCCAGGTCGGGGACCAGCTGCGGGCGGCAGCCGAGGTCGGAGAGGGTGGTGCGCACCGCCGTCTGCTCGGTGAGTTTCCGGCAGGCCGCGATCGTGGCGCGCGCGTTCACCTCCTCCCCTGCTTCGGTGCTCCCCACGCCGAGGTCGAAGGCGAGACCGGCGTACTGCCGGGCGGCGGCGGGCAAGTTGAAGTCGAGCACGAAGTCGAGCACCGCGGCCAGGGCCACCCCGTGCACCGCGCCCGTGTGGGCGGTCACCGCATGCCCGATGCCGTGTACCAGCCCGAGCCCGGACGCGCTGAGGGCGAGCCCGGCCAGGTGTGCGCCGAGCAGCATCTGCGCCCGGGCCTCCCGGTTGCTGCCGTCAGCGACTGCCACCGGCAGCCAGCGCCCGACCAGCCGAGCGGCCTGGTGGGCGTGGGCCTCCGAGACGGGGTTGCGACCACGGGAGGTCAACGACTCCACCGCGTGGACGAGGGCGTCGACCCCGGTGGCCGCCGTCGCCGCCGGCGGCAGCCCCCAGGTCAGCGCCGGGTCCAGGATCGAGATCCGCGGTGCGACGGAGGCATCGCCGACGTACACCTTGCAGCACGCGACGGTGTCCTCGATGACCCCGAACCCGTTGGTCTCCGCCCCGGTGCCCGCGGTGGTGGGGACGGCGACCACCGGCAGCCCGGCAGCCGCCGTGCCGGCGGCGAAGGCGAGGCCAACGGCGGACCCGCCGTTGACCGCCGCCAGCGCGATCCCCTTCGCCGCATCCAGGCACGAGCCGCCACCCACGGCGACGACGGCGGCGTCGCCGAAGCCCCAGGCCCGGTCGCTGGCGCGTTCCACGGTGGCCATCGACGGGTTGGGCTCCACCTCGCTGAACACCTCGACGCCGATGCCGGCGCCGGCAAGCACCTGCTCGACGGTCTCGACGATGCCGGTACGAACGAGACCGGCGTCGGTCACGACGAAGGCCCTGGTCTTGCCCAGCGAGGCGACCGCAGCACCCAGTGCCCGCACCGCGCCCTCGCCGAACTCGATGACGCCGGGCGGCACGACGGTGAAGCGGTCGATCGACAACATGGGGGGTCCTTAGGGGACGGCCGGTGCGGGCAGGGGTGGAGTGCCCGGCTCAGGACAGGTCGAACCAGGTCGTCTTGAGCGCCGAGTAGGCGTCCAGCGCATGCAGGCTCTTGTCCCGCCCGGCGCCGGTGTCCTTGAACCCGCCGAACGGCGTCATGACGTCGCTGGCGTCGAAGGTGTTGACCCAGACGGTGCCGGCGCGCAGCCGGCGAGCCACCCGGTGGGCGGTCTTGACGTCCCGTGTCCAAACGCTGGCGGCCAGGCCGTAGCGGGTGTCGTTGGCCAGCCGCACCCCTTCCTCCTCGCCGCGAAAGGTGATGGTCGACAGCACCGGGCCGAAGATCTCCTCCTGCGCGACCCGCATGGTGTTGTCGACGCCGTCCAGCACGGTCGGCTCGACGTAGTAGCCACCGGTCTCCTCCAGGGCGCGCCCCCCGCCGAGCGTGACATCGGCGCCCTCGCGGCGGGCGAGGTCGATGTAGCCGAGCACCCGGTCCAGCTGGGTGTCGTCGACGATGGCGCCCATCGTGGTCGCCGGGTCGAGGGGATCGCCGACCTGGAAGTGGTCGGCGACCTTGACGACACCCTCGAGCAGCGCGTCCTTGACCGACTCGTCGACGAGCAGCCGTGAACCGGCGTTGCAGGTCTGCCCGGCGTTGTAGAAGATCCCCCAGGCCACCGCGGACGCGGCGGCGTCGACGTCCGCGACGTCGGCCAGCACCACCTGCGGCGACTTGCCGCCGGCCTCGATCGACACCGCCTTGCCGTTGGACTCCGCCGCGTAGCCGAGGAACAGCCGCGACACCGGCGCCGACCCGGTGAACGCGATCTTGTCGACGTCCAGATGGCGCCCGAGCGCGGCGCCGGCGGTCTCCCCCATCCCGGGAACCACGTTGAGCACGCCGTCGGGCAGCCCGGCCTCGCTGGCCAGGCGGGCCAGCAGCAGCGCTGACAGTGGGGACTGCTCGGCCGGCTTGAGGATGACGCTGTTGCCCATCGCCAGGGCCGGCGCGATCTTCCACGAGGCGATCAGCAGCGCGTAGTTCCAGGGCACCACCGCACCCACGACACCCAGCGGCTCGCGGGTCACCAGGGCCAGCGCGCCCGGCCCGGTGGGCGCGATCTCGTCGTACGCCTTGTCGATCGCCTCGGCGTACCACTGCAGCGTCCCGGCGGCGCCAGCCACATCGGCGCGCAGCGACTCGCCGATCGGCTTGCCCACGTCGAGGGTCTCGAGGACGGCGAGCTCGTCGGCGTGCTCGCGGACGAGCTCGGCCAAGCGCAGCAGCACCCGTTTGCGGGCCCGCGGCGAGAGGTCGCGCCAACGACCGTCGTCGAAGGCGCGGCGGGCCGACCGGACGGCGGCGTCGACGTCGGCGGCGTCACCGGCGGCCACCCGGGCGAGCAGCGAGCCGTCCCGCGGGGACACGTCGTCGAACGTCGCGCCCGACAGTGCGTCGCGGTGCTGACCGTCGATAAACGCCTGCGACGGCAGGGTCACCGCACGGGCCCGTGCCGCCCACGTCTCGGCCGACAGCGTCTGGGTCATGGGATCCTCCAGCGGTCGATGGCATCGGGGTCGAGCACGGCCCCGATTCCAGCAGTCTGCGGCACCTCGACGTAACCGTCGGCACCCACCGTCACCGGCTCGGCCAGCATGAAGTCGCGGCGCTGCGGCGTCCAGCCTGGCGGGTCGTACGGGAACTCGAGGTAGGGACCACCGCCGATGCCGGCGACGACGTGCAGGTTGGCGAGCACGCCGACGCCGTTGGACCAGGTGTGCGGGGTGAAGGAGCGGTGCTTGAGCAGGGCCAGCTCACCGAGCGTGCGCGCACGGGACATGCCCAGCGCCAGCACCACGTCCATCTGGTAGACGTCGAGCACGTCGTGCTCGAGGCAGTCGAGGACGGCCGGGACCGAGTCCAGCATCTCGCCGGCGGCGATGCGCACCGCCGAATCGGCCCGCAGCCGCCGCAGACCTGCCCGGTCGTGGTAGGGCAGCGGCTCCTCGACCCAGTAGACGCCCAGCTCGGCGAGGCGTTGCACCGTACGGCGCACCAAGGCCAGGTCCAACGCCGGCTCGACGTCGCCGGCCATCCGCCACGACTGGTTCAGGTCGACCATGATCTCGAGGTCGCCGCCGACGGCCTCGCGGGTCGCTGCCACCGCGGCCACTCCCTCGTCGAGCCGGTCGCGGTCGATGCGGATCTTCATCGCCCGGAACCCCTGCTCGCGCAGGGCGAGCGCCGACTCTGCGCGCGCCGGCGGTGACTTGAGCTCGCCGCAGGAGGCGTACGCGGGCAGCCGTTGCAGCGCGTTGCCGAACAGCGTGCCGACCGGCTGGCCGGTCGCCTGGCCGATGATGTCCCAGAGCGCCACCTCGAGCGGCCAGCAGCGACCGCCGTGGAAGTTGATCGTCTCGATCGCCCGGACGTGCCGGGAGATGTCGAAGGGATCGCGGCCCACGAACAGGTGCTCGTGGCCCTCCAAGCCGGTCATCGTGTCGCCGGACCCGACGCCCACCAACTCCTCGTCGGTCTCGACCCGGACGATGGTGGCGTCGAAGTGCCGGCGGGGAACCGGGTCCCAGGCGGCGCAGAACGGCGGGTCGAGGTCGAGGCGGAGCCGATCGAGGCCGATCGCGGTGATGTGCACGGGGTCCTCGCTGGTGCCGGGGGTCGGGCGACGGCCGACACTACCCGCCCCGCCGGCCAGGCACCCGCCACGCGACCTTCCGACGTTGCCACCACCCCCACCCCGGCGCCCGTCGGAAGATCGCGCACCACGACCGACGCACCCGAGCCGCGATCCGTGGTCTGGACAGCTACGAGCCGGTGTTGCCCCGTGGCTTCAGGACGAACAGCCCACGGTCGATGCTGCTGACCGCGACGACCCGCTGGTCGTAGTAGGGGTAGTTGCTCCACGTACCACCCTCGAACGACGCGTTGTCGTTCTCGGGGTAGACGTCGAAGAACCCGACCTCGGGCAACTCGCCGGCACCGACCGCGGCGGTATCGAAGATGCGCAGCCCGGTGGTGTAGTTCGACGCGTAGGCCCGGTCGGCCTCGGTGTAGAGGTTGTGGCCGATCGAGCTCTCACCGTTGTCGGTGGTCGCCGTGAGCGTGGGGTTGTCGAGGTCGCGCACGTCGAAGATCCGGGTGGTGGTCGGGATCTGGTGAAACACCTCGTCCAGCTCGTCGTTGTGCAGGAAGTACTCCTGGTCGGGGGTCAGCCAGCCCTGGTGGCTGTAGCCGTCGAGTGGGTACTCGAAGCTGGACAGCAGCACCGGGTTGGCCTTGTCGGTCACGTCGACGATGCCCACGGTGTTGACGATCCCCTCGGGGGAGAAGTCGTTGAACGTCGCCGCTGAGTTGAAGCAGATCTCTCGACCCTGGTGCTCCGCGTCCGGCCCGGTGTACCTCACGCACTGGGTGTCGTGCACGTAGCCCTGCTCGGCGGAGCAGCCGGCGAACGTCGGGTCGGTCGGGTCCTGAACGTCCACCATGTGCAATCCGCCCTCGCACTCCTCGGCGCCGACGATGTAGGCGTACCCGGTATCGACGTTGATGTTGACGTTGTGCGAGCCACCGACCTCGTCGTAGTGCGCGGTCTCCTCGAACGTGACCGGCGGACCGCTCACGCCCCGCAGCTGGGTCAGGTCGAAGACCTGCATGCCGTGGTCCTCGTGCTCGGAGACGATGAAGGCATGGTCGTCGTAGACCTTGATGTCGCGCCAGAACTGCCCCCCCTCGGCGGAGTGGCTGGGCAGCATGCCCACCACGTCGGGTCGCTTGGGGTCGCTGATGTCGACGAAGACCGTCCCCTCGATGCCACCGATGATCGCGTACTCGTCGCCGGTGCGGGTGTCTGTCCAGCCCCAGATGTCGTTGGCGAAGCTGAGGCCGAGGTCGTCGAGCGTCAGATGGCTCATCATGTCCACCCCGCGGCAGGGGAACGTGTCGGCGGCCATGCCGCGGATGCACGGTGCGAAGCCCTTGGGTGCGTTGCCGTTGGGGTTGGCGTTGGCAGCGACGACGTTGTCGAACTCGTGCGCCTGAGCGGCCAGCGAGGGTGGATGTGAGCTGCCCTTGCCGTCGTCGTGTGCGTAGGCCGTCGTGCCGAGTGCACTGAGCCCGAGTCCCATGATCATGACCATGGCGATCCGACGTCTCATCGGTGAACCTTCCAGCAGGCCGGACTCGGTGACGCCGGGGGCGTCCAGGCGTGCGCGTCCGGAGGCGATTGGGATGGATCACAACCTATGCCGTGGTATGTCCGCCTGTGAAGAGTGCGGCGGGTCAGGCGAGGGGGTCGTCGTCGCCGTACGGGCGGAGCGCGAGCCGGCGCGCCGCCGGGTCGGCGGCCAGCCGCTCACCCAGCTCGGCTCGTAACGCGGCCGGGTCGTCCACCCCGGCGCGCAGGAAGCGGCCGCTGAGCGGGTCGAGCACCCCGGAGGCGGCGGCGGCCACCAGGTCGACGACCAGCTCGGGGTCCGTCCAGTCGCCGCGGTCGGCCATCACCGGCATGGCGGCGGTCATCGCCGTACGCACCACCCCCGGTGCCACGTCGAACACCGCCAGCCCGTGTTCGCGGCCGGCTTCGGTGTAGGCGCCGGACAGCCGCAGCAGCGCGGTCTTGCTCACGCAGTAGGCGCTGTAGTCGGGCACGTCGCGCAGCGCCATGCCCGACGTCAGCCCGATCAGCCGCCCGCCGCCGCGCTCGATCATCGACGGCACCACTTCCTGCAGCACCCGCTGGGTGCCGAGCAGGTTGACCTCCAGCACCCGCCACCAGGCGTCCAGGTCTGCCTGCCACGGGTCGGTCTCGACCGGGTCGATCGCCCCGGCGTTGCAGACCGCGACGTCGATGGGCCCCAGCTGGTCGCTCACCGACTGCACCACCCGGTGCACGTCACCGCCGTCGGTCACGTCGCCGGTCACCCCCAGGCAGCGACCGCCGGCGGCCTCCACCGCGGCGACGACCTCGGCGACCTGCTCGGCGCTGCGCGCGCACAGGCCGACCGCGGCGCCCCGGCCGGCCAGCCCCTCGACCAGGGCGCGGCCGATGCCCCGGCCGCCGCCGGTGACGAGGACGACCAGGCCGTCCAGGTCGTCCGGCGCGGCCCGTCGGGCGCCGCTCACGAGCGCTGCTCCGCACCGGTACGGGCAGCGGCCTCGGCGACGGCGGCATCGCGGGCGCGCGAGGTCTCGTCCTCGGTGAGCGTGCGGTCGGATGCGCGGAAGCGCAGCGCGAACGCCAGTGACTTGCTCCCGGCGGGCACCGGGTCACCGCGGTACACGTCGAACAGCCGCACCGACTCCAGCAGGTCGCCGGCGCCGGCGCGCAGGGCGGCGGCGACGTCGGCGGCCGGCACCTGCTCGTCGACGACGAGGGCGACGTCCTCCTTGGCCAGCGGCATGGTGGAGAACACCGGCGCCGCCACGACCTCGGCGGCGGCCCCCAGCAACGCGTCCAGGTCGACCTCGGCATAGCCGGTGCGAGCCGCCACCCCGTACGCGGCGCAGACCGCGGGGTGCAGCTCGCCGGCGTGACCGACGACGGCGCCGTCGAGCAGCAGCTCAGCGCAGCGCCCGGGGTGCCACGGCGCCCGCGACGCCTGGGCGACGTCGACGGCCACGCCCAGGCCGCGCGCCACTGCCCGGACGGTCGCGATGGCGTCGGCCCACCCGGCCGGGGTGGCCGGCCCCCACCAGCCGGCCGGGCTGCGGTCACCGCTGAGCAGCACCGCGAGGTGGCGGGGTTGTGCAGGCAGCGCGGCGTCGAGCGCCTTCAGCTCGTCGTCGCTGGGGCGATGGTCGACCGCCGGCAGCGGCGCGGGCGGCAACGGGTCGGCGCCGGGCAGGAACACCGGTGCCGCCAGGCTCAGCGCCAGCGACGGCTGTCCACGACTGGTGTTGCGTGCGGCGGCGCCGAGCAGCGCCGGGGCCAGGGTGGTGTGCAGCAGCGGCTCGCGGGTCGACAGCGGGTTGGCCAGCCGGATCGCCGAGCGGCGCGGGTCGTCGGGCGGGAGGCCGAGCGCGTCCAGGTCCGCGTCGCCGACGAACGGGTAGGCGATGACCTCGGTGCACCCCGATCCGGCCAGCAGCTGGCCGACCCGCCGGGCCAGCCGCTGCGTCGTGGTGCGGCCCCGACCGGCGGGAGCGACCGGCAGCAGCGACGGCACCCGGTCGTAGCCGGTGACCCGCGCCACCTCCTCGACCAGGTCGTACGGGTCGGTGATGTCGGGCCGCCAGGTGGGTGGGATCGCGGTCACCGTCGAGCCGTCCTGAGCCACCCCGCAGCCCACCGCCCGCAGGGCGGCGGCCACCTGCGCCGGGTCAGTGTC
Organism: Propionibacteriales bacterium; assembly: GCA_038232655.1. Lineage (GTDB taxonomy): Bacteria > Actinomycetota > Actinomycetes > Propionibacteriales > Nocardioidaceae > JACCVL01. The sequence continues at coordinate 33,643 of JBBSNM010000009.1, read as the reverse complement.
GACGCCGGTGACGCGTGCCGGCAGGTCGACAGCCATCTCGATCTGAGGCTGCTCTGGCGACTGCCCGACGACGGTGGCGCCGGGCTCGACGACGCCGCCGCCGAGCTCGACGAGCAGGTCGGCGACCCGTTGGGCGGCGGCCGGTGGCAGCGCGGGGTCGACGCCGCGCTCGAAACGCCGCGACGCCTCGGAGATCAGCCGGTGCCGGCGCGCGGTGCGGGCGATCGGCACCGGCGCGAAGTGCGCCGCCTCGACCACCACCGCGGTGGTGGCAGCGCCGATCTCGGTGGCCGCCCCGCCCATCACCCCGGCCAGGCCGATCGGGCCCCGGTCGTCGGTGATCAGCAGGTCCTCGGGGTCGAGGGTGCGCTCGGCGTCGTCCAACGTGCACAGGGTCTCACCCGACCGGGCGCGGCGCACGCGGATGGGGCCCTGCAGCCGGTCCCGGTCGTAGCCGTGTATCGGCTGGCCGAGCTCGAGCATCACGTAGTTGGTGACGTCCACGGCCAGGCTGATCGGGCGCATCCCGGCCAGCTGGATGCGACGGGCCAGCCAGCGCGGTGTCGGCGCCGTGGGGGCGAAGCCGGTGACCGTGCGGGTGACGAACACCGGACACGCCGCCTGGTCGTCAACGACCACCGGGTACGACTCCCCCGCGTCGGCGTCGACGGCGAGCCCGGCCGGGTCGCGGTAGGCGGCGTCGAAACCCAGCGCGGCGTCGCGGGCCACCCCGCGTACCGACAGCGCGTACGCCCGGTCGGGGTTGATCTCGAACTCGATCACGTCGTCGCGCAGGTGCAGCACGCCGGCGGCGTCGTCGCCGGGATCGGCCGCGCCCGCCGCGAGCACGATGATGCCGGTGTGGTCGTCGCCCAGGCCCAGCTCGAGCGCGGAGCAGATCATTCCGTCGGAGGTGTGCCCGTAAGTGTTGCGGGCGGTGATCGCGAACCCGCCGGGCAGCACCGCACCCGGCAGCGCGACCACCACCAGGTCGCCGGCGCCGAAGTTGTGCGCGCCGCAGACGATGCCGCGACCGTGCGTGCCGTGCGCGGGTCCGACGTCGACGCGGCACCACTGGATGGTCTTGCCGTTGGAGTGCGTCTCTGGTTCGGCGCTCAGCACCCGGCCCACCACCAGCGGTCCGGACACGTCGCTGCCCGGCGAGGTCAGCGACTCGAGCTTGAGCCCCAGCGCGGTCAGTCGCGCCGCCAGCGTGGCGGCGGACAGCCCCGTCGGCAGGTCGACGTGGTCGCGCAGCCACGACACCGGCACCCGCATCAGATTTCCACCCCGAAGGCCTGGGTGAAGCGGACGTCGCCCTCGACCAGGTCACGCATGTCGGCGACGCCGTGGCGGAACATCAAGGTGCGGTCGATGCCCATGCCGAACGCGAAGCCGGTGAACTCCTCGGCGTCCACCCCGCAGGCGACCAGCACCCGAGGGTTGACCACGCCGCAGCCGCCCCACTCGATCCAGCCCTCGCCGCGGCAGGTGCGGCACGAAGACAGGGCCGGCTCGACCCCGCGGCAGACGAAGCAGCGCAGGTCGACCTCGGCGCTCGGCTCGGTGAACGGGAAGTACGACGGCCGGAAGCGGGTGTCGATCCCGGCGCCGAACATCGCCGCGGCGAAGTGGTCCAGCGTCCCCTTCAGGTGAGCCATGCTCAGCCCGCGGTCGACGGCGAGCCCCTCGACCTGGTGGAAGACCGGGGTGTGGGTGGCATCCAGCTCGTCGGTGCGGAAGGTGCGTCCCGGGCAGATCACGTAGATCGGTGGCTGCCGCGACAGCATCGTGCGGGCCTGCACCGGCGAGGTGTGCGTGCGCAGCACGATGTGCGCGTCCGCGGGCTCGAGGAAGAAGGTGTCCTGCATGGTGCGGGCCGGGTGGTCGGGGCCGATGTTGAGCGCGTCGAAGTTCAGCCACTCGGCCTCCACCTCAGGCCCCTCGGCGATCTCCCAGCCCATCGCGACGAACACGTCGCCGATGCGCTCGGCCAGAGTGGTGACCGGGTGCCGCGCGCCGACCGGCTCGCGGTCGTACGGCAGGGTGACGTCGACCGCCTCGTCGACGAGGATGCGCGCCTCACGCTCGGCCTGCAGCACCTCGGTGCGCTCGGTGAGAGCGGCCGCGACGTCCCTGCGGGCGGCGCCGACGCGCTGGCCGGCCTCCTTGCGGGCCTGCGGCGGGAGCGCGCCGATCTCCCGGTTGGCCAGCGCCAGCGGGCTGCGGTCACCGGCATGCTGCAGCCGGGCCGCCTTGAGCTGCTCGAGATCCGCGGCCGCGGCGACCGCCGCGAGGGCCTGCGACCGCATCTGCGCCACCTGGTCAGCACGCAGCGGGGTGACCTGCACCGGGTCGTAGTCGCTGTTCGGGCCGGACATCTGCCGCCTTCCTCGCCTGCTCGGGTGCCGTCGTCGCCGAGGGCCGCCGCGCAGTCTAGGAAGCCGGCCCGGCGCCCAGTGTCTCCGGCTCGGCGACGGGCAGCCAAATCCTTATCCGGGCACCGCTCGCCGGGCTGGACAGGATCGACACCTCACCGTTGTGGGCGTCGGCCAATCCGCGCACGAGGTAGAGCCCGAGCCCGCTGCCGTCGTGCGCCCCGGTGTGCCAGAACCGGTTGAACACGCGGTCGCGTAGCTCCTCGGGGATACCGTCTCCCTCGTCGTCGACCAGCAGCGTGACCCCCGGCGTGCCGTCGGCGGCGGCCTCGTCGAACGCCGACACCGACACCGTGCCGCGGCCGTGCCGCTGCGCGTTCTGCACCAGGTTGGTGACCACCTGGCGGAGCTTGTCCCCGTCGCCCCAGATCTCGGGCAGGTCCGCCGGCACCGCGACCTTCGTCGCACGACCGCCAGCGGCCGAGATGTTGTCCACCACCCGTTCGACCAGCCCGGCGACGTTGACGGGGGCGGTGCGCAGGGTCAGCCGCCCGGCGTCGATGCGGGCGGTGTCCAGCAGGTCGGTGATGAGTCGGGCGAGCCGGTCGGCGTCTGCGTCGACGGTCTCCAGCATCAGCCGGCGCTGCTGATCGGAGAACCGGTCCCACTTGGCGAGCAAGGTGGCCGTGAAGCCCTTGACACCGGTCAGTGGCGAGCGCAGCTCGTGCGCGACGGTCGCCACCAGGTCGGAGTGCCGGCGGTCCATCTGCTCGCGCTCTCGCACCGCCCGCAGCGACACGGTGACCCGCACGACCGGGCCCAGCGGGCGCTCGCGTACCAGACCGCCGGTGACCAGCACCTCGCGGCCGTCGGGTCGGTACCAGGCGCTCTCGACGAGCCGGCTGCGGGTCTCGATCCCGTCGTACGGCCGCAGCGAGTCGTACCAGCTGCAGCCGCCGAGGTTGTCGAGGGCGATCACCTCGGCCAACGGCCGACCGCAGGCCTCGTCGGGGTCGGTACCCAGCATCCGGGCGGCAGCGCGGTTCAGGTGCACGACGGCACGATCCGTGTCGGCAACGACCAGCCCGTCTGCCAGGTCGTCACCGCTGACCGTCTGCCGACCGTCCACCGTTGCCCCCCTTGCCTTGGGTGCAGGCTATCCGCGTGCGAACGGAGCGTCGAGCCTCTCGAAACGGCCGTGGGGCCCGCCCATCCGTCGCGGCCCCGGGGGCTAGCCGGTGCGGTCATGGCCCCCGTGGCGCTGGACACGGGCCGAGGCGTACAGACAGACCGCTGCGGCAGCCGCCAGGTTGAGGCTCTCCGCGCAGCCGTACAGCGGTACCGCAACCACCTCGTCGGCTCCGGCCAGTCCGTCCGGGCTCAGGCCGTGTGCTTCGTTGCCGAACAGCCAGGCCGTCGCAGGGCCCAGCAGCCCACGGCTCTCGGCCTCGTCAAGCGACACCTCGCCGGCGCCGTCAGCGGCCAGCACCTGCAGGCCGGCGGCGCGCGCCGCGGCCACGGCAGCAGCCGGGTCGGGCTCCACCGCCAGCGGCAGGTGGAACAGCGAGCCGGCGCTGGCGCGCACAGCTTTGGGGTTGTACGGGTCGACGCTCTCGCCGGTGAGGACCACCGCATCCGCACCGGCGGCATCGGCGCAGCGCAGCAGCGTCCCGGCGTTGCCCGGGTCGCGCACGTCGACACCGATGAGCACCAGTCGGCTGCCGCCGGGCAGCACGTCGGCCACCGGCCCGTCCAGGAAGCGGCACACGGCGAGCACGCCCTGCGGCGTGACCGAGTCCGCGACCGCCGCGACGACGTCCGCGGTGACCTCGGTCCAGGCGGCCCCACCGACGGCAGCGCGTCGCGCCAGCTCGGGGTGGCGTCGGGCCGCGTCGGCGGTGGCGAGCACCTCGACCACCAGGTCGGGACGGGCCAGTGCCTCCCGTACGGCCTGCGGCCCCTCGGCCACGAAGCGCTGCTGCTGCTGACGGACGCGGCGCTGGCTCAGCCGACGAGCCTGCTTGACCCGCCGGGAGCGGGGTGTCAGCGCAGCGTCGGCACCGACGGGTGACTTCTTCAGGCGGCTTCGCCGGCCCGCGGGACGTTGACGTCACTCGGCAGCGCCTGCTTGGCGACGTCCACCAGCGCAGCGAAGGCGCCGGGGTCAGCCACCGCCAGATCGGCGAGCACCTTGCGGTCGACCTCGACACCGGCGCCGCGCAGGCCCTGGATGAAGCGGTTGTAGGTCAGGTCGTGCTGGCGGGCGGCGGCATTGATGCGCTGGATCCACAGCCGGCGGAAGTCACCCTTGCGCGCACGGCGGTCGCGGTAGCTGTACTGCAGCGAGTGGGTGACCTGCTCCTTGGCCTTGCGGTACAGCCGGGAGCGCTGGCCGCGGTAGCCCGCGGCCCGCTCGAGGGTCTCGCGGCGCTTCTTGGCGGCGCTGACGGAACGCTTGACGCGTGCCACGTGGAACTCCTTCAGACGTGCTCACCCCGGCGGGACGCCGGGTGAGCGGGGGTGCGGTCGGTTGGGTTGGGGCCTCGGCCCGACCCGCGGTCACTTGCCGAGCAGCTTCTTGACCCGGCTCACGTCGGCCTTGGCGACGTCGGTGGTGCCGTCGAGGCGGCGGGTGAGGGTGGTCGGCTTGTGCTCGAGGTAGTGCCTGCGGTTGGCCTTCTGCCGGCGCAGCTTGCCGCTGCCGGTGACCTTCACCCGCTTCTTGGTGCCCGAGTGCGGCTTCATCTTCGGCATCGGTGTGCCCTCCTGGTCGGTGTCGCGTGCTGTCGGTGGTGGTGCGGGTCGGCGCTGCTCAGACGTCGGTGTCGTCGTCGACGTTGTCCGAGCGCTTGCGTGGCTTGACCGTGGTCGAGGCCGGCGCCCGGTCGGCGCGCACGGCCTCGCGTTCGGCCTTGCGCTCCGCGACCTGCGCGGCACGCTCGGCGCGGACCTCGGCGCGGGCCTCGGCCTTCTTGCGGTGGGGGCCGATGACCATCGTCATGTTCCGGCCGTCCTGGCGCGGCGTCGACTCGACGAAGCCGAGGTCCTCGACGTCTTGCGCCAGCCGCTGCAGCAGCCGGAACCCCAGCTCGGGGCGGTGCTGCTCGCGGCCACGGAACATGATGGTGATCTTCACCTTGTCCCCCGAGCGCAGGAACCGGACGACGTGACCCTTCTTGGTCTCGTAGTCGTGGGCGTCGATCTTCGGCCGGAGCTTCATCTCCTTGATGACCGTGTGGGTCTGGTTGCGCCGCGACTCGCGTGCCTTCTGCGCGGTCTCGTACTTGAACTTGCCGTAGTCCATGAGCTTGGCGACCGGCGGACGGGCCGTCGGGGCCACCTCGACGAGATCGAGGTCGGCTTCGGAGGCGAGGCGCAGCGCGTCGTCGATGCGGACGATGCCGACCTGCTCACCGTTCGGGCCGACCAGCCTGACCTCGGGCACCCGGATTCGATCGTTGATGCGCGGCTCGGTGGTAATGGGTCCTCCTGCAAGGTTGTGGACGTGCGGACGACCGCGGCGCGAAGCCCCGAACGACGAGAAGGCTTCCGTGCCGACACGCACGAAAGCCTCCGACCACCCGCCCCTTGCGGGGTGGTGCCCGCGGTCGGTCACCCCGTCACTCGGGGCCACCGACCGGCCGTACCCGTCGACGCGAACGTCGTGCAGGTGGGAAGTCTCCGCTTGTGAGCGACTGTGCAGGCCCTGGTACAGGTGCGCACGGCCGCTGGCCAGCGCCGAGCCTACCAGGCAGCAAGGATGCGGCCCACCCGGTGACGATCGGCCCGCCGGGGGGTTTGGACCGCTGTGCCACGCTGGACACATGTTCGGACCGGATCTGGTGCTGTGGATGCCGTGGGCGCTGGTCCTGTCGGCGATCGCGGCCGTGCTCGGCGTGCGAGCCGCGCGCCGTGGTCAGTCGATCAGCGCGCTGCGGTGGGCCGGCTGGGCCTTCGTGCCGCCGGCCCTGCTGCTGACCGGCACGCTGCGGCTGACCGGCCGCATCGGCACGGCCGTGCTGAACTGGTCGGCCTCGTTGGTGTTCAACCCGGTGATGTGGGTGGGAATCGCCCTCGGGGGGATCGCGATCGTCCTGCTGGGCTCCGCGGCGGTGCTCCGGTCGCGGTCCGGGCCGGCTGTCGACCAGCCGCGCCGCGCCAAGCCGCTCAAGCCGGGCAAGAGCGCGGCCACCCGCCCCGTGGACGACGACCTCGCCGACATCGAGGAGATCCTGCGCCGCCGCGGGATCAGCTGACGCCGTCACCGCCCGCGGCGCCGTGGGCGTCGATCGCTGCCCGCAGCTCGCGGACGGCGCGGGTCGCACGCGCCCCGTCCGACCGCTGGATGCCCATCAGCTGCACGGTGTCACCGGCAGCGGTGTCCAGCACCGCCCACGGGGCACCGCGCGCCAGCGAGACCCGCACCGCCTGCGCCCAGGACAGCCGGTGATGGCGAAACCCATTGACCACGTGCAGCCCCCGAGCATCGACGCGCACCTGCGTGCGCCCGATCCCGTAGAGCACCGTCAGCGCCCCCGCGAGGATCAGCACCAGGGTGATGTCTTGCGCGAGCGTGAAGTCGCCACGAGCACGATCGGGCAGCGCGAAGGCGACCACGGCGATCATCACCACCAGACTGGCACCGCTGAGGCTGGCAACGATCAGCGCGCCCAGCGGGCGGTAGACGCGAACGGCGACGCTCACAGCCGGCAGGCGTGGATGTCGGTGACGAGGATCCCCCGCGCCCCCAGGTCCCACAGCTCGTCCATCACCTGCTGCGCGTGCCGTCGCGGCACCATCGCCCGCACCGCCACCCAGCCCTCGCGGTGGAGCGGCGACACCGTCGGCGACTCGATGCCGGGCGTGATGATGCTGGCCACCTCGACCTGCTGCTCGGGGATGTCGTAGTCCATCATCACGTACGTCCGCGCGACGAGCACGCCCTGCAACCGGCGCAGGAACACCTCGACGCCGGGCCCGGTGGGCGGCGTCTCGGCCCGCCCCACGAGCACCGCCTCGGACTCCAGCAGCACCGCACCGAAGATCTCGAGCCCGGCCTGGCGCAGGGTGCTGCCGGTCTCGACGACGTCGGCGATCACGTCGGCGACGCCGAGCCGCACGGCGGTCTCCACCGCCCCGTCGAGGCGGATCACGGTGGCCTGCAGGCCACGGTCGGCGAGCCAGCGGCGGACGACCCCGGGGTACGACGTGGCGATTCGGAGGCCGGCCAGGTCGGCCTCGTCGGTGACGCTTCCGGGCGTGGCGGCGAACCGCAACCGTGAGCCGCCGAAGCCCAGCGTCAGCACCTCCGCGGCCGAGGCGCCGGAGTCCAGCAGCAGGTCGCGGCCGGTGATGCCGAGGTCGAGCGTGCCCTCCCCGACGTAGACCGCGATGTCACGGGGGCGCAGGTAGAAGAACTCGACCCCGTTGTCGGGGTCGGCGAGCACCAGCTCGCGGCTGTCGCTGCGCTGGCGGTAGCCCGCCTCGCGCAACATGTCACGGGACGCTTCCGACAGCGACCCCTTGTTGGGGACGGCGATGCGCAACCGGTCCGGCGTGCTCGGATCGGTGTCGGCCGTCGCGTCCACCTGCTGGCCGGTCACAGGTTGGCGTAGACGTCGTCGAGGCTCAGCCCGCAGGCCAGCATCAGCACCTGCGCGTGGTAGAGCAGCTGGCTGATCTCCTCGGCCGCACGATCCGGGCCTTCGTGCTCGGCGGCCATCCACGACTCCGCGGCCTCCTCCACCAGCTTCTTGCCGATGGTGTGCACCCCGGCGTCCAGTGCTGCGACCGTGCTCGAACCCCCCGGCCGTGTCCGCGCCTTGGCGGCCAGCTCGGCGAACAGCGCATCGAACGTCTTCATGTCTCGCTCTCGGTCGTCTCGGGTGGGCAGCACCCGTCCTGCCCCGGGGACCAGCCTAGGGACAGCCCGGCTACGACTCGTGCCGGTCCAGGGTCCTAAGCACCAGTGCGGTGCGAACCGCGGCGTCGGCCGCCTCCGCGCCCTTGTCCTCGACCGACCCGGCCAGGCCGGCGCGGGCGAGTGCCTGTTGCTCGTCGTCACACGTGAGCAGCCCGAACCCCACCGCTACGCCGTGTTGGCGGGCCACCGCCTCGAGGCCGGTGGTGGCCGCCGAGCAGACGTAGTCGAAGTGCGGGGTGCCACCGCGAATCACCACTCCCAGCGCTACCACGGCGTCGTGGGTCGGCGCCAGTGCCGCGGCGACGACCGGCAGCTCGAACGACCCCGGCACCCGGACGACCGACGGCTTCGTGACGCCCACCTGCGCGAGCCGGCGGTGTGCACCGTCGAGCAGCCCGGCCATCACCTGCCGGTGCCACGAGGCCGCGACGACGGCGACCCGCAGTCCGCGGCCGTCCACCGGCCCCGCCGCGGGCGCACCGTCACCGCTCATGGCCCGCTCCGGGGCCGGCCGCGTCGGCGCCGGTCAGCACATGTCCGAGGTCATGGCCCATCCGGGCAGCCTTGGTCTGCAGGTAGCGCAGGTTCTCCTCGGTCGGCGCGACCTGCAACACCTCACGGCCGTGGACCTCAATGCCGTAGCGGGTCAGGTCGGCGGCCTTGGCCGGGTTGTTGGTGAGCAGCCGCACCGAGCGAACCCCCAGGTCGCTCAGGATCTGGGCGCCGGTGCCGTAGTCGCGGGCATCGGCCGGCATGCCCAGGTCGAGGTTGGCGTCGACGGTGTCGCGCCCGCCATCTTGCAGCGCGTAGGCGCGCAGCTTGTGCAGCAGCCCGATGCCGCGCCCCTCGTGCCCGCGCAGGTAGACCACGACACCGCGCCCCTCGGCGGTGATCGCCGACATCGACGCCTGTAGCTGCGGCCCGCAGTCGCAGCGCCGCGAGCCCAGGACGTCCCCGGTGAGGCACTCGGAGTGCAGCCGGGTGAGCACCCCCTCGCCGTCACCAACCCCGGCACCGTCCGCGCCGTGCACGAGCGCGACGTGCTCGACCCCGTCGACGGTGCTGCGGAACCCGTAGGCGGTGAACTCGCCGAACTCCGTCGGCAGCTGGGTGACCGCGACCCGCTCGACCAGCCGTTCGCGCTGGCGGCGGTGCACGATCAGGTCGTCGATCGAGATCATCGCCAGCCCGTGCGCGTCGGCGAACTCGCGCAAGTCGGCCGCGCGCTTCATCGAGCCGTCGTCGTTCACGATCTCGGAGATCACCCCGGCCGGTGTCAGCCCGGCCAGCCGGGTCAGGTCGACGGCGGCCTCGGTGTGCCCGGGGCGCACCAGCACCCCGCCCGGCCGGTAGCGCAGCGGGAACACGTGACCAGGCTGCACCAGCTCGTACGGCTCGGTCGCGGAGTCCACCAGCACCCGCACGGTACGGGCCCGGTCGGCCGCCGAGATGCCGGTGCTGACGTCGTCGCGGGCATCCACACTGACCGTGTACGCGGTGCGCAGCTTCTCCCGGTTGTCGGGGGTCATCAGCGGGATCGCCAGCCGGTCCAGCACCTCGCCCTCGACCGGCACGCAGATCACCCCGCTGGTCCAGCGGATCATGAACGTCATCAACGCCGGCGTGGCCTTGCTCGCGGCGAAGATCAGGTCGCCCTCGTTCTCGCGGTCCTCGTCGTCGACGACGACGACCGCCCGACCGGCGCGGATGTCGTCGATGGCCCGCTCGACCGGGTCCAGCCGCACCGTGGCGCTCATGTTCCGACCGCCTCGGTCGCGGGGTCGGCCAGCCCGTGCGGTGCCTCGTCGCGGGCCACCCGCAGCCACACCACGAAGCCCCAGACGACGAAACCACCGTAGATCGCATACAGCGCGGCCGACGGGTAGAGGCCGGCCTGCAACAGGGTGGGCACGCCCACCAGGTCCACCGTGATCCAGATCAGCCAGAACTCGACCCAACCGCGGGCCATCCCGTACGTCGCGAGCATCGAGCCCGTGAGGATCCACGCCTCGGTCAACCGGCCGTAGGAGCCGATGATGCCGAACACCCACCAGAAGAACGCGGTGCCGGCGAGGTAGAGCAGCACCAGCTGCAGCCGCTCGGCGGCGGTGGCCCAGCGCGGGCGCACCGCCCGGCTGCTGCGGTCGCCGGTGGCGCGGCTGCGGCGGGCGGTCTGGTGCCACCGGTGCCAGCCCCAGATCGACAGCGCCACGAAGAAGATCTGGCGGCCGGCCTGGCCCCACAGGTCCTGTGCCTGCGGGGTGTCGAACACCGCACCGAGGAACACGGTGAACAGCAGCACGTTGCCGACGATGCCGACCGGCCACGCCCACAGCCGGCGGCGCATGCCACCGACCGCGGAGGCCAGCCCGATCAGGTTGCCGATGATCTCGCGCCACAGGATCGTCGAGCCGCCGATGTGCAGCTCGGCGTCGAACAGCCACCCGACCGGGTTCATGCCACTCCCTCCGGTGTCGAGCACCGGGCTGCCAGCAGCCGCTCGACGTACTTGGCGACGACATCGACCTCGACGTTGACCGTCGCCCCGACGGCCAGCTCGCCGAGCGTGGTCGCGGCGAGGGTGGTCGGGATCAGGGACACCGCGAACTCCGACGCCCCCTCGCGGTCGGTGACCTCGACGACGGTGAGGGACACACCGTCGACGGCGACCGAGCCCTTGCTGGCGAGGTAACGACCGAGGTCACCAGGCACGACGAAGCGCAGCACCTCCCAGTGCTCCGACCGGCTGCGCGCCACCAGCCGAGCGGTGCCGTCGACGTGGCCCAGCACCAGGTGCCCGCCCATCCGGGCGGTGGCCGAGACGGCGCGCTCGAGGTTGACGGCGGCGCCCGGCCGGAGCTCGCCTATCGAGGTGCTGTCCAGGCTCTCGCGCATCACGTCGGCCTCGAAGCCGGTCTCGCCGGGGGTGACCACGGTCAGGCAGCAGCCGTTGACGGCGATCGAGTCGCCAGGGCGGGCGTCGGAGCACGCCAACGGGCCGCGCACGGTGAGGCGCACGGAGTCACCGAGGTCACGCACGGCGACGACCTCACCGCGCTCCTCGACGATGCCGGTGAACATCGGAACGACTGCCTCCAACCGTCGGGCGGTGCCCCAAGACGGGAGGCGGACGGCGCCGGCCACGCCGCCGGCGCCGCCACCGGGGCGGGCACGAGCCGCGCGCCGACGACGCTGCTCCTCCCATCCGGACTCTCACCGTCGGTCCCGGAGTTCCACCGGGTCAACCGTCCCGTCGTACGCCGTGGAGCGCACAGCAGGATCGGGTCGCGGACTGTCACCGCCGGCTCGGAATTTCACCGACCCCGGAGCATGCGAGCGTGGCTGCTCACGCTCGAGTATGCCACCGCGCCGGGGTCGCCACAGAGCGGGTCAGGTCGAGCCGGTCAGTGGGCGTAGGTGGCCGCGCCCGCCAGCTCGCGCAGTCCCGCGACGGCGGCGTCGGGATCGTCGGCCCCGAAGACCGCCGAGCCGGCGACGAAGACGTCGGCACCCGCCTCGGCGCAGCGCTCGATCGTCTCGGTGGAGACTCCCCCGTCCACCTGCAGCCACAGCTGTGCCCCGCTGGCCAGGACCAGGTCGCGAGCCCGGCGGATCTTGGGCAGGCACAGGTCCAGGAAGCGCTGCCCACCGAACCCGGGTTCGACGGTCATCACCAGCAGCAGGTCCAGCTCGGGCAGCAGCTCGGCGTACGGTTCCACCGCGGTCGCTGGCCGCAGCGCCATTCCCGCACGCGCGCCCGCCGCGCGCAGCTCGCGGGCCAGCCGCACCGGTGCCCTGGCGGCTTCGACGTGGAAGGTAACGCTGCCGGCGCCCGCCTCGACATAGGCAGGTGCCCACCGGTCGGGGTCCTCGATCATCAGGTGGCAGTCCAGCGGCTGGGGGGCGGTCCGCGCGAGCGCCTCGACCACCGGCAGGCCGATGGTCAGGTTGGGCACGAAGTGGTTGTCCATGACATCCACGTGCAACCAGTCCGCGCTCGGCACCGAGCGGGCGGCGCCGCCGAGATCGGCGAAGTCGGCGGACAGCAGGCTGGGCGAGATCTGGACGGCCACGGCGCGCAGTCTAGGTGTTCGGCCCGCCGGCACGTCGCCCGCTTGGTCGGGCGCTCAGCCGTCTCGGTTGCGGCGCAGCAGGGCGACGAACATCGCGTCGGTGCCGTGCCGGTGCGGCCAGAGCTGCATCGTCGGCCCGTCGGGGAGGGTGTCGGCGAGCGCTGCCAGGGTCGGCCCCGCCACACCCGCCAGCGCCGTCCGGACGTCGAGCAGTTCGACATCGGTGCGGGCGGCGAGCAGCCGGTCGACGACGCCGTGGGTCTCGGCCAGGTGCGGTGAGCAGGTGGCGTAGGCCACGACCCCACCGGGTCTGGTGGCATCGAGGCCAGAGGTGAGCAGGTCCAGCTGCAGCCGGACCAGCTGGTCCACGTCGGTCGGTACCCGACGCCAGCGGGCCTCGGGCCGGCGGCGCAGGGCACCCAGCCCGGTGCACGGCGCGTCGACCAGCACCCGGTCGTAGGCGGCCGGTTCGGCAGCCCCGAGACCGCGACCATCACCGCCCCGGACGTCGACCACGTCGCCCAGGCGGGCGAGCGCCTGGGCGACCAGCCGGGTGCGGTGGGCGGACGAGTCGTTGGCCACCAGACGGGCACCGCGGCCGGCGGCGAGCCCGCCGAGCAGTGCCGCCTTGCCACCGGGACCGGCACACAGGTCGAGCCAGCGCTCACCGACGCGCCCCGCCGGGCGGCCGACGTCGCCGCGGACCGGCGCGGCCGCCACCAGCAGCGCGACCAGCTGGCTGCCCTCGTCCTGCACCCCCACCAGCCCCTCGCGGACGCCGGCCACGGTGCCGGGGTCACCGCCGGCCAGCTGCACCGCGAGCGGTGACCACCGCCCCGCGGCGCCGCCGGTCTCGGCGCGCAGCCGGTCGGCGTCGTAGCCGCCGGGCCGGGCCACCAGGGTCACCGCCGGCGCGGTGTTGTGCGCGCCCAGCAGGTCGTCCAGCTCGGCCGCCGCCCCCTCGCGTGCCAGGGCAGCCTCGAGTGCCTCGACGACCCAGCGGGGGTGTGACGCCACCACCGCACGGTGGCCAATCGGGTCGTCCGCCCGGCTCGGCGCCACCCGTGCCAGCCAGCCGGCGAGGTCTTCTCGGCCCACCCGGCGCAGCACCGCGTTGGTCAGCCCGGTGGTGCGATGCCCGAGCCGGCTGCGCACCAGCGCGACCGTCTGGCTCACCGCGGCATGCCCGGGCACCCGCATGGCCAGCAGCTGGTGGGCCCCCAGCCGCAGCGCGTCCAGGAGCGCCCGGTCCAGCTGGTCGAGCGGGCGGTCCACGCAGGCCGCGAGCACGGCGTCATAGCTGCCGCGCCCACGCAACGTCCCGTACGTGAGCTCGGTCGCGAAGGCGGCGTCGCGGCCGGCCAGGCCGACGTCGCGGATGGCTCCCGGCAACACCAGGTTGGCGTAGGCGTCGCGGTCCGAGACAGCCCGCAGCACGTCGAAGGCGACCAGCCGGGCCGGGTCGGCACCGGGGGTTGTCGGGCTCACGTCCCGAGGCGGATGTCGCCGGTGTGTCGCAGCCCGCGCACCCAGTCGCGGGCCGGCATGGCCCGCTTGCCAGCAGGCTGCACGTCGCCGAGCAGCACACCGCCCGAGGCTGAGCCGACAAGTACCCCGTCGCGCAGCACCCGCACCGCACCGGGTGACGGTGGGCTCTCGACGTCCGTCGGCCCGGGCAGCAGCGGGCCGAGCTTGATCCGGGCACCGTCCAGGGTGGTCCAGGCGCCGGGTGTCGGCGTGCAGGCCCGCACGCGTCGGTCGATGGCCAGGCACGGGTCGGTCCACCGGACCCGGGCGTCGTCCACGCTCAGCCGCGGGGCGTACGAGACGCCCTCGGCCGGCTGCGGGCTGGCCACCAGCGCACCGTCGTCCAGACCGTCGACGGTGGCCCGCAGCAGCCCGGCACCGGACCGAGACAGCCGGCCCAGCAGGTCACCGGCGGTGTCGCCTGCGTGAACCACCTCGGTCAGCCGGCCGAGCACCGGCCCGGCATCGAGCTCCTCGACGATGGTGAAGGTCGTCGCCCCGACCAGCTCGTCGCCGGCGAGCACGCTGTGCTGCACCGGCGCCGCACCCCGCCAGGCGGGCAGCAGCGAGAAGTGCAGGTTCACCCAGCCGAGCCGGGGCACGCCCAGCAGCTCGGGCGGCAGCAGCGCGCCGTAGGCGACGACCGGGGCGCAGTCGACGTCGAGCGCGCGGATGGCTGCCCGGGCGTCGGGATCCCGCAGCGAGCGGGGTCGCAGCACCGCCAGCCCCAACTGTTCGGCCCGCTCGGCCACCGGGCTCGCTGCGACCCGCCGGCCACGACCGGCGGGCGCGTCGGGTCGGGTGAGCACGCCGACCACCTCGTGCCGACTGTCCAGCAGGGCGTCGAGGGCGGGCAGGGCGACGACGGGAGTGCCGGCGAACAGCAGCCGCGCCATCACATCCCCTTGCCGAACATCGGGTGCGGTGACTGCTTGACGACCGGGCCCGGCTCGCCCGCCCAGCTGGCGGTGCGGATGGCCCGCATCGCCGCCTTGCGGGTCTCGACGTCCAGCCGGTCGACGAACAGCACGCCGTCCAGATGGTCAGTCTCGTGCTGGACGCAGCGGGCGAGCAGGTCCGAGCCCGCGATGGTCAGCGGCTCGCCGTGCTGGTCGAAGCCGCGGGCCGTCACCTGCAGGGCTCGGGTGCAGGGGAAGGTCATGCCGGGGATCGACAGGCAGCCCTCCTCACCGTGCTGGGTCTGCTCGGACAGCTCGAGCACGGGGTTGACCAGGTGCCCGACCTCGTCGTCGACGTGGTAGGCGAACACCCGCAGGCCCACGCCCAGCTGCGGCGCAGCGAGCCCGGTGCCCGGAGCGTCCAGCATCGTGTCGGTGAGGTCTTGTACCAGGCGGCGCAGCTCACGGTCGAAGTCGACGACCGGGGTGGCCGGCGTCCGCAGCACCGGGTCGCCGAACAGGCGGATGGGCCGCACGGACACAGGCACCTCCTCGTCCGATGTCGTCGGGTCTCCGGGCAGGGTCGATGGCCATGGTCTGCCTCAGGCGAGCGTTGCCGGGTCGACCTCGACCCGCAGTGGCTCGGCCTTGTGGGCACTGCGGGTCGACTGCAGTGTCGCCAGGGTACGAGCAAGCGCATGGCCCTGGCGCCACGGGACTCGCACGACCAGCCGGGCGCGCCCGTCGCCCAGGTCGACCGGGCCGAGCACCTCGGCGGGCTCGGGCCAGCCGCTGCCGGTGATCTCGGCGACCGTACGCCGCTCGAGCAGCGGCTCGACGGCGCGTCGGGGGCCCTCGATGGTGGCCAACCGGGTGGCCGGGGGCAGTCGCGCGGCCCGCCGCTGCGCCAGCTCGCGCTCGGCGAAGCCTGCCGGGTCGGCACGTACCAGCGCCTGCACCGCCTCGATGCCCGGGTCGCCCACCACGACCACGGTTCCCCCGTCGGTCGCGGAGCGCACCAGCGCGGTCACCGCCAGCCAGCGGCGCAGGCTCTCCTCGGCGGCCCGCAGGTCGGGGCGGGCCAGGGCCAGGCCGACGTCGAGCAGCACCGCCGCTGCGTAGCCGCCGTCGGCCGCGGGCTCGGCGCCGGGCGTGGCGACGACCAGCGCGGGTCCGCCGGGCACCGTCGACAGCGGCGTCTGACCGGTCGACCGGCGCACGAGCACGCCGGGGAACGCACGGCCGAGCTCTTCGGCGGTGCGCTCCTCCCCAACCACCGAGGCCCGCAGGCGCTGGTCGCCGCAGTTGCCGCACCGCCACTCGCTCTGGGTGCGCCCGCACCAGCAGCAGGCCGGGGCGCGGTCCGGCGCCGGCTGCCCCAGCGGCCCCTGGCAGCCAGGGCAGCGTGCGGCCGTGCGGCACCGCTGGCAGCTCAGCCGGGTGCGGTACCCCGTGCGTGGCACCTGCAGCAGCACCGGCCCGGCGGCCAGCCCGGCACGTACGGCGGCGAACACGTCCGGCGGGAGCCGGGCCGCCCGGGCTGCGGGGTCGCCGTCCCCCCTGGCCGCGAGGCCGCCGGCCACCTGCACCCGGGGCCAGGTGCGGCGCACTACGCCGCGCTCGGCCGCGACCGACGCCAGCCACCCGGACTCGACCAGCTGCTGGGTCTCCGCCGTACGGGCATGTCCGGCCAGGATCAGCCCGGCACCGTGCTGGTGGGCGCGCAGCGTAAGGACCTCGCGCGCGTGCGGGTAGGGGGCGCGCGGCTCGGCGAGCAGGTCGTCGCCGTCGTCCCAGACCACGAACAGGCCGGGGTCGCGCACCGGGGCGAAGGCCGCCGCGCGGGTGCCCACCACCACCGGCACCCGGCCACGCAGCACCGACAGGAACGCTCGGTAGCGGGCGGCCGGCCCGCCGCCGGTGCCCAGCACCACGTGCCGGCCGACGCCAAGGCAGGCGGTCAGCGCCGCGTCGACGCGAGCGACGTCGCGCCGGTCGGGTAGGCACAGAACCGCGCCGCGGCCACCGCGCACCGTGCAGGCGGCGGCCGCTGCCAGGGCCGCGGGCCAGTCGTCTGCCGGCAGCGCGGTCCACGTGGTCCGCGGTGAAGCCCCCTGCTCGAGGGCGCGCAGCAGTTCGGCTCCGCGAGCTGCGCGGTGCCAGGCGGCTGGGCCGGCCGCACCCGGCGCGGGCATGCCGCCGGGGTCGGCATCGACCGGTGGGGGCTCTCGCTCGACCCGGGCATGACGCGGCGGCACCGCCAGCCTGAGCACGTCAGCGAGGGTCCCGGCGTACCGGTCGGCGACGGTACGGGCCAGCCGGGCGATCGGGGGGCTCAGCACCGGTTCGGACGACACCACCCGGCCCAGCGGGCGCAGCCTCGCGCCATGCTCGGAGGGCCCATGGTCGGCGGACCGGACCAGGCCGAGGACGTAGCCGCCGACCCGGCGCCCGGCGAAGGTGACGGTCACGCGGCAGCCGACCGCCACGTCGTCGGCCAAGGTCTCGGGGACCGAGTAGTCGAACGGCCGGTCCAGGTGCGCCAGCCCGACCTCGACGGCGACCCGGGCGACAAGCATTGGGAAAGGCTCGCCACCGCCGTCGCTGGCCGGCTCGCTCGCCTCAGTCATGCCGGCGTTCTACCAGCAGGGCCCGACACCGTCCGAGGTTGCGGCCGGTCGCCGGCGAATGTGGTCAGCTACGACAGTCCGCCGGCCGTCTGGTTGTCGTACCTGACCAGTGACCGGGGGGCGGCAGTCCCGGCGCCGACACGCCCCAGCTCGTCAGGCGCCGGCGGCCGACCTCAGCTCGTCCACACGGGTCGCCAGCTCCCAGCTGAAGTCCGGCAGCTCGCGCCCGAAGTGCCCGTACGCCGCGGTGGCGGCATAGATCGGGCGCAGCAGGTCGAGGTCGCGGATCAGGGCGGCCGGGCGCAGGTCGAACACCTCGCGCACCGCGTCGGCGATCGTGTCGACCGGCACCTGCTCGGTGCCGAAGCAGTCGACGTAGAACCCCACCGGGTGCGCCTTGCCGATGGCGTAGGCGACCTGCACCTCGCAGCGCCTGGCCAGCCCGGCGGCGACCACGTTCTTGGCGACCCAGCGCATCGCGTACGCCGCGGACCGGTCCACCTTGGACGGGTCCTTGCCGCTGAAGGCACCGCCGCCGTGCCGGGCCATGCCGCCGTAGGTGTCGATGATGATCTTGCGGCCGGTGAGCCCGGCGTCGCCCATCGGGCCGCCGATCTCGAACCGACCGGTCGGGTTGACCAGCAGCCGGTAGTCGGAGTGGTCGATGTCGAAGCCCTCCAGGACCGCGTCGACCACATGCTTCTTGACGTCCGGGGCCAGCATGACGTCCAGATCGATGTCGGCCGCGTGCTGGGTGGACACCACCACGGTGTCCACCCGCCGCGGGCTGCCGTCGGAGTCGTACTCCACGGTGACCTGGGTCTTGCCGTCCGGCCGCAGGTAGGCCATGGTCGCGTCGCGGCGGACCTGGGACAGCCGCTCGGCCATCCGGTGCGCCATCGTGATCGGCAGCGGCATCAGCTCGGGGGTGTCGTCGCAGGCGTAGCCGAACATCAGCCCCTGGTCGCCCGCCCCCTGCGCGTCCAGCGGGTCTACCGAGCCCTCGCTGCGCCCCTCGAAGGCGCTGTCGACACCGGCGGCGATGTCGGCCGACTGGGACCCGATGCTGATCTGCACGCCACAAGACGCCCCGTCGAAGCCCTTCTTGGAGCTGTCGTAGCCGATCGTCAGGATCCGGTCGCGCACGATGCGGGGGATGTCCGCCCACGCCTCGGTCGTGACCTCGCCGCCCACCACCACCAGGCCGGTGGTCACCAACGTCTCGACGGCCACCCGGCTCAGCGCGTCCTGGGCGAGCAGCGCGTCCAGGATGCTGTCGCTGATCTGGTCGGCGATCTTGTCGGGGTGGCCCTCCGTGACGGACTCGGAGGTGAACAGACGTCGGGTCACGCGGTGCTCCGTTCGGAAACAACTTGCCGAGTGGTCAGGGGCGAAGGCCCCACCCTACCGAAGCGAGGCCGCCCGCCGTGCCAGCGTCAACTGGTGGGCGCGGCCGCCACGGGCTCAGGCGGGCGGGCGGTGGGCGACGAGCCGCTTGCTCACCAGATCCCACACGAACCCGGCCAGCTGGGCCTTGCTGGCGCCGGCCACCGGATGCTCGGCACCGTCGCGCTCGAGGACGACGGCCGCGGTGTCGTCGCGACCGAAGACCCGCCCGCCGCCCACGTCGTTGGCGACCAGCAGGTCACAGCCCTTACGGGCCAGCTTGGCCCGCGCATGGGTCAAGACGTCGCCGTCGTCGTCACCGGTCTCGGCCGCAAAACCAACCAGCACCGGTGCGGACGCGTCGCCCCGCTGTCCCACCAGGTCGGCGAGGATGTCGGGGTTCTGCACCAGCTCCACCGCGGCGACCGCCCCGTCACCCGACTTCTTGATCTTGTCCTCGGCGGTGCGCGCGGGTCTGAAGTCCGCGGGCGCGGCCGCCATCACGACCGCGTCGACTTCGCGAGCCTCGCTGAGCGCGAGGCGGTGCAGCTCGGCCGTCGTCTCGACGCCGACGACGTGCACACCGACCGGGTCCGGCAGCGCGACGTTGGCGGCCAGCACGGTCACCTCTGCGCCGCGAACCATCGCCTCCGCGGCGAGGGCATAGCCCATCCGGCCCGACGAGCGGTTGCCGAGGAAGCGCACCGGGTCGAGGGGCTCGCGGGTGCCGCCGGCGGTGATCAGCACCCGCCGACCACGCAGGTCGGCCTTGCCCGCCAGCGCGACGCGGGCGACGTGCACGATCTGCGCGGGGTCGGGCAGCCGCCCCGTGCCGGAGTCGGCGCCCGTGAGCCGGCCCGTGTCCGGCTCGATGACCAGCGTTCCGCGGGAGCGCAGGACGGCGACGTTGTCGCGGGTGGCCGGGTGCTCCCACATCTCGGTGTGCATGGCCGGTGCCACCACAACCGGGCAGCGGGCGGTCAGCAACGTGGCGGTGAGCAGGTCGTCCGCGCGGCCATGCACCATCCGCGCGAGCAGGTCAGCGGTGGCCGGCACCACGAGGATCAGCTCGGCGGCCCGGCCGACGGCCACGTGTGCCACCTCCGGCACGTGGTCGAAGACCTCGTTCGTGACCGGGTGGCCCGACAGCGCCTCCCAGGTCGCGCGGCCGACGAACTCCAGCGCCGAGCGGGTCGGGACGACCCGTACGTCGTGGCCGGACTCGGTCAGGCCGCGCAGCACCTCGCAGGCCTTGTACGCGGCGATCCCGCCACCCACGCCGAGGACGACGCGGGGGCGGTGCTGCGGCGGCGCAGCGGTCTGGTCCGCGGGGCTCAGGACTCCTCCGTCGCCTCCGGCTCGGCGACGTCCTCGCACACCAGCAGGTCGCCCTGGATCTCGCGCAGGGCGATCGACAGCGGCTTCTCCTGCACATGGGTGTCGACCAGCGGGCCGACGTACTCGAGCAGGCCCTCGCCGAGCTGAGAGTAGTAGGCGTTGATCTGGCGGGCGCGCTTGGCGCTGTAGAGGACCAGCTTGTACTTGGAGTCGGTCTTCTCCAGCAGGGTGTCGATCGGCGGGTTGGTGATGCCCTCGGCGACGGCGGGGTCTTGCGGCACGGGATCAGGCCTCATTGGTGTCTCGACGATGGGTGGGCTGGCCGACCCGCGAGCTGGCGGGCCGTCAGCCCCACAAGGCTACCAAGTCGGCGGCTGCCTGCCGAACGTCGGCGTTGACGACGGTGACGTCGAACTCCTGTTCGGCGGCCATCTCGGCGCGGGCGGTGGCCAGCCGGCGCTCGCGCTCGGCAGCCGGTTCGGTGCCGCGACCCGCCAACCGGCGTACCAGCTCGTCCCAGCTCGGTGGCGCCAGGAACACGAAGCGGGCTCCCGGCATCGCCGCCCGCACCTGCCGCGCGCCCTGCAGGTCGATCTCGAGCAACGCCTTGTGACCGGCGGCGAGCGCCTGCTCGACGGGGGGCCGGGGCGTGCCGTAGCGGTGCGTGCCGTGAACGACCGCCCACTCCAGCAGCTCCTCGGCAGCGACCATCTGGTCGAACTCGGCCGGGGTGACGAACAGGTAGTGCTCACCGTGGCGCTCACCGGGACGAGGCGCGCGGGTGGTTGCCGACACCGACACCCATACCTGCGGGTAGTCGCGGCGGACCTCGGCGACGACGGTGCCTTTGCCGACCGCGGTGGGACCGGCCAGCACCAGCAGCCGGTGGCGCTCAGGCTCGGTCGGCGAACTCACGCTCGAGTGCGGCGATCTGGTTGGTGCCAAGACCCCGGACCCGTCTGGTGGGCGCGATGCCGATGCGCTCCATCAGCTGCTGCGCTCGGACCTTGCCGACGCCGGGCATCGCCTGCAGCAGGTCGAGCACCTTCATCTTGCCGACCACGTCGTTCGCCTGGCCGGCGTGCATGACCTCGCTCAGCGACCCGCCGGCGTGCTTGAGCCGGTTCTTCACCTCGGCGCGCTCGCGGCGGGCCGCCGCAGCCTTGTCCAACGCCGCCTGACGCTGTTGCGGAGTGAGCGGCGGCAGGGCCACGGTGGTCACCTCATCGTCGACGGCTCGGGCAGGTCGCGGCGCCATCCGGGGAAACATTTCGGGCGCAGACGCAACCTAGCGAGCGTGGCCGAACCCGGCAAACCCCGGGGTCAAGTCGGATCACTGCGTCGGCTCCTCGCCCGGGTTGTCGCTGAGAGTGATGCCACACTCCTGCTGGGCGTTGGCGTCGATCTTGTCCTGGGCTTGGCTCATCTGCTCGCTGTTCAGCTGCTGCAGCTCGACCCCGAGCTTTTGCACCTTCTCGATCGTGACGCCCTTGGGGAGGCTCTTCGGGTCGGGGTTCTCCGAGATCGCGGACAGCTGGTCCAACGTCAGCCCGGCGTCCTGCACGGCCTGCTCCAGCTGGTCGATGCCCGAGACCAGCGTCTTCCACTCCGAGGAGACCTCGTCGGGAGACTTGTCGCCCAGCTCACGCATGGTGTCGAGCGAGCTGTCCAGCTTCTTCATGCTGTCGGGGTTGCTGCCTTCGAGCGCTTCGAACTCCGCCTTCGCGTCCTTCAGCGCGGCGCAGTACTCCTCGTTGCTGCCCCCGGCCCCCGAGGTCGGCTCGTCGGCACTGCTGGCTTCCTCGGCGGCCTGGTCGCTGCTGGCTGCGTCGTCGCCGGAGCAGCCGGCAAGGGATCCCAGCACCAGCACCACGCCGGCGGCCGCGGTACGTGTCGTCATACGCTTCATCGAGCCGTCTCCTCGTGCTTGTGCGTCGCCCTTCCCGTCGCGTCCAGCCTCTCACAACGCACCCCGCGTTCAAGGTCGGCGACGTCCCCGGCCGCACGGGGCGATGCGCCGCGCACCGGCACCGGATTGCCCTCTCGGCTGCATACGCCTCAACGCGGGGGCTGAGCCCAGCTGATAGTGGCCTCGAATGACAAATCCTGCAGCGGTCGACCAAGCAACGGCGCGCAATTTCGACGTCCACACAATGCCACGTGAGTCGCGTCCAGCGTCGGTTGTTGCCGGGCGCCGGGTCAGCGGGCATTCCTACGACGCGAGTGCCGACTGCACCGCGTCGCGATGACGCAGGGCGGCCGCCCGCACGGCAGCTGGATCGGGGCCGGCGGACAACACGGCACGCGACACCGCCGGCAGCACCCGCTCGGCGACGGCGCCGAAGATCCGCCGTACGTCGGTTGCGGTCCCGCCCTGGGCGCCGAGCCCGGGTGCCAGGACGGGGCCGGCGACGTCGAGGCCGCGGCCGGTCAGGCCGGCGCCGGCTAGGTCATCGGCACTCAAGGTGGTGCCGACGACGATGCCCACCGATCCGTCGCCACCGGCCCCGGCGGCAGCCTCGTTCTCGGCGCGCACGCAGGCCAGCACGGCGGCGGCGGCGGTGCGGCTGACGCTGCCGCCGCCCACGTCCTCGCTGACGACCAGGGCGCGCTGCAGGGCGGCGCCCTCCGCCGGGTTGGACGTCAGGCCGAGCACGAACAGCCCGGTGCCGTGCTCGTGTGCGGTGTCGAGGAACGGCCGCAGCGACTCGAACCCGAGGTAGGGGTTGACGGTGATCGCGTCCACCGCCAGGGCGGCGTCGCCCCGAAGGTAGGCGTCTGCATAGGCCTGCGCGGTGGAGCCGATGTCACCGCGCTTGACGTCGAGCAGCACCAGCGCGCCCGCCGACCGGGCGGCCCGGATTGTCTGCTCGAGCACCGCGATGCCGGCGGCGCCGTGCCGCTCGAAGAAGGCCGACTGCGGTTTGACGACGGCGACCTCGCCGGCCAGCGCCCCGACCACGGTCTCGCAGAAGCCGGCGAGCCCGTCGGGGGCGTCGGGCAGCCCCCAGGCCCGCAGCAGCGACGGGTGCGGGTCGATGCCGACGCACAGCCGTCCGCGGTCGTCGACGGTCGCGCGCAGCCGGGCACCGAACGCAGGCGTCACGCGGTGGCCTCGGCGCGGCGGGCAGGGGTGTCGGCCGGGCGGTGCGCCACCCCGACGACCTCGCCCGGGGAGACGGCACCGCGCAGGGCGAGCTCGGCCCGCAGCTCGTCGGCGACCCGCGCCGGTGATGACGGGTCGTGGAACGTGACGGTGCCGACCTGTACGGCGCTGGCGCCGGCGGCGAGGAACTCCAACGCGTCGAAGCCGGTGCGGATACCGCCGATGCCGACGACGGGTACGTCGGGCATGGCGGCGTGCACCTGCCACACGCACCGCAGCGCGAGCGGTCGGATCGCCGGTCCGGACAGCCCGCCGGTGACCCCGCCCAGCGTCGGTCGCAGGGTCACCGGGTCGATCGACAGCCCCAGCGTGGTGTTGATCATCGACAGCCCGGTCGCCCCCGCCTCCATCACCGCCTCGGCCACCGTCACGATGTCGGTGACGTCGGGTGAGAGCTTGGCCAGCACCGGGATGTCCTTGGGGATGCCGCGACGCGCAGCCGAGATCACCCGGGCGGCCTGGAACGGGTCGCAGGCGAAGACCAGGCCGCGGTTCTCGACGTTCGGGCACGAGATGTTCACCTCGACCGCGGCGACGCCGGGCGCGACGCCGACCCGGCGAGCGAGCTCGGCGTACTCCCCCAGCGAGCCCCCGGCGATGCTGACCACCGGCCGGGCGCCCTGCTGGACGAGCCAGGGCAGGTCCCGGGCGAGGAAGGCGTCGATGCCCGGGCCCTGCAGCCCGATCGAGTTCAGCATGCCCGAGGGTGTCTCGACCATCCGCGGCGTCGGCCGCCCCGAGCGCGCGTCCAGCATCACCGACTTGGTGACCACCCCACCGATCGCGGCCACGTTCAGGAACGGCGCCAGCTCGCGGCCGGCCGCGGCGCAGCCCGACGCGGTCATCACCGGGGTCGGGAAGCCCACTCCGGCGAGCTCGACGCTCAGGTCGACGTCGACCGGGTCGATCGCCGGGTCGTGCCTCATCGACGCGCTCCTGTCCGCGGTGCGCCCACGGTCTCCTCCGGCACGGTGCCCACCTCGTCCCACAGCACCCGGTCACCGCGGAACACCGGCCCGTCGGTGCACGAGCGCACCATCCGTACGAGGCCCTCGTCGTCGCGGACGGGTAGCACGCAGGTCATGCACACGCCGACACCGCAGGCCATCGCCTCCTCGACCGCGCACTGGCTCCACGCGCCATGCTGGTCCGCGGCGGCCGCGACCGCCCGCAGCATGCCCATCGGGCCGCAGGCGTAGACGACCGGCGCCCCGCTGCGGGCGAGCAGGTCGGGCAGCACCGCGGTGACCTGGCCGCGCACCCCGAGCGAGCCGTCGTCGGTGGTCACGTCGACCGACTGGGACGAGCGTCGCGCCTCGAGCACACCGAACAGCCGACGCTCGGTGGCCGCGCCGAGCACCATGTGCACCGCGCAGCCGCGCTCGCGCAGCCGGTCGGCCAGGCCGAACAGCGGCGCGGTGCCGTAGCCGCCGCTGACCAGGACGCAGGGCACCGGCTGCCGGGGCAGCGTGAACGGCCGCCCGAGCGGCCCGATGACATCCAGGGTGTCACCACCGCGCAGCCCGGCCAGCCACTCGGTGCCCTTGCCGGCGACGGCGAACACCACCTCGACGGTGCCGCCGTACACCCCCGAGCTGCGGGTGCGGTAGATCGAGAAGCTGCGCCGCAGCAGCATGCCGGTGTGGTCGCCGCCCACGGTGAGCGCCACGAACGAACCCGGCCGGGTGCGCTCGGCGATGCCCGGCGCCACCAGGGTCAGGTGGTGGTAGTCGCCGACCCGCTCGGTCGACAGCACCCGGCCGTCCACCTGCAGCGGACCGTACGCGGCCGTCACTCCTGCTCCCCGGGGCGGACGTGCGCGGCCCACTGCTGCAGCGAGCGCACCCCGACGTCGCCGGCGAGCAGCGCTTCGATGCCCTGCACGGCCGCGGCCAGGCCCTGCACGGTGGTGATGCAGGGGATGTTGCGGGCCACCGCGGCGCTGCGGATCTCGTAGCCGTCCAGGCGCGGGTTGCCGCTCGACGTGGTGCCGTGCGGGGTGTTCACGACCAGGTCGACGTCACCGTCCAGGATTCGCGCCACGATGCCGGAGCGGTGCCGCACCGGACCGTCGTCGCCCGGCCGCTCGGTCGGCGGCAGCTCCCACAGCTTGCGGATCACCTCGGCCTCGACGCCGTTGTGGCGCAGCACCTCGGCGGTGCCGCTGGTGGCGAGGATGGCGAACCCGAGGTCGGCCAGCCGCTTGATCGGGAAGATCATGTGCCGCTTGTCGCGGTTGGCCATCGAGCAGAACACCCGCCCCGACGTGGGCAGCCCGCCGAACGCACCGGCCTGGCTCTTGGCGAACGCGGTGCCGAAGCCGGCGTCGATGCCCATCACCTCACCGGTGGAGCGCATCTCGGGGCCGAGCACGGTGTCGACGCTCTGCCCGTCGACGGTTCGGAAGCGGTTGAACGGCATCACCGCCTCCTTGACCGCGACCGGGGCGTGCGGCTCGGCGTGCGCGCCGTCGCCGGTCGCCGGCAGCAGGCCCTCGCCGCGCAGGTCGGCGACCGACGCGCCCAGCATCACCCGCGCCGCCGCCTTGGCCAGCGGCACGTTGGTGGCCTTGGACACGAACGGCACCGTCCGCGACGCCCGGGGGTTGGCCTCCAGCACGTACAGAGTGTCGCCGTTCAGGGCGTACTGGACATTGAGCAGCCCCCGCACGCCGATCCCGCTGGCCAGCGCCTCGGTGGAGGTGCGGATCCGGTCGATCTCCTCACGCCCGAGGGTGATCGGCGGGAGCGCGCAGGCGGAATCGCCGGAGTGGATGCCGGCCTCCTCGATGTGTTCCATCACCCCGCCGAGATACAGCTCGCTGCCGTCGTACAGGGCGTCGACGTCGATCTCGACCGCGTCGTCGAGGAAGCGGTCGACCAGCACCGGGTGCTCGGGGGAGATGTCGGTGGCGCGGGTGATGTAGCCCGACAGCGCCTCGTCGTCGTAGACGATCTCCATCCCCCGACCACCCAGCACGTACGACGGGCGCACCAGCACGGGATAGCCAACGTCGTCGGCGACCCGCTTGGCCCCGTCGAAGGAGGTCGCGGTGCCGTGCTTGGGCGCGGGCAGCCCGGCCTCGGCGAGCACCCCGCCGAAGGAGCCGCGGTCCTCGGCCAGGTGGATCGCCGCCGGCGAGGTTCCAACGATCGGCACCCCCTCGTCGGCCAGCGCCTGCGCGAGTCCGAGCGGTGTCTGTCCGCCCAGCTGCACCACCACGCCGGCGACCGGGCCTGCCTGCTGCTCGGCGTGCACGACCTCCAGCACGTCCTCCAGCGTGAGCGGCTCGAAGTACAGCCGGTCGGAGGTGTCGTAGTCGGTGGACACCGTCTCGGGGTTGCAGTTGACCATCACGGTCTCGTAGCCGGCCTCGGACAGCGCCAGCGCCGCGTGCACGCAGGAGTAGTCGAACTCGATCCCCTGGCCGATGCGGTTGGGTCCGCTGCCGAGGATGATCACGGCGGCCCGCTCGCGGGGCGACACCTCGGTCTCGTCCTCGTAGGTCGAGTAGTGGTACGGCGTGCGGGCGTCGAACTCGGCGGCGCAGGTGTCCACGGTCTTGAACACCGGCCGCAGCCCCAGCGCGTGCCGCACCCCGCGGACCACGTCGGGACGCATGCCGCGCAGCTCGGCGACCTGAGTGTCGGACAGCCCGTGCCGCTTGGCCTGCAGCAGCAGCGGCGGGCTCAGTTTGTCCGCGCCCCGGATCGCGCTCGCGACCTCGTCGACGAGCTGGATCTGGTCGAGGAACCACGGGTCGATCCCGGTGGCCTCGTGCAGCTGGTCGAGGGTGGCACCCGCGCGCAGCGCGTCCATCACCAGCCGCAACCGGCCGTCGTGCGGCACCCGTGCGCGGGCCAGCAGGTCGTCGAGGTCGCCGGGCGCACCGGCCCACGAGAACGGCGCCGCCCGGCTCTCGAGCGAGCGTAGGGCCTTGTTCAGCGCCTCGGTGAAGCTGCGCCCGATCGCCATCGCCTCGCCGACGGACTTCATGTGAGTGGTCAGCCGCGGGTCGGCGGCAGGGAACTTCTCGAACGCGAACCGCGGCACCTTGACCACGACGTAGTCCAGCGCCGGCTCGAAGCTGGCCGGCGTCTGCGCCGTTATGTCGTTGGGGATCTCGTCGAGGGTGTAGCCGATGGCGACCTTGGCGGCGATCTTGGCGATCGGGAACCCGGTGGCCTTGCTGGCCAGGGCGCTGGAGCGTGACACCCGCGGGTTCATCTCGATGACGACCATCCGCCCGTTGCCGGGGTGCACCGCGACCTGGATGTTGCAGCCGCCGGTGTCGACGCCGACGGCACGGATCACTCCGATGGCGATGTCGCGCATCCGCTGGTACTCGCGGTCGGTGAGCGTCATCGCCGGTGCCACCGTGATCGAGTCGCCGGTGTGCACTCCCATCGGGTCGAGGTTCTCGATCGAGCAGACGATGACGACGTTGTCGGCCCGGTCGCGCATCACCTCCAGCTCATACTCCTTCCAACCGAGGATGGACTCCTCCAGCAACACCTCGCCGGTGGGGCTGGCGGCCAGCCCGGCCCCGGCGATGCGGTGCAGCTCGTCCTCGTCGTGCGCGATCCCGGACCCAACGCCGCCCATCGTGAACGACGGCCGCACCACGAGGGGGTAGCCGAGCTCGCCGGCGGTGTCGACGCACTCGGCCAGCGTGTGGACGACGGTGGACCTGGCCACCTCGGCCCGCCACTGCGCGGGCAGCGCCTCGACGATGCGCTTGAACGAGTCGCGGTTCTCGCCGCGCTCTATGGCCTCGATAGAGGCGCCGATCAGCTCGACGTCGTACTTGTCCAGCACTCCGGACTCCGCCAGGGTGACAGCGGCGTTGAGCGCGGTCTGGCCCCCCAGGGTGGCCAGCAACGCGTCCGGGCGCTCCTGGGCGATGACCCGCTCGACGAACTCCGGCGTGATCGGCTCGACGTAGGTGGCGTCGGCCAGCTCGGGGTCGGTCATGATGGTCGCCGGGTTCGAGTTGACCAGCACGACCCGGAGGCCCTCCTCGCGCAGCACCCGGCAGGCCTGGGTGCCGGAGTAGTCGAACTCGCAGGCCTGGCCGATGACGATCGGCCCGGAGCCGATGACGAGAACGGACTTCAGGTCGGTGCGGCGCGGCATCAGGCGGCCTTCCGGCGACGGTCGAGCAGGTCGGCGAAGCGGTCGAACAGGTAGGCCGCGTCGTGCGGCCCGGCGGCGGCCTCGGGGTGGTACTGCACGCTGAAGGCCGTCAGTGACCCGGCGGCGTCGGTGAGCCGCAGCCCCTCCACCACGTCGTCGTTAAGGCACACGTGCGACACCGCGGCCCGCCCGTACGGCGTATCGACCGGGCCGTCCAGTGGCGCGTCGACGGCGAAGCCGTGATTGTGCGCGGTCACCTCGACCCGGCCGGTCTGCCGGTCGACGACCGGCTGGTTGATGCCGCGGTGGCCGTACCGCAGCTTGTAGGTGTCGAAGCCCAGGGCGCGGCCGAACAGCTGGTTGCCGAAGCAGATCCCGAAGAACGGCAGCCCGCGGTCGAGCACCTCGTCGAGCAGCGCGACCGGGTGCGGGGTGGCCGCCGGGTCGCCCGGACCGTTGGAGAAGAAGACGCCGTCGGCGCCGGTGGCCAATACCTCGGCGATCCCGACGGCCGCGGGCAGCACGTGCACCTCGACCCCTCGGGCCGCGAGCAGGTGGGGGGTCATCGCCTTGATGCCGAGGTCGAGCGCGGCGACGCGGGCCCGCCGCTCCCCCACCGGCGGCACCACGTACGCGTCGTGCGTCGTCACCTCGCCGGCGAGGTCGGCGCCGCTCATCTGCGGCGCGCCGCGCACCGTGGCCAGCAGTGACTCGACGCTCGACCCGGTCGACGAGATGCCAACCCGCATCGTCCCGCGCTCGCGCAGGTGCCGGGTCAGCGCCCGGGTGTCGACCCCGCTGATGCCGACGACCCCCTGCGCGGTCAGCTCGTCGTCCAGGCGGCCGCGGGCGCGCCAGCTGCTCACCCGACGCGCCGGGTCACGCACGACGTACCCGGCCACCCAGATGCGGTCGGACTCGCCGTCCTCGTCGTTGACGCCGGTGTTGCCGATGTGCGGTGCGGTCTGCACGACCACCTGGCGGCGGTACGACGGGTCGGTCAGCGTCTCCTGGTAGCCGGTCATGCCGGTCGTGAAGACGGCCTCGCCGACGGTCTCACCGACCGCGCCGTAGGCCCTGCCGGTGAACGACCGGCCGTCCTCCAGGACGAGTATCGCCGCGGAGCCGGTGCTCACCGCAGCAGCCCCGCCGGCTCGGCTCCGGCCAGGGACCCGTCGAGCACGGTGGCGCGGCCGCGCAGGAAGGTGGCCACCACCCGGCCGGGCAGCTCGCGGCCCTCGTACGGCGTGTTGCGCGACAGCGAGGCCAGCTCCGCTGCCCGCACGGTGCGGCCGGCGGCGGTATCGAGCAGGACCAGGTTGGCCGGTTCGCCGGCAACAAGTGGCCGTCCGTGCCCGGACACCCGGCCGATCGCGGCCGGGCGGGTGGACATCCGGTCGGCGACCCCGGCCCAGTCGAGCAGCCCGGTGTCTACCATCGCGTGTTGCACCACCGACAGTGCGGTCTCGAGACCCAGCATGCCCATCGCGGCGGCAGCCCACTCGCACTCCTTGTCCTCGACCGGGTGCGGGGCATGGTCGGTGGCCACCGCGTCGATCGTGCCATCCGCGAGGGCCGCCCGCAGGGCGACCACGTCCTCGGCGGTGCGCAGCGGCGGGTTCACCTTGAAGGCCGGGTCGTACGACGTCGCGAGCTCGTCGGTGAGCAGCAGGTGGTGCGGCGTCACCTCGGCGGTGACGGCCCATCCCTTGGACTTGGCCCAGCGCAGGATCTCGACCGAGCCGGCGGTCGACACGTGGCACACGTGCAGCCGGGAGCCGACATGGGCCGCGAGCAGCACGTCACGCGCGACGATCGCCTCCTCGGCGACCGCCGGCCAGCCGGCCAGGCCGAGCCGGCCGGACAGCTGCCCCTCGTTCATCTGCGCGCCCTCGGTGAGCCGGGGTTCCTGGGCGTGCTGCGCCACGACCCCGTCGAAGGCCTTCACGTACTCCAGCGCCCGGCGCATCAGCACCGCGTCGGACACGCAGTGCCCGTCGTCGGAGAAGACCCGTACCCGGGCGGCGGAGTCGGCCATCGCACCGAGCTCGGCCAGCCGCTGCCCGGCGATGCCGACGGTGACGGCGCCCACCGGGTGCACGTCGCACCAGCCTGCTTCGCGCCCGAGACGCCAGACCTGCTCGACCACCCCGGCGGTGTCGGCGACCGGGTCGGTGTTGGCCATCGCATGCACGGCGGTGAAGCCGCCGAGGGCGGCCGCCCGGGTCCCGCTCTCGACGGTCTCGGCGTCCTCGCGGCCGGGCTCGCGCAGGTGGGTGTGCAGGTCGACCAGACCGGGCAGTGCGACCCACCCTGCGGCGTCCACGTGGCGGGCGCCGGGTGGGGCGTCGGCGACGGCCTGGGCACCGGTGGCGGCGATGCTGCCGCCGACCAGCAGCAGGTCGGTGGGGGTGCCGCCGAGCGGGCGGACACCGCGAACCAGGGTGGGCGTGGGCTCGCTCGGGATCGTCATGCCTCGGTGCTCCCCTCGGAGCCGCTGAGCAGCAGGTACAGCACCGCCATCCGCACCGCGACCCCGTTGGCGACCTGCTCGACGATCACCGATCGCTGGTGGTCGGCAACCTCGGCGCTGATCTCGACCCCGCGGTTCATCGGGCCGGGGTGCATGACGATGGCGTGGTCGGGCAGCAGCTGCATCCGGCGGGCGTCAATGCCGTACCGGCGGCTGTACTCGCGCTCGCTGGGGAAGAACCCGCCGGCGGCGCCCCGCTCGCGCTGCACCCGCAGCATCATCACCGCGTCGGTCTTGGCCAGCGAGCCGTCCAGGTCGTACGACGTGGCCACCGGCCAGGCCTCGACGCCCACGGGCAGCAACGTCGGCGGGGCCACCAGGGTCACCTCGGCGCCCAGCGTGCTGAGCAGCAGCGCGTTGGAGCGGGCGACCCGGCTGTGCAGCACGTCGCCGACGATCGTGACCCGGCGGCCGTCCAGGTCCCCAGCCCCACCGGCGAGGTGCCGGCGCAGCGTGAACGCGTCGAGCAGGGCCTGGGTGGGGTGCTCGTGGGTGCCGTCGCCGGCGTTGACCACCGATCCGTCGACCCAGCCGCTGCTCGCGAGGCGATGCGGCGCCCCCGACGACTGGTGCCGCACGATCACCGCGTCGGCGCCCAGGGCCTGCAAGGTGAGCGCGGTGTCCTTGAGGCTCTCGCCCTTGGACACGCTTGACCCCTTGGCGGAGAACGTGATCACGTCGGCCGACAGCCGCTTGGCGGCGGCCTCGAACGAGATCCTGGTGCGGGTGGAGTCCTCGAAGAACAGGTTGACCACGGTGCGCCCGCGCAGCGTCGGGAGCTTCTTGATCGGTCGGTCCGCGAGCGCGAGCAGCTCTGCCGCGGTGTCCAGCACGCGCAGCGCCTGGGTGTGGTCGAGGTCGGCGGCGCTGAGCAGGTGGCGGATCATCACAGCCCACCCGCCCAGGCGGTCGCGTCGTCGCCCGGCCGTGCGCCGGGACTGTCGCGGGGGCCGACGTCGGTGATGCAGACGGCGTCGGCGCCGTCGTACTCCGCCACCGAGACCCGCACCTGCTCGACCAGCGAGGTGGGCAGGTTCTTGCCGACGAAGTCGGCACGCACCGGCAGCTCACGGTGTCCCCGGTCGACGAGCACCGCCAGTCGTACGGCCCGCGGCCGGCCGAGGTCGTGCAGGGCATCCAGCGCGGAGCGCACGGTGCGGCCGGAGAAGAGCACGTCGTCGACCAGCACGACGGTCTTGGCCTCGACGCCCGTCGGCGGCAGCTCGGTGTGCTCGAGCGAGCGGGCCGGGCGCAGCCGCAGGTCGTCTCGGTACATGGTCACGTCCAGCGACCCGGTCGGGATCTCGACGCCTTCGACGGCCGAGATCCGCTCGGCGATGCGGTGCGCCAGCGGGACGCCGCGACGAGGGATACCGAGCAGCAGCAGGTCGGCACTGCCGCGGTTGCGTTCGAGGATCTCGTGGGCGATCCGGGTGAGTGCCCGAGCCACATCTCGGTCGTCGAGGACGACGCGCTCGGTCGGCTGCGCGCGCACCATCAAGGACCTCCTTCCCCGCCTCACGGGACGGTCGTTAAAGGACGTCGTGTCAGGCGATACCGTACCAGCAGCGGGTGGGCCGCGAGCCGTTGTGACTCCCAGTCACGGTGCGTCACGTTGGGACGGTGGGGACGGGAGTGCCGGAAAGGCCGGAACTGCAGATCAACTCGGAACCCGGACAAATCGCGATTCTGTTGAGGACGGGTCGCCGACGGCAGTACGCTCACGCTCAGTCACGTTGATGTGAAAGACCGAGAGGGACTGGGGGTTACCGGGTGTCGAACGAATACTCCCGTGAGCTGGGTGCACGACTGCGCGCCATCCGGCAGCAACAGGGCATGTCCTTGCAAGCCGTCGAGGAGAAGTCGCAGGGCCGATGGAAGGCGGTCGTGATCGGCTCGTACGAGCGCGGCGACCGAGCCGTCACGGTGCTGAAGCTGTCCGACCTCGCCACGTTCTACGGCGTTCCGGTCGAGGAGCTGCTGCCCGGAGGCAGCCAGGCCTCACCCGCTGCGCTGGAGGCGCCGGACAAGCTCATCCTCGACCTCACGAACCTGCAGGACCTCGAAGAGGCCGAGGTGGCCCCGCTGGCACGGTATGCCAAGAGCATCCAGGCCCAGCGTGGCGACTACAACGGTCGGGTGCTGTCCATCCGGCAGGAGGACCTGCGCACCCTGGCGGTGATCTATGAGGAGGCGCCGAGCGTGCTCGCGGCCAGGCTCACCCAGTGGGGGGTGCTGCGCTCGGTCGGCGCTCGAGGCGACAACGACAACTTCGGGGACGGCAGCAGCACCACCGCAAACTGACCCTTGAGCCACCCCGCAACCACAAGTTGTCACCGGCACGTTGCGCTCTAGCGCACCGTGCCGGTGACAACTTTGCGGGTGGTGGGGGCTACCTCACTGGATGAAGCCCTGCTTCTTCAGGTAGTCGCCGGCGATCTTGTCCACTGGCAGCCCGTCGGCGCTGATCTGCTTGTTCAGCTCGGTCATCACCTCGGTGGTCAGCGTCTCGGTCAGCGGCGCCAGCACCTCGAGGATCTTGTCGCCGTTCTCGTTCCCCTTCTCGACGATCGGCGCGCCGTTGTACAGCGGGAAGAACTTCTTGTCGTCCTCGAGCGGGATCAACCCCAGGTTGGCGATCCGACCGTCGGTGG
>JBBSNM010000008.1:0-49906 GCA_038232655.1 Propionibacteriales bacterium | reverse complement strand
GCCAGGGCCGGAAGCATGACACGCCAGGACCGCTCGTATGCACGGTACGGCCTGCCACACAGACCCGGCGTGACCTCCGCATGACCTAGCAGTGACCTAACGGGAGGTCACAGAGGGGTTTTCAGGGGTATTCACGGTCAAGCGGACTGCGAGCCAAACCGCCTCTGACCTGCAAAAACACCAGAGCGGGTGACGAGAATCGAACTCGCACTGTCAGCTTGGGAAGCTGATGTTCTGCCATTGAACTACACCCGCGAGCACCCGGACCGTGTCCGGGCGAGCAGCACGATACTACTGGCCAGGCTGCGCTAGGTTGCCCGCGTGCTGCTCTCCGACGGTGACATCAGGGCCGAGGTCGACGCGGGCCGGGTCAGTCTCGAACCGTACGCCCCCGAGTTGGTGCAACCGTCCAGCATCGACGTGCGCCTCGACCGGATGTTCCGGGTCTTCGAGAACCACCGTTACCCGCACATCGACCCCGCCGAGGAGCAGCCCGAGCTGACCCGGATGGTGCAGCCCGCCGGCGACGAGCCGTTCATCCTGCACCCCGGCGAGTTCGTGCTCGGCTCGACCTACGAGGTCATCACGCTGCCCGACGACATCGCCGCGCGGCTCGAGGGCAAGAGCTCGCTGGGGCGGCTGGGGTTGCTGACCCACTCGACCGCCGGCTTCATCGACCCTGGCTTCTCCGGGCACGTGACCCTCGAGCTGAGCAACGTAGCGACGCTGCCGATCAAGCTGTGGCCGGGTATGAAGATCGGCCAGCTCTGCTTCTTCCGGCTCAGCTCGCCGAGCGAACACCCGTACGGGTCGGCGGTCTACGGATCGCGCTACCAGGGGCAGCGCGGGCCGACGCCCTCCAGGTCGTTCGCCAACTTCCAGCGGTTCGACTCCTGAGCCTGCGCGAGCGACAGCCAACAGGCTAGGTCGGGTCGTCCGGGATTGCCCGCCCACGGCGCAGCCAGCCAGGCGAACGCCGCTTGGGTGGGTGAGGAGGGCCGCCTAGGTGCTCGTGGTGGCGCCTGGCGTCCCTGGTGCGGTCGGCGACCTGCTGCAGCGCCAGGTGGTAACTCATCTCATCCATCGGAATGCCCCTGTCAGGTCAGGCGTGCGCGAGCGAGATGTCGCCGGACACGGTGTTGATGTGCAGCGCGACGGCATCCTCCCCGTCGCCGGGCGAGCCAGAACCCGACTGCACGTGTGCCTCGCCGACGTGGTCGAGCCACACATCGCCGGACCCGATCTGCACGTGCACGGCGGCGAGCAGTCCGCCGGTCCGCAGGTCAGCCGACTTGGCCGCCAGCTCGAGTCGCGATCCGGTTGGGAGGCTCACCGTGATGTCGATGTCTGGGCTGCTGCGCAAGAAGCCGACCCCGGCGGGCGGCACCTCGACTGACACCCGGTCACCGCGCTGCTCAACGGTTGAGTTGGCGATCAGGTCGAGCGCCCTGTCATCCCCGGCACGGCTAGGTCGCAGCCGTACAACGGTGTGGTCGGCGTCGTGTGCGTCGACCCGCACCTGGCCACCGGCTGACTCGATCTGCAGGAGCACTGGCGCAGGGGTCGAGAAGTCAGTCACATCGTCGGTGTCAGGCAACAGATCCTCCTCTGAGCGGGCATCGGAACGGGTAACGCGCGTGGCGGCAGTGCTTCATCGGACCCAGCCTTGGACACGGCGAGTACGGCGGGGACCGAAGCCCACCCCGGCGCCGAAGGGCAACGACGACAGGTCGATGTCCACATCGATCGCCCGCTCGCGGCTGGCATACCTCAGCGCCTGCACGATCCAGCTGTTGAGTGACTGACCACGACTGGAGGCCAACTCCTCCACGCGTGCCTTCAGCGACTCGGGGATCCGGACAGTGACCCGGGCGACCGCCCCGTCGTCGTCGGGTTCATCGGTGCCAGCCCCGACCCCGGTGTCGCCGTCCGGCGGGTCGGTCTCGACCTGCACCTGCTCGGCAGCGATCACGAACTGCGGCTCGCGTCCCTTGAGGCGGACCTCGACAGTGCCGCCGGGCAGCTCTGTGGTGATCTCAGCGGTCGCATCCGACAGCGCCTCCAGCATCGCCATCCGAACGGCGGAGTCGAGCGCGCCCACCAGTCGCTCCGCGGTCGCCCGAGCCTCGGGCCCGGCTGACTCCGCGACTGTGGCAAGGTCGGCTCGGAGGCGCTCGACGTACGGTGCCAGATCCATGACGCCACTATGACATCAAAGTGACTGCACAACAACCCTCGGATGGTCACAAGTGGTGCGCGGTGACGCCGTTCGTGCGCACCGGTGGCGCCAGATCGCTAATGGGGGGACACGTGCGAGGCTGACAGTCATGGCACCGGAGCAGAGGACGGACGCAGCCCCAGTGGTGCGGCCCCGAGCGGTTGGACACGGTGGCAGCATCGAGATGACGCTGTCACCGCCGGTGGTCGAGGCCCTTGCCGGCGGCCGACCGGTGGTCGCGCTGGAGTCCACAATCATCTCGCACGGCCTGCCTCGCCCGCAGAACCTCGAGGCCGCACACCACTTCGAGCAGGTGTTGCGTGACCAGGGTGTCACCCCGGCGACCATCGCCGTGCTGGACGGGCAACTGCACATCGGCCTCGACGACGACGCCCTCAAACGAGTCGCCACCGACGACATCACCAAAGCAAGCGTGCGCGACCTGCCGATGCTGATCGCCACAGGTGGCAGCGGCGCCACCACCGTTGCGGCAACAGCTCACCTGGCCCGGCTGGCCGGCATCCGGGTGTTCGCCACCGGCGGACTCGGTGGCGTGCACCGTTTGGCGTCGAGCACCTACGACGAGTCGGCCGACCTGATGACGCTGGCGCAGACCCCGATCACTGTGGTGTCGGCCGGGGTGAAGTCCATCCTCGATATCGGCGCGACGCTCGAACGGCTGGAGACCCTTGGGGTGACGGTGCTGGGCTATCGCACATCGCGCTTCCCGGCCTTTTGGCTGACTGACTCCGGGCACGATCTCGACTGGCGGGTCGAGTCAGGCCACCAGGTTGTCGAGGTGATGGCCGCCGGGGACGCCCTCACCCGTACGCAGGCGGTGCTGGTGGCCAACCCGCTGGCGATCGACCAGCAACTCGACCCCGAGGTGCACGACTCAGCCCTTGACGCCGCGCTGGCCGCCGCGCGCGACCAGGGAGTACGTGGCAAGCAGGTCACCCCGTTCCTGCTGTCCGAGATGGTGCAGGCAACCGGCGGACGCAGCCTGAATGTCAACCTGCAGATTGTGCGCAACAACGTGGCACTCGCAGGGGAGATCGCCCGGGCCTGGGCCGAGCGCGAGCAGCACATGCAGGACACATGAGCTCGCGCGTGCTGGTGATTGGCGACGTCGTCGACGATCTGCTGGTGCGACCGATGACCGCAGTCACCCCGGCCAGCGATACCACCGCAGAGATCCGCCCTCGACCGGGTGGGTCTGCCGCCAACGTGGCTGGTTGGCTCGGTGCACTAGGGATCGACGTGAGCTTCGTCGGTCGCGCCGGCCACAACAGCGCCAGCGAGCACGTCACTGCCCTGCACCGCCAAGGGGTCGATGCCCGGATCGCTGTGGACCGCGAGCGAACGACCGGCTCGATCGTGCTGGTGCTCGACGAGCACGGCGAGCGCACCATGTACGTCGACCGCGCCGCCAACGGGTCGCTGACCGCGCGCGACATCCCGGACGACGTGTGGCGCGACGTGGCTGTGCTGCACCTGACCGGCTACACCTTCTTCGACCCTGCGACCAGGCCGGTGGCGCTGAACGCGATTGTCAACGCCCGGCGGCGCCATATCGCCGTGTCGGTTGACCCCAGCTCGGCGGCCTACCTGCGTGAGGCAGGTGCCGAAGCCTTTCTCGAGTGGACCGCCGGAGTCGATTTGTTGCTGCCCAACGCCGTCGAGGCCGAGTTGCTCACCGGTATGACCGACGCGGACGTTGCTGCGGCACAGTTGACCGCCACCTGTGCGACGGCGGCGGTCAAGCTCGGCGGCGGCGGTGCGGTCGTACGCACCGCCGAGGGGGGCGAGCTGCAGGCAGACGCCGTGCCGGCCGATGTCCGCGACTCGACCGGCGCTGGCGACGGCTTCGCCGCCGGCTGGATCGCCGCCTGGGTGCGGGGTGAAGATTTGGCCGACCGGCTGGCCCTCGGCCTCGAAGTGTCGGCACGTGCCGTCACCGTGCTTGGCGGCCGACCGCACTAGCCGCCATACTCTCAGTGATCTGCAACTGCAGAACGTGACGATGTGAAGGGAGATCTCATGGAGACGAGCGCGATTGTGTGGATCGTCGTGGCAGTGGTCGTGGTCATCGTGGTGGTGGCGCTGATCGTGGCGGCGATGCGTAAGGGCAAGACGCGCAAGCAGGAAAAGCGCCGCGAGCAGGCGGGCGAGCTGCGCGAGCGGGCGGAACAGGACGAGTCGTCAGTGCGCAAGCGCGAGTCGGCCGCCGCCGAGACCGACGCCGAGGCGCGCCGTGCCCGGGCCGAGGCCGATTCCAAGCGGGCTGAGGCGGAGCGGCTGGAAGCCGAGGCGCGGGATCGTGGGCACGAGGCCGCCGCATCACGAGACGATCAGCACGATCAGCTGCGGCAGGCCGACGAGCTGGACCCGGACGGCAACCCTCGGAAGGACAAGCGGGGCTAGCCGGCCGACGCCTCGTCCCGGCGGACCGCAGCAAGCAGCAGCTGGGCCACGTCGAGCACC
Source organism: Propionibacteriales bacterium (assembly GCA_038232655.1). GTDB lineage: Bacteria > Actinomycetota > Actinomycetes > Propionibacteriales > Nocardioidaceae > JACCVL01. Next base: position 45,204 of record JBBSNM010000008.1, on the reverse strand, counting down.
TCAACCTCCTCGCGCGCCTGCCCGGCCGCCTGCTGCGCGGTCAGCCCGTCGGACAGCATCACCCGGCAGAACGGGCAGGCCACGGCGATCTGATCGGCGCCGGTGGCGACGGCCTCGGCCGTGCGGTTGGCGTTGATCCGTTCGCCGATCTTCTCCTCCATCCACATCTGCGCGCCGCCCGCACCGCAGCAGAACGACCGCTCGGAATTGCGCGGCATCTCGGCGAACTCGGTGTCCGGGATGATCGACAACAGCTCGCGTGGCGGTGCGTAGACCTGGTTGTGCCGACCGATGAAACACGGGTCGTGGTAGGTGATCGTCCGGCCACCGCTCCCGTTGGCGCCGTCCACCGGCGCCAACGGGGTCAGCCGCTTGTCCCGCACCAGCCGGTTGAGCAGCTGGGTGTGGTGCACGACCTCGAGCTCGACGCCGAGCTGGCCGTACTCGTTCTTCAGCGTGTTGAAGCAGTGCGCGCAGGTGGCGACGACCTTGGTGGCTTTCGCCTCGGTCAGCACCTCCGCGTTCTGCATCCCGAGCATCTGGAAGACGAACTCGTTGCCGGCCCGCCGAGCGGGGTCGCCCGAGCACGTCTCGCCGTCCCCGAGCACCGCGAAGTCCACCCCGGCGATGTGCAACAGCTCGGCGACCGCGCGGGTGGTCTTCTTGGCGCGGTCCTCGTACGCCCCTGCGCAACCGACCCAGAACAACCAGTCCACCTCACCCAGGTCGTCGACGTCCACACCGACCTGCTTGACCTCGAAGCCAAGATCCTTGGCCCAATCCATCCGTGCTGACGGCGCCATGTTCCACGGGTTGCCCTTGTTCTCCAGGCCTTTGAACAGCTGGTTCAGCTGGGCGGGGAAATTGCTCTCGACAAGCACCTGGTGGCGGCGCATGTCCATGATGTGGTCGACGTGCTCGATGTCGACGGGGCACTGCTGCACGCACGCGCCACAGCTGGTGCAGCTCCACAGCACGTCGGGATCGATCACCCCGTACGCTTGCTCGTCGCCGATCAGCGGCCGGTCGGCCTGCTGGGTAGTCTCCGCGGGCAGCGCGGCGCGGTCGGCCTCGGCCGCCTGCAGGTACGGCGCCTTGGCGTAGGCGTGGTCGCGCAGTGCGGTGATCAGCAGCTTTGGCGACAGCGGCTTCTCGGTGTTCCACGCCGGGCACTGGCTCTGGCAGCGACCGCACTCGGTGCAGGTGCTGAAGTCGAGCAGCCCCTTCCAGCTGAAATCCTCGACCTTGCCGACGCCCAGCGGGGCGTCCTCGTCGAGCTCCTCGATGTTCTCGAAGTCGATCGGTGCGCCGGCGACCATGATCGGCTGCAGCCCGCCGAGCGCGGTGCCACCGTCGGCCCGGCGCTTGAACCAGATGTTCGGCCAGGCGGTGAAGCGGTGCCAGGCCACTCCCATGGTGGCGTTCAGCCCGAGCACGATCGCCCAGGCCATCGACACCAGGATCTTGACCGTTGCCACCACGATGATGGCCGATTCGAGCGCACCGAGACTCAGCCCGCCGAACGCGCTGCCGAGCCAGGCCGTCAGCGGGAAGTGCAGCGCGGTGGCCCACGACTCGCCCTCGAGCTGCCCCAGCGCGTACTCCAGGCCGCGCAGCGTCACGATGCACAGGCCGACCCCGGCGATGACCGCCTCGACGAAGTAGCCCTGCCACATCGTCGAGCCGAAGAACCGGGTGCGCCGGCCGCCTGCGCTCGGGCGGCCCGCGACCCGAATCGCGAACAGCGTCGCGATCGAGGCCAGCATCGTCCACGCCAGCAGCTCGGTGACCCACTCGAAGACCGCCCAGTGCCCGATGACCGGCAGTGCGAACTCCGGGTCGAACAGCTGCCCGTACGCCGTGACCAGGGTGAAGAACAAGAAGCCGAAGCCGACGAACACCACCCAGTGCACAGCGCCCACCAGCGTCCACTGCAGCATCCGGGTGTGCCCGAGGGTTTCGGTGAGCATCGTGGTCGTGCGGGCGGCCGGCTGGTCGGTGCGCCCGGCGGCGGGCTGGCCGAGGCGTACGACGCCGACGATCTCAGCGGCGGCGCGCGCGAACAACGCGACCGCCACGGCGGTGACCGCCAGGCAGACGATGATGGCGACGACCTGCATCTGGTGCTCCTGCCTGTGCGTGTGGCCTTACCCTGGTGAAACTGTCGCACCCGGTGGGGGCTGTCTCACCACCCCCCACGGTGAACGACGTCATCGAGTCGGCGGCGTCTTCGCCGCGCTGACCCGCTGACGCCACCAGGCGCGGGGTGACCCAGTGTGACTGCCCCGATGGGGTGGTGATCGGCGGGCACGCCGAACTCGGTCCGCAACGCCTGCACCTGGCCGGGCGGCACGCCGAAGAAGCACGCCCCCAGCCCCTCGTCGACGGCGGTCAGCAGCATCAGCAGCGCGGCCATGCCGGTGTCCACGTCCCAGTAGGGCACCGGCCAGCGGGACTCGCCGCGGTCTGTCCAACCCTTGTCCGGCTCGGCGTAGCGGTCCAGATAGGCGCGCTTGCACGCCAGCGGCACCACGATCACCGGGGCAGTGCGCATCCCGCGCGACCAGGCGTTGTCACCCTTGCCTGCTGGGGTGGTTGCCGACCAGAAACGGCCAACGGTGTCGGCGTCATCGAGCAGGAGGAACGCCCAGCCCTGACTGAAGCCTGCGCTCGGCGCCCGGTGGGCATGGTCCAGCGCACGGCGTACGGCGGCGGGGTCGACAGGCTCGTCGGTGTAGGCCCGGACCATCCGACGTCTGCGCACCACCTCAGCGAAGTCCATCCGCCCATCCTGGCCGGTCCGAAGCCTCCGGGGTAGGCTCCATGTCGTACGACAGGGGAGCGCCTCGTGGCGCTGAGAGTGCGGACCTCCGCAGACCCTCGAACCTGATCCGGTTAGCACCGGCGATAGGGAGTCGGGATCTCTTGCCGTTGAACGGTTTCGCGGTGCTGCCGCGTGGCTGATCGGCGGCCCCCTCCTGCACTTCGAGGAGGGAACACCACACCATGTTTACTCACACCCGTACCGCCGCGCTGGCGGCCGCTTCGTTGGTGTTGACCGCCTGCTCGGCGATCGGCAGCGACTCCGGCGCAAGCAGCGATTCGACCGACGCCGGCAGCGCAGGCGGCACGGTCGTGCTGGTCACGCACGACTCGTTCGCCGTGGACAAGAAGCTGATGGCCGACTTCGAGCGCGAGTCCGGGCTCACCGTCAAGACCCGTGCGCCCGGCGACGCCGGCACGTTGGTCAACCAGCTCGTGCTCACCAAGGACTCACCGCTCGGCGACGTCGTCTTCGGGATCGACAACTCGTTCGCCTCGCGCGCGCTGGGCGCCGGGGTGCTTCAGCCGTACGCCTCGCCGCAGACACCTGAGCGAGCCGACGAGCTGGCTGTGGACGACTCCGACCGGCTGACCCCTGTCGACTACGGCGACGTCTGCATCAACGTCGACCGCGGCTGGTTCGCCGACCGCAACGTCCCCGAGCCGCAGACGCTCAAGGACCTCACCGACCCGATCTACAAGGACCTGCTGGTGGTGACCAACCCGGCCACCTCGTCACCCGGCTTGTCGTTCCTTTTGGCCACCGTGGGTGCCTTTGGTGAGGACGGCTGGCGTGACTACTGGGCAGCTCTGCGAGACAACGGGGTCAAGGTCTCCGACAGCTGGTCGGACGCCTACTTCGTGGACTTCTCCGGCTCGCAGGGCAAGGGACCCCGCCCGATCGTGTTGTCCTACGCCAGCTCGCCGCCCGCAGAGGCGGGCCCGAAGGCCACCAAGGCGCCGACCCGGGCGTTGTTGGAAACCTGCTTCCGCCAGGTCGAGTACGCCGGCGTGATCGACGGAGCCGACAACCCCGAGGGGGCGCAGCAGCTCATCGACTTCATGTTGTCGACCCGGTTCCAAGAGACAATTCCCACCACCATGTACATGTATCCGGTCAACCAGCAGGCCGACCTGCCACCGGCGTGGGCGCGTTTCGGGCCGCTGTCGGAGCAGCCGTTCGAGGTCAGCGCCGGGCAGATCGACGCCAACCGCCGGGAGTGGATCGAGCAGTGGACCGCCACGGTCATTGGCTGACCCGTGGTGGGTTGGCGCTGGCCGCGGCGCTACCGGCCGCGTTCTTGGCGATCTTCTTCGTCTGGCCGGTCGGTTCGATCATCGCCCGCGGGGTGCTGGTTGACGGCGCCGTCGACCTCGGCGGCTTCGCCGAAACCCTCGGCAGCACCCGCACCCTGCGGGTGATCGGCCAGACCCTCGCCCAGTCTGTCGTCGGCACCACGCTGGCGGTGCTGTTGGGACTACCCGGTGCGTACCTGCTGTACCGCTGCCGCTTTCCGGGGCGCGGCGCCGTCCGTGCGCTGGTGACGGTGCCGTTCGTGCTGCCGACAGTGGTGGTCGGGGTCGCCTTCCGCAGCCTGCTGGTGGACGGCGGCCCGTTGGGGTTCCTCGGTGCCGACGGCACCTTCGGCGCGGTCGTCGCCGCACTGGTGTTCTTCAACTATGCGGTGGTGGTGCGCACCGTGGGCGCCATGTGGGCGCACCTCGACCCGCGCGCCGAGCAGGCGGCCCGGGCGCTTGGCGCCTCACCGTCCCGCGCGTTCCGCGAGGTCACGCTGCCGGCGCTGGCCCCGGCGATCGCGTCGGCGGCGTCGCTGGTGTTCTTGTTCTGCGCGACCGCCTTCGGCACCGTGCTGGTGTTGGGCGGCCCGGCCTACGGCACGGTCGAGACCGAGATCTGGGTGCAGACAACCCAGTTCCTCGACCTGCGTACGGCCGCAGTGCTGTCCACCGTGCAGCTGCTGGTGGTGACCGCCAGCCTGGTCGTGTCCGGCTGGTCCAGGCGGCGCCGGGAGACCGCGCTGCAAATCCAGACCGACACCGACACCGCACACCGGGTGCGCCGAGCGGACCTGCCCGCCGTGCTGGTGACCACGCTGGCGGTGCTGGGGCTGCTGGCTCCGCTGGCGTCGCTGCTGGCCGGGTCGCTGCGAACCCCTACCGGAGTCAGCCTGGACAACTTTGCCAACCTGGCGAGCACCGGGTCCGGTGCCAGCGCGGGCGACGGCCTCGGCTCGGGTCTGGAGGTCAGCGTGTGGCAGGCGGCACTGAACTCGCTGCGGATCGCCGTCGACGCCACCTGGATCGCGATGCTCGTCGGGGTGCTCATCTGCCTGCTGGTCTCCCGGCGGCCTCGTCGACCCGCGGCGCGCCGACTGGTGGGTGCCTTCGACGCAGCGTTCATGCTGCCGCTGGGCGTGTCTGCGGTCACCGTCGGCTTCGGCTTCCTGATCACCCTCGACCGTCCGCCACTCGACCTGCGCAGCTCCGCAGTGCTGGTGCCGATCGCGCAGGCTGTGGTGGCGGTGCCGCTGGTCATCCGCACACTGTTGCCGGTGCTGCGCTCGGTGGACCAGCGCCTGCGTGAGGCCGCCGCGGTGCTCGGCGCAAGCCCCGCGAGGGTGTTCGCAGCGGTCGACCTGCCGGTGCTGGGGCGTTCGCTGGGGTTGGCGGTCGGCTTCGCTTTCGCGGTGAGCCTCGGTGAGTTCGGGGCCACCAGCTTCCTTGCCCGCCCAGACCGGCCGACGTTGCCGGTGGTGATCTTCCGGCTGATCGGACGGCCGGGTGCAGACAACCTTGGCATGGCGTTGGCCGCCTCGGTGGTGCTGGCAACGATCACCACCGTCGTGATCGGTTTGGCCGAGCGGTTACGTGTGCAATCGGCCGGGGTTGAGTTGTGAGCCTCGACGTCCACCAACTGCGCGTCACCTTCGGCGCGGACCGGGCGGTCGACGATGTGTCCCTGTCCATCGCTTCGGGTGAGGTGGTGGTGCTGCTCGGTCCGTCCGGCTGCGGCAAGTCGACACTGCTGCGCGCTGTCGCCGGTCTGGAACCGGTGGCCGGTGGGGTGATCAGCTGGGCCGGGGCAGACCTGCACGCCGTGCCGGTGCATCGCCGCGGCTTCGGCCTGCTGTTCCAGGACGGACAGCTCTTTCCGCACCGCGACGTCGCCGGCAACGTCGAGTTCGGGCTGCGGATGGCGGGGATGCCGGCGCATGCTCGCCGCGACCGTGTTCGCGACCTGCTTGAGCTGGTCGGCCTCGGCGGGCTGGGCAGCCGCCGGGTCGGCACCCTGTCCGGAGGCGAGCAGCAGCGGGTAGCGCTGGCCCGATCGCTAGCACCCAGCCCCCGGCTGTTGCTCCTGGACGAGCCGCTGTCGGCGCTGGACCGTGGACTGCGCGACCGGTTGGCGGTCGACCTGCGCGACATCTTGACCCGCACCGGCACCACCGCGCTGTACGTCACCCATGACCAGGACGAAGCGTTCACCTTGGCCGACCGGGTGGCCGTGATGGACTCCGGCCGGCTGCTGCAGACCGCCGAGCCGCATGAGCTGTGGCGACACCCCCGCAACGAGCAGGTGGCGCACTTTCTCGGCTACTCGAGGTGTCTGCCGGTGGCCGCGCTCGAGCCGGCCGCCCGGCCTGTCGATGTGCGGCCAGAACAGGTGCTCGCGCTGCGAGCCGATTCGCTCATCGTCGACCGCAACGGGCCGCTGCAGGGCCGTGTCACCGGCCGGCACGTGACTCGGGCGGGCGCGAGCATCTCCGTGGACGTCGACGGGATCGGTGTGGTGCAGGCTCAAGTGCCCGCAGGTGATCAACCGGCGGTCGGGGCGACCGTCCGGCTGCGCATGCAACCGGGTGCGCTCGCCATCTTGGGATGCTCAGGCTGTGGGCCCACGACAATTTGTTAGGCTTTCGCGGACGTCCAACCGATCGACCAGATCCTCGAACCCAAGCTCGACTCGTGCTGCCCGTCATGGCAGCGGCCCGGCTCTCTCTGCACTCCGGCTAAGGATACGTCCGTGATCGAGTTCGAATCGGTGTCCAAGCGTTTCCCCGACGGCACCGTCGCGGTCGACGACGTGTCGCTGGTGGCACCCCAGGGCAAGCTCACCGTGCTGGTGGGACCGTCCGGTTGCGGCAAGACCACCTCACTGGCCATGGTCAACCGGCTGGTCGACGTGACGTCCGGGCGCATCCTGGTGGACGGCAAGGACGTGTCCCAGACAGACCGGGTGGAGTTGCGCCGCGGCATCGGCTACGTCATCCAGCACTCCGGGCTGTTCCCGCACCGCACCGTGTTGGACAACGTGACCACCGTCCCGCGGCTGCTCGGCTGGGACAAGAAGAAGACCCGCGAGCGCGCCTACGAGCTGATCGAGATGGTCGGGCTGTCGACCGAGCAGGCCGGACGCTACCCCGCCCAGTTGTCCGGCGGGCAGCAACAGCGCGTCGGCGTCGCCCGGGCGCTCGCCTCCGACCCGCCGGTGATGTTGATGGACGAGCCGTTCAGCGCCGTCGACCCGGTCGTCCGGTCGTCCCTGCAGGACGAGTTCCTGCGGCTGCAGGATCAGGTCGGCAAGACGATCCTGTTCGTCACCCACGACATCGACGAGGCGATCAAGCTCGGCGACAAGGTGGCGGTCTTCGCCGAGGGAGGCCACCTCGCCCAGATCGACAGCCCGGGCGACCTGCTTGCCGCACCGGCGGACGGGTTCGTGGCCTCGTTTGTCGGCCGGGACCGCGGCTATCGACGGCTGCAGTTCCTGCCGAGCGACGGCGTCGGTGTGCGCTCGGCCCCCACCGCTCGGATCGGCGACCGGGCGCTCGACGGCTGGACGCTGGCGGTGGACGGCGACGACCGACCGCTCGGTTGGCTGGCGCCCGGTGCCGACTCGGTCACTCAGGACCGGTTGGAGCCGCTGGGCTCGACATTCACCAAGACCGACTCGCTGCGCGCTGCGCTGGAGGCGGTGCTGGTGTCCCCGGCCGGGCTGGCAGTCCGACTCGACGACGACGGGTGCGTCGACGGAGTCGTCGACCATGCCACCCTGGCTGAGCACCACCAGGCGTCCAGCGAGACGGCCCACTCCGGACAGGAGTCACGCTGATGGACTGGGGTTGGATCGTCGACAACCGTGACCTGATCCTCGAGCTGCTGATCGAGCACATCTGGCTGTCGGCGATCCCGGTCGTGATCGGGTTGGCAGTGGCGTTGGTGCTGGGCGTGCTGGCGCACACCTACCGCTGGGCCTACCCGCCGCTGCTGGTCGTCGTAGGGGTGCTGTACACGATCCCCTCGCTTGCATTGTTCATCGTGTTGCCGGTGGTGCTCGGCACCCAGATCCTGAACCCGCTGAACATCCTGATCGCGTTGACCATCTACTCCGGCGCGCTGCTCGTACGCACCGTCGTCGACGGGCTCGACGCGGTCCCGCCGGCGGTGCGGAAGGCCGCCGAAGGCCTAGGGTACAAGCGGCTGACCAGGATCGTCACCGTCGAATTGCCGATCGCGATCCCGGTGATCGTCGCCGGCTTGCGGGTGGTGACCGTCGCCAACATCTCGATGGTGAGCGTCGGCGCGCTGATCGGCATCGGGGGCCTAGGCGAGCTGTTCACGTCCGGCTTCCAGATCCGCTTCGTCACCGAGATCATCGTTGGGCTGGTGCTGTCACTGCTGTTGGCGGTCACCGCCGACCTGCTGCTGGTGTTCCTGCAACGCAAGACGACCCCGTGGGACCGGCTGGGGGCGACGGCATGATCGGCGACGTCTGGGCCTACCTCACCGCGGCAGGCAGCTGGCAGGGCAGCAACGGGTTTGCGGTGCGCATCTTCGAGCACCTGCAGTACGTCGCAGGCGCCCTGCTGGTCGCCTTCCTGATCGCGTTCCCGCTTGGCCTGCTCATCGGGCACACCAACAAGGGGGTCACGGTTGCGGTCAACGCCGTGAACGCCTCCCGGTCGCTGCCCTCGCTGGGCCTGCTGACGCTGGTTGTGCTGGTCAGCGGCCTCGGCCGGGCGCCGGTTCTGGTGGCGCTCACCGTGCTGGCCATTCCGCCCATCCTCAATGCCACCTACGCCGGCGTCCGTGGGGTGGACAAGGGTGCGGTGAACGCAGCGCGTGGCATGGGCATGACCGAGCTGCAGGTGCTGTGGCAGGTGGAGCTGCCGGTGGCGTTGCCGCTGGTGTGGTCCGGGATCCGGTCGGCGACCCTACAGACCGTCGCCACCGCCACCATCGCCGCGTACGTTGCGCTCGGCGGGCTCGGGCGCTACGTCATCGATGGCTTCGCGGTGCGCGAGTTTGACGAGATGCTGGCAGGCGCGGCGCTGGTGTCGCTGCTGGCGATCGTGCTAGATCTCGTGCTCGCCTTGGCGACTCGCGTCTCGGTCTCACCCGGCCTGCGTGAGCCGCGAAAGCAACGCCGTACCAGCCCGCTGAAACGTCTCGCCCCCGGGAACCAGTCGACGGCGACCGCTGCCGGCTGACCGCCTTATTGTTGCGCCAGAGCCCAATCCTAAGGAGCCCCATGTCACTGATAAGTCGACCAGTTCGCAGCACCGTGGCCATGCTGGCCTGCGCGACTCTCACCCTGACCGCCTGTGGCGGTGGTGACGACCCGTTGGCAAGCGACAGCGGTGGCGGTGAGGGGGGAGGCTCGGTCACCGTCGGCTCGGCGAACTTCCCCGAGGCCGTGCTGCTCGGTGAGATGTACGCGCAGGCGCTGGAGGCCAAGGACGTCGAGGTGCAGCGCAACTTGAACATTGGTGCCCGTGAGGCCTACATCAAGGCCATCGAGGACGGGTCGGTCGACCTGTTGCCCGAGTACACCGGCAACCTGCTGCTGTTCTACAAGAAGTCGTCCAGCGAGACCGACGAGCAGAAGGTCTACGACCAGCTGCAAGACGCCCTGCCCAAGGAGTTGACCGCGCTGGAGATGGCCGAGGCCGTTGACGAGGACGCGGTGGTAGTCACCCAGGAAACCGCCAAGAAGTACGACCTGAAGTCCATCGAGGACCTGAAGCCAGTGTCGAGTGATCTCGTGGTCGGCGGTTCGCCGGAGTTCCGCGAGCGGCAGGCTGGCCTGCGCGGGCTCGAGGACGTGTACGGGCTGGAGTTCGCCGACTTCAAGACCCTTGACGTGGCCGGTCCGCTGTCCATCGAGGCGCTGAAGACCGGCGAGGTCGACGTCACCCAGCTGTTCACCACGCAGAGCGCTATCGAGGCCAACAACTTCGTCGTGCTCGACGACCCCAAGAACATCGCGATTCCGCAGAACGTGGTCCCGCTGATCCGCAGCGACGCGCTGAACGACGACATCGAGCAGACGCTGAACGCGGTGTCCGCCGAGCTGACGACCGACGAGCTGGCCGGCCTGGTCAAGCGGCTTGAGATCGACAAGGACAGCCCCGTCAACGTGGCAGCTGACTACCTGAAGGAGAAGGGCCTGGATGGCTGACGAGCCAGGTCAAGTGCACCTGACCTGGCTCGATGGCCGCGACGTCGAGCGGCTGGCCCTCACCGACGACGAGATCCTGGCCGCGGTCGAGGCTGCTCTGGTCGCCCAAGCCCACGGCGACACCGTCGTCGAGCCGCGGGTGCACTTGGAGCCCGACCCGCGATTTCGGGGGCACTTCAACGTGCTTCGCGGCTACGTCGCGCCGTTGGGCCTGGCCGGGGTGAAGATCGTCGGCGACTACGTCGACAACTATCTGCGCGGCCTGCCGTCGGAGATGGCGCTGCTCAACCTGTTCGACCCGCGGACCGGGATGCCGCGCGCCATCATCGACGCCACGTCGATCACCGAGATGCGCACCGGGGCGATCACCGCGCTGGGCGCTCGGCACCTCGCTCCGCCGGCTGCCCGGGTGCTCGGGCACATCGGATCCCGCGGCACCGCGTACTGGAACGTGCGGCTCCTGGCGCACGTGCTGGACCTCGACGAGGTCCGGGTGCACTCGCGGCGGCCGGAGAGCCGGCTGGCGTTCGCCGAGCGACTGGACGACGACCTCGACGTCTCGGTCGTCGTCACCGACGACTGGGAGAGCTGTGTCCGCGGTGCCGACATCGTCGTCGAGGCGTCCCGGCTCGAGGCGCCTGCCCCGATGCTGCGGACCGAGTGGGTGCGGCCTGGTGCGCTGGTGGTGCCATACGGGACGATGAGTGCCGTGGAGCTGTCGCTGACCGATCTCGCTGACAAGGTGGTCGTCGACGACTGGGGGCAGTGCCGGGCCGGCAAGCTAGGCGCGTTGCGCCCGCACGTCGACAGCGGTCGGCTCACCGAGCAGACGCTGCACGCCGAGCTGGGACAGGTGGTCGCCGGTCAGCGGCCCGGGCGCGAGAGTGCCGACGAGACCATTGTCTTCTGGCACCGCGGCTTGTCGCTGTCCGACATCGCGCTGGGCGCTGCGCTGCTGGCAAAGGCTGAGGCGAGCGCGGTGGGCACCCAGCTGCGCTACGCGTGAGCTGCCAGTGACTGATCGACCCGATGCCGTCGTCGTCGGCGAACGGCCGCTGACCGCAGACGACGTCCATGCTGTTGCCGTCGCCGGCGCATCCGTCGGGCTGTCCGCGGCGGTGACCGAGCGCCTGACGGTGGAGCGCGAGGTGATAGACGCCGCGGTCCGCCAGCAGTTGCCCATCTACGGGGTGACCACTGGGCTCGGTGCCCGGTCGCACCTGCCTCTAGACGCAGCCGAGCTGCGCACGATGAGCCTGCGCACCGTACGGGGGCGGGCCTGCGCAACCGGTGACCCGTTGCCGACTGCGGTGGTACGGGCGGCGATGCTCGCGCGGCTGGCTGGGTTTGCCCGCGGGGGCAGCGGCGTCCGGCCAGAGGTGGCCGAAGCGGTGCTGGCTCTGCTGACGCATCGGGTGCACCCTGTCGTGCCGTCGACCGGATCGCTCGGGTCGTCGGACCTGGTGCAGATGGCTCACGTCGCGCTGGTGCTGGTGGGGGAAGGGGGTGCCGAGGTGGACGGCCGGGTCCTCGACGGAGCCGACGCGCTGCAGTCTGCCGGTCTGCAACCGCTGCTGCTCGAACCCAAGGAGGGGCTGGCGTTGTGCACCGGCAGCCCGCTGGCTGCTGGGGTGGCTGCGCTGGCGGTGCACGAGCTGGTGGTTGCCCAGCGGGCGGGCGCGGCGGTGATCGCCGCGACTTTCGAGGCGTGGCGGGCGGCGATCGGGGTGCTGGACGACCGAGTGCTGGCACTGCGCCCGCAGCCCGGCCAGGTCGAGGCTGCGGGGTTGCTGCGCGGCGCCCTGGAGGGGTCGGGGTTGCTAGCAGCCGGCACGGCACGCCGGCTGCAGGACCCGGTGTCGATCCGCGCTGCTGCGTCGGTGCTGGGAAGCCTGGTCGCTGCCACCGACACGTTGCGTCAGGTGACGGTCGATGAGCTCAACGGCTCCGGTGACAACCCGGTCGTGCTGGACGGCTCTGTGGTGCCGACCGGCAACTTTCATACGCCGTATCTGGCGGTGTGCCTGGATACCGCGGCGCTGGCGGTCGCACAGAGCGCCGGCTGCTCGGTGGCACGGCTGGAGCGGTTGCTCGACCCGACCCTCAGCGGGCTGCCGCTCAACCTGTCCCGGTATTCAGCGCACGCATCCGGGATGGCTCCGCTGCTCAAGGTCGCACAGGCTGTCGTGGTGCGTCTGCGGCATGCGGCCGCCCCGATGTCGCTGGACCCGCGCATGGGCGCGGCGGGGGTCGAAGACGATGCGACAAACGCCGCGCTGAGCGCCGAGCGGCTGCGGAACGTGCTGTGCTGGCATCGCAGGGTGCTGGCGATCGAGGCGCTTTCCGCCGTCCAGGGGATCGACCTGCTCACCGAGCCGGTGCCGCTGGGCGCGGGAGTGGCAACGTTGCATGAGGCGGTGCGGGAGGTGTCGCCGATGCTCGACGACGACAGGTCGCTCAGCGTTGACATCGAGGCCGTCGACGGCGTGCTCGCCAGTCTCTGAGCCGTATTGTGTGCAGCTAACGTCTTCCTCGTGATGACTGAGTCGATCGCTGCTGCGCGTGTCGAGTTTGCACCCGAGGTCGCCTACCTCGACACCGCCTCGCTGGGACTGCCGCCGCGGCGCAGCATCGAGGCGTTGCGGGCGGCCCAAGACCTTTGGTGCGCCGGGCGGGCGGACGCGCGTACCTACGACGAGCCGCTGACCGATGCGCGTGCGACGTACGCCGCGCTGGTGGGTGTCGAGCAGTCGGCGGTGGCCGTCGGCAGCCAGGTCAGCGTCTTCGCCGGGCTGGTTGCGGCCGGTCTGCCGGCCGGAGCCGAGGTGCTCACCGCGTCAGGTGAGTTCACCAGCATGGTCTTCCCGTTCCTCGCCCAGACCGTCCGCGGGGTCCGGGTCCGGGAGGTACCGCTGGAGCATCTCGCCGGCGAGATCACCCGGCGTACGACGCTGGTTGCGGTGTCGGCGGTGCAGTCCGCCGACGGCCGGCTGGCCGACCTGGACGCGCTGTGCGACGCCGCCACCGCGAACGACGCGCGCGTGTTACTGGACACCACCCAGGCCACCGGCTGGCTGCCGGTGGACGCGGGCCGCTTCGCCTTCACCGTGGGTGGTGGCTACAAGTGGTTGCTCGCACCGCGGGGCACCTGCTTCTTCACCGTGCAGCCCGACCTCGTCGACGGCCTGCTGCCGCACGCGGCCGGCTGGTATGCCGGGGAGGACCGTTGGTCGAGCATCTACGGCGGACCGCTGCGGCTGGCAGGCGATGCCCGGCGTTTCGACGTGTCGCCGGCTTGGCTGAGTTGGGTGGGACAGGCGCCGTCGCTGGAGGTGCTGGCGGAGGTCGGCGTCGGCGCCCTGCACGAGCATGCGGTCGGTCTCGCCAACCGGTTCCGGGCAGCGGTCGACCTGCCGGCCGGTGACTCGGCCATCGTCAGCGTGGCCACCAGCGGGGATGTCGGCGGGCAGTTGCTGCGGGCCGGGGTGGCGGCCAGTGTGCGGGCAGGGAGGTTGCGGCTGGCCTTCCACGTCTACAACAGCGCCGATGATGCCGATCGTGCCGCCGAAGCGCTAGCGGGGCATGTCACCGGCTAGTGCCCAGTCTGCTAGTTACGGGCATCACCACGAGGCCAGCCCGTCAGCATGCTGATCGCCAACACGCCCAAGACGACCTTCACCGGCCACAGCGCCAGCCGTTCCAGCAGGCCGTCGAGTCCGGCCGCTGGCACTGCTACGAACAGCACTGTGGCGACCGCACACCCCGCCGCGGTCAGCAGCGTGAACGTCGCCAGTGCCCGCGCCTGCGGCCATAGAGCCCAACCCGCGAGGAGCAGCGACACCGGCTGCACGAGAAACAGCGGCGCGGCCACGGCGTAGTGCAGCGCCGGGTTCTCGTTGACCGGCATCAGTCCGGTGGCAACCGAGCTGACACCCGCCAGCACCCACAGCAGCACCGCCAGGTCGACAATTCGCCCCCTGGGCAGGGACGGACGCAACAGCAGCGCACCGGCGGCGAACAGCACACCCGTCAACACGAACGAGGCGTTCAATGCCGCGTGCCACGGCGAGCAGGTCGCTGTGCTGCAGACGGTGGCACCCAGGTCGCTGATCGTGTCGCTGCGCAGGCTGAGACCCCGCGCCCGGGCCGCCACCGCCAGCTCGAAGGCGATGTAGGCGGGCTGTACCAGCCACGCCAGCACGCCGAGCCTGCGGGAAAGATGCATGCTCATACATCTAGGGTCACAGACGGTGAGCGGCCGCGGGGGCCGCGCCGGGCGGGTGACCTACCTGGACTGCGACGGCGACCGCGACAAGCGGCAACCCCCAGATCAGGACAGCGGATCCCAGAGGAACGCGTGCCCGATCATCGCCCGCCGGTCATACCCGCCATCGGGGACGATGCCGCCAGCCAGCGTCCGGGGGTGGTGTCGACCGATGACCCCATCGCAGGGAACAAGACTCGGCTCATTAGAGTTGAGCCGTACAGACTCAAGGCTCCACCGCGAGCCGGTCGCGACGCACACACACTCTACGCACGCAGGAGGAAACCCCATGGCTCGAGCAGTCGGCATCGACCTCGGCACCACCAACTCTGTCGTCGCCGTCCTCGAGGGCGGCGAGCCCACGGTCATCGCAAACGCCGAAGGCCAGCGCACCACGCCCTCGGTCGTCGCCTTCGCCAAGAACGGTGAGGTGTTGGTCGGAGAGGTCGCCAAGCGCCAGGCCGTGACCAACGTGGACCGGACCATCCGCTCGGTGAAGCGGCACATGGGCACCGACTGGTCGCAGAGCCTCGACGACAAGACCTTTACCGCTCAGCAGATCTCGGCCTTCGTGCTGCAGAAGCTGAAGCGCGACGCCGAGGCATACCTGGGCGAGCCGGTCACCGACGCGGTGATCACGGTCCCGGCGTACTTCTCCGACGCGCAGCGGCAGGCCACGAAGGAGGCCGGTGAGATCGCCGGCCTGACGGTGCAGCGCATCGTCAACGAGCCAACCGCTGCGGCGCTGGCGTACGGGCTGGACAAGGGCGAGACCGACCAGACCATCCTGGTGTTCGACCTCGGCGGTGGCACCTTCGACGTGTCGCTGCTGGAGATCGGCGAGGGAGTCGTCGAGGTCAAGGCGACCTCCGGTGACAACCACCTCGGTGGTGACGACTGGGACCAGCAGGTCGTCGACCTGCTGGTGGCGAAGTTCAAAAGCGCCAACGGCATCGACCTGACCAAGGACAAGATGGCGATGCAGCGCGTCCGCGAGGCCGCCGAGAAGGCCAAGATCGAGCTGTCCAGCAGCCAACAGACCTCGATCAACCTGCCCTACATCACCGTCGACGGCGACAAGAACCCGCTGTTCCTCGACGAGACGCTCACCCGGGCCGAGTTCCAGCGCGCCACCTCTGACCTGCTCGAGCGCACCAAGCAGCCGTTCCGCAACGTGATCAAGGACGCCGGCATCGACGTCGCCAAGATCGACCACGTGGTGCTCGTCGGTGGCTCCACCCGGATGCCGGCCGTCGCCGACGTGGTCCGCGAGCTGACCGGCGGCCGCGAGCCGAACAAGGGCGTTAACCCCGACGAGGTCGTGGCCGTCGGCGCTGCGCTGCAGGCTGGCGTGCTCAAGGGCGAGGTCAAGGACGTGCTGCTGCTGGACGTCACCCCGCTGTCGCTCGGCATCGAGACCAAGGGCGGCGTGATGACCAAGCTCATCGAGCGCAACACCACGATCCCGACGAAGCGCTCCGAGGTCTTCACCACCGCCGACGACAACCAGCCGTCGGTGGCGATCCAGGTGTATCAGGGCGAGCGCGAGATCGCGGCGTCCAACCAGATGCTCGGCACCTTCGAGCTGACCGGGCTGCCGCCGGCACCGCGCGGCGTCCCGCAGATCGAGGTCACCTTCGACATCGACGCCAACGGCATCGTGCACGTGTCGGCCAAGGATCGCGGCACCGGCAAGGAGCAGTCGATGACGATCACCGGCGGCTCCGCGCTGTCCAAGGAGGACATCGACAAGATGGTCCGCGACGCCGAGCAGTACGCCGACGAGGACCGCAAGCGGCGCGAGCAGGTCGAGACCCGTAACCAGGCCGACTCGCTGGTCTACTCCACCGAGAAGTTCCTCGCCGACAACTCCGACAAGATCGACGAGGCGCTGCGTACGGAGGTCCAGAACGACGTCGACACGCTGAAGAAGGCGCTCGAGGGCGAGGACCTCGACGAGGTCAACCGGGCGATGTCCACGCTGGGTGAGTCCAGCCAGAAGATGGGCGCGGCGATGTACGCGGCCTCGGCCGAGGCCGCCGGTGCCGAGTCCGGCGCGGAGGGCGCTGCCGGCGGTGCCGGCGACGGCGGCGACGACGTCGTCGACGCCGAGATCGTGGACGACGCCGACGGCGACACCGCGGCCGAGGGTGATGCTCGGTGAGCGAGCAGCCCCACGACGTCGAGCCCGATGCTTTGGTCGAGGAGGAGGAAGTCGACCAGCTGGTCGACGGCGTCACCGGCACCGAGGTTGACACCGGGGTAGCGACCGAGGGGGCGGCGGTCGACGAGGGGGTCACCGTCGAGCTCAAGCGCGAGCTCGACGAGCGCACCCTCGACCTGCAGCGCCTGCAGGCCGAGTACGTCAACTACAAGCGCCGGGTCGAGCGCGACCGCGAGGCCGTGCGGGACACGGCCCGGGCGACGGTGCTCACGGGTCTGCTGGGCGTGCTCGACGACGTCGACCGGGCCCGCCAGCACGGCGAGCTGACCGGCGGCTTCAAGGCGGTCGCCGAGTCCCTCGAGCGCACCCTCACCGGGCTTGGGCTGGAGAGCTTCGGCGAGCCCGGTGAGGCGTTCGACCCGCGCATCCACGAGGCGCTGATGCACGAGCACAGTGACCAGGTCGACGGTCCGACGGCCCAGCAGATCCTGCAGCCGGGCTACCGGGTCGGCGACCGGGTGCTGCGTCCGGCGCGGGTCGCGGTGGCCGACCGGCCACCCGTGGCCGAGCCAGCGGCCGAGCCCGACTCCGACCCCGAGCCCGAGCCCGACCCCGAGCCATCAGCGAAGCCCGAGCCATCGCCCGGCTCGGATGCCACGACCACGACCGACGTCGAGGAGCCGTCGGCGGCCGACTTGGCCAGCGGCGAGCACTGAGCGGGCACCGCAGGACGCGACGCGAGCGAGGAGGTGAGCGATGAGCAGCGACTGGATCGGCAAGGACTTCTACCAGGTCTTGGGCATCTCCAAGGATGCGTCGCGGGCCGACATCAAGAAGGCCTACCGCAAGCTGGCGCGGGACAACCACCCCGACTCCAAGCACGGTGACAAGGCCGCCGAGGAGCGGTTCAAGTCCATCTCCGAGGCGTACTCGGTGCTGTCCTCCCCCGAACGCCGCAAGGAGTACGACGAGCAGCGGGCGCTGTTCGGCTCGGGCGCCACCGGGCCGGGTGGCGTGCGCTTCCCCGGTGGCGGCATGCCCGGTGGCGGCATGCCCGGCGGTGCCGGTGGGTTCGACATCTCCGACCTGCTTGGTGGGATCTTCACCGGTGCGCCGACCGGCACCCGCACCCGCACGTCCTCCCCGCCGCGGCGGGGTGCCGACGTGGAGACCGAGGCGAGCATCAGCTTCGAGCAGGCACTCGACGGCGTCACGCTGCCGTTGCGTACGACCAGCGACGCGGCCTGCCGGGACTGTCGCGGCACCGGCGCCAGGGCCGGCACGGTGCCGCGGGTGTGCCCCAACTGCGAGGGCACCGGCATGCAGACCAGCGCGTCGGGCGGCCTGTTCGCGATGACCGAGCCGTGCACCTCGTGCCGGGGGCGCGGGATGGTCGTCGACGACCCGTGCCCGACCTGCCACGGCTCGGGCCGCGCGTCGTCGTCCTCGACGATGCAGGCCCGCATCCCGGCTGGTGTCCGCGACGGCCAGCGCATTCGGCTGCGCGGCAAGGGCGCCTCCGGCGAGCGTGGCGGGCACGCGGGCGACCTCTACGTCACCGTGCACGTTGCGCCGCACCGGCTGTTCGGCCGACGCGGGGACAACCTCACGATCACCGTGCCGATCAGCTTCGACGAGGCGGCCCTCGGCGCCACCATCTCGGTGCCCACGCTCAAGGGCCCGCCGGTATCGCTCAAGGTGCCCGCCGGGACCCCGTCCGGGCGTACGTTCCGGGCGCGCGGCAAGGGCGCACCGCGCCGAGACGGCACTCCGGGAGACCTGCTGGTCACCGTGGAGGTGCAGGTGCCGCCCAAGCTGAACGGTGCCGCCCGCAAAGCGGTGCAGGCGCTGCGGGTGGCGCGCGGTGACACGGACCCGAGGGCTGCGCTGTTCGCGGCCGGTGAGCGGTCATGACCGACCTGCCCGGTGGGGCGATCCCGCTCGGCCCGCCGCCGCGCGGGCCGGCACCGGACGTCCCCGTCTTCGTCATCAGCGTTGCCGCCGAGCTGACCGGCCTGCACCCGCAGACGCTACGAACCTACGACCGGCTCGGGCTCGTCACTCCTGGCCGCACCGGTGGGGGTGGGCGCCGCTACTCGTTGCGCGACCTCGACGCGCTGCGGGTCGTCGCGCACCTCACCGCCGAGGGCCTCGGTCTCGAAGGTGTCCGCCGGGTGCTCGAGCTGGAGCAGCAGGTGCAGACGCTGCACGAGCGGGTCGCGATGCTCGAGTCTGAGCTGGTCGCTGCCCACCAGGCGCTGGCCGAGACGCCCAACCTGCCGGTACCGGTGACCGCGCAGACCAGCCAGGTCGTGGTCTGGCGGCGCGGCTGACCGCCCAGGCGCGCGCGGCGTGCTGAGATCGGTGGCGTGCTGACCGTCGCCGCCCGCCTCCGTGCTGCGTGCGTACGTGCGCGGCCGGGTCTGGCCGGGGGTGCCGCGGCCGCCGCGGTGCTGCTCACCGGCTGCGGTCTGGTTCCCGGGTCCGATGGCGCGGCCGACGATGGCTCGTCCGACTCACCCTCCGCCGACGCCAAGGAGGACTCGTCCGACGGGCCCACGCCACTGGGCGGCGCGCGCGGCACCCTGGATCTTGAGGCGCTGAGCGGCTTCGAGTGCGCCCAGGTCGACGAGGGGCGTTGGGCGGCCGAGGGTCGGGTGACGAACGTCTCGGGCCGTCCGGCCAGCTTCGTCGTGACGGTGCTGGTCGCCGGTGGGGAGGGCGCTACCGCCACCGGGCTGCGCACCAAGGTGCCGGCGCTGCCGCCCGGCGACAGTGCCAGGTTCGACCTGCAGCCGTTGCCTGTTGCCGGCAGCGAGGACCTGACCTGCCAGGTGCAGGTTGTCCGCCGCTCCTGACCGGCGCCTCCCGGCCGTACGCCGCGCCACGTAAACGTGGCGTAGACACCCTTTACGTGGCCCGTACGCCCCGTAAAGGGTCGGTGCGCAACGTAAACGTGGCGCACGGTCCCCCGCCGACGTACGTCGGAACCTCGGCGGGGGCGACCTCGAGCGTGCGGACTCTATGGCCGCTGGGCGCCAGGGCTGCATCTGACGTTCAGGCACATCGAGCCCCTTCAAGTTGAGGGGAATCGACTCAACTTGCGAGACGTTGGGCTGGTCAGGGACATCATCCGGACACCACAGACAGCACGGAGGACCACCACCCGATGGACACATCGACCCTCACCCGCCGCAGCCAGGAAGCCGTCTCCGCGGCCGTGCAGCGCGCTGCCGTCGACGGCCACCCACAGACCGACACCGCCCACCTGCTCGCTGCACTGCTGGCCCCTAGCGACGGCACCCCGGTGGCGCTGCTGCGGGCAGCCGGTGCCGACTCGGTGACCGCCACCGAGCTCACCGACAAGCAGCTCGCGGGGCTGCCCCGCGCGAGCGGGACCGCCGTGCAGGCGCCGGGCCTGTCGCGCAGCCTGCTGGAGGTCTTCCAGCGGGCCACCGACCTGGCCGGTGAGCTCGGCGACGAGTACGTCTCGACCGAGCACCTGCTGGTGGGGCTCGCCACGGTCGCGGGCCCTGCCCGGGACACGCTGAACGCCGCCGGCGCGACCGCCGAGAACCTGCGCGCCGCGTTCGACACCGTCCGTGGGTCGGCACGGGTCACCTCGCGCGATCCCGAGGGGACGTACCAGGCGTTGGAGAAGTACGGCATCGACCTGACCCAGCAGGCCCGCGACGGCGGGCTCGACCCGGTCATCGGCCGCGACGCCGAGATCCGCCGGGTGGTGCAGGTGTTGTCGCGGCGCACCAAGAACAACCCGGTGCTGATCGGCGAGCCCGGTGTCGGCAAGACCGCCGTCGTCGAGGGGCTGGCCCAGCGCATCGTCGCCGGCGACGTGCCCGAGTCGCTGCGCGAACGCCGGCTGGTCGCGCTGGACCTGAGCGCGATGGTGGCCGGCGCAAAGTACCGCGGCGAGTTCGAGGAACGGCTGACCGCGGTGCTCGACGAGATCAAGCAGTCCGACGGCCAGGTGATCACGTTCATCGACGAGCTGCACACCGTCGTCGGCGCAGGGGCCAGCGGCGAGGGCGCCATGGACGCCGGCAACATGCTCAAGCCGATGCTCGCCCGCGGCGAGCTGCGGATGATCGGCGCGACCACGCTGGACGAGTACCGCGAGCGGATCGAGAAGGACCCGGCCCTGGAGCGCCGCTTCCAGCAGGTCTTCGTGGGCGAGCCGAGCGTCGAGGACACCATCGCGATCCTGCGCGGGCTGAAGGAACGCTACGAGGCGCACCACAAGGTGTCGGTCGCTGACGCCGCGCTGGTCGCCGCGGCCAGCCTGAGCAACCGCTACATCCCCGGCCGGCAGCTGCCCGACAAGGCGATCGACCTGGTCGACGAGGCCAGCAGCCGGCTGCGCATGGAGATCGACTCGTCGCCGGTGGAGATCGACGAGCTGCGGCGCGGCGTGGACCGGCTGCGGATGGAGG
Source organism: Propionibacteriales bacterium (assembly GCA_038232655.1). Classification (GTDB taxonomy): domain Bacteria; phylum Actinomycetota; class Actinomycetes; order Propionibacteriales; family Nocardioidaceae; genus JACCVL01. The sequence goes on along the minus strand of JBBSNM010000008.1, from coordinate 24,019 downwards.
AGATGCACCTGGCCGGCGAGTCCGACGAGGCCAGCCAGGAACGGCTCGGCCGGCTGCGTGCCGAGCTGGCTGACCGCGAGGAGGAGCTGCGCGGCCTCGAGTCGCGCTGGCAGGCCGAGAAGCAGGGCCTCAACCGCGTCGGCGACATCAAGCGGCAGATCGACGAGCTGCGCACCCAGCTCGAGCGGGCGCAGCGCGACAACGACTACGAGACCGCCAGCCGGCTGGCCTACGCGGAGATCCCCGCCCTGGAGCGCTCGCTGACCGAGGCGCAGACCCAGGCGGTCGAGCTGTCGAGCGCCGACCTGATGGTGCGCGAGGAGGTCGGTGCCGACGAGGTTGCCGAGGTGGTGGCCGCCTGGACCGGCATCCCCGCCGGCCGGCTGCTGGAGGGCGAGAGCGGCAAGCTGCTGCGGATGGAGGACGAGATCGGCCGCCGGCTGGTCGGGCAGCGCCAGGTCGTCACCGCGGTCTCCGACGCCGTACGCCGCGCCCGGGTCGGGCTGTCCGACCCCGACCGGCCCACCGGCTCGTTCCTGTTCCTCGGCCCCACCGGTGTCGGCAAGACCGAGCTGGCCAAGGCGCTCGCCGACTTTCTGTTCGACGACGAGCGGGCGATGGTGCGCATCGACATGAGCGAGTACGGCGAGAAGCACTCGGTCGCGCGGCTCGTCGGCGCCCCGCCGGGCTACGTCGGCCACGACGAGGGCGGCCAGCTCACCGAGGCGGTGCGCCGCCGGCCGTATGGCGTGATCCTGCTCGACGAGGTGGAGAAGGCGCACCCCAAGGTGTTCGACGTGCTGCTGCAGGTGCTCGACGACGGCCGGCTGACCGACGGCCAGGGCCGCACGGTCGACTTCCGCAACGTGATCTTGGTGCTGACGTCCAACCTCGGCACCGCGATCCTCGGCGACCAGGCCATGGTGGGGGAGGCTCGCCGCGAGGCCGTGATGGGGGTGGTCCGGCAGGCGTTCAAGCCGGAGTTCCTCAACCGGCTCGACGACATCGTGCTGTTCGACCAGCTCGGCACCGACGAGCTGACCCGGATCGTCGACCTGCAGGTCGACGCGCTCGCCCGGCGACTGGAGGGCCGCCGGATCGCGCTCGACGTCACCCCGGCGGCGCGGGAGTGGCTGGCGCTGACCGGCTTCGACCCCGTCTACGGTGCCCGCCCGTTGCGGCGGCTGGTGCAGTCGGCGATCGGCGACCAGCTGGCCCGCGGGCTGCTGGACGGCACCGTCCGCGATGCGACGACGGTGGTCGTCGACCGCACCGAGGACGGCGCCGCGCTCTCGGTGCGGCCCGCGGCGGCCGCCGATGCCGCCGGGGCCGACCGGCACTGACGTAGGTTCGACCGGTGTCCGTCACCCCGCAGGCCCCACACACCACCGTGCCGTCCCGGCCACGGACGGTGACCTGGGCGTGCACGACGTTGGGCATCGGCGCCGCGCTGATGCTCGTCTGGTCGATCGCCGCGCTGACGGCGCTCGACGAGCCGCAGCTGCGGCTCGAGCTGGAGCGCGCGATGGAGTCCCGGCCGATGCCGGTCGACGTCAGCCTGGCCACCCTGCGCGAGATCATCGGCTGGCTGCTGCGGGTGCTGGCGGTGCTGAGCGTGCCGACCGCGGTGTTCGCCCTGTTCGCCGCGCGGGGCGATCGCGGGTCCCGCATCGCCCTCACCGCGCTCGGGCTGGGCGGGTCGCTGCTGTTCGTGCTGGGCGGTGTGCCCGGCGTGGTGGCCGCGTTGCTCATCGTCACCTGCGTCACCATGTTGTGGGCACGCCCCGCCCGGGCCTGGTACGCCGACGTCGCCAACCTGGAGTCGATCGAGAACCGCCCCGACCGGCAGACTGGGGTCACCACCCACGGAGGAGATCGCATCATGTCCAGCAACCAGCCACCCCCGTACGAGGGCGGGAGTACCTCGTCCGGCGGCTCCGAGCAGCCGGCGGCACCGTCCTACGGCCAGCAGCCTGACCAGGGTCAGCCGCCGCCGCAGTACGGCAGCCAGCAGGGGTACGACCAGCAGCCTGACCAGGGTCAGCCGCCGCCGCAGTACGGCAGCCAGCAGGGGTACGGCCAGCAGGGGTACGGCCAGCAGGGGTACGGCCAGCAGGGGTACGGCCAGCCCTCCCCCTATCCCACCCACCGTCCGGGCAACGTGATCGCAGCGGGCGTCATCACCATCGTCATGTCCGTGCTCACCGGTGGCGTCTGGCTGGTCATGGGACTGGTGCTGACGCTGGGCGGAGACTCCGTCCTCGACGCGATGCGTCGCTCGCCGGACTTCGATCAGATGCGCAGCCAGTTGGCAGACAGTGGCATCAGCATGAGGGAGTTGGAGACGGGCATCGCCGGTTTCGGAGTCGCTGCGCTGATCGCGGGCATCATCATGCTGCTGTCCATCGTCTGGGCCGTGATGGCCATGCGCGGCTCATCGGTTGGCCGGGTGCTGCTGGTGATCGCCTCGGCGGTCACCGTGCTGATCGGACTGTTCTTCACCGTGACCGGCTTGTTCTTCGGCCTGATCTGGGTGATCGCCGGAGCCGTCGTCATCGCCATGCTGTACGTCGGCGACGCCGGTGCGTGGTTCGCCGGCAAGAAGGCCGGGGCGGTCTGACCGGCCGCGGCCAGCCAGCACGCCTGCGCTAAGGCTAAGTGGTCGCTGACGACAGCTTGGGGGCAAGATCTGCTTTCAGCATTGACCACTTGGTGGGGCAGCTGCCCACGAAGTCAGCCGAACGCGCGGGCCAGCCGGTCCAGCCCCTCGTTCAGCACGTCGTCGCGCTTGCAGAACGCCCAGCGCACCAGCATGCGGCCGGCGTCGGCGTCGTCGTGGAACGCCTGCTGCGGGATGGCGACCACACCCGCCCGGGTGGGCAGGTCGAGGCAGAACGCGATGCCGTCGGCGTAGCCGAGCGAGCCGATGTCGGTGGTGGCGAAGTACGTCCCCGCCGGCACGTACACCTTGAGCCCCAGGGCCGACAACCCGTCGCAGAGCAGGTCGCGGCGGCGCTGCAGGTCGACGCGCAGGTCGACCAGCACCCGGTCCGGTAGGCCGAGCGCGAGCGCGACCGCCGGCTGCAGCGGTGCGCCGGAGGTGAAGGTCAGGTACTGCTTGGCCGCCGCCACCGCACCCAGCAGGTGTGCCGGCCCGGTGGCCCAGCCGACCTTCCAGCCGGTGAACGAGAACGTCTTGCCCGCGCTGCTGATCGTCACGGTCCGCTCGGCCATGCCCGGCAGGGTGGCAATCGGCACGTGCTCGACGCCGTCGTAGGTCAGGTGCTCGTACACCTCGTCGGTCACCACCACCAGCTCGTACTCGACCGCCACCTGCGCGACGGCCGCCAGCTCGTCGCGGGTGAGCACCGTCCCGGTCGGGTTGTGCGGCGAGTTCAGCAGCACCAGCCGGGTCCGGGGCGTGACGGCCGAGCGCAGCGCGTCGACGTCGAGGCGGAAGTCCGGCGCCCGCAGCGTCACCGGCCGCCGCACGCCATCGACCATCTGGATGCCCGCCACGTAGGAGTCGTAGTACGGCTCCAGCACGACCACCTCGTCGCCGGGGTCGACCAGGCCGAGCAGCGCCGCGGCCACCGCCTCGGTGGCGCCGGTCGTCACCACCACCTCACTCATCGGGTCGAGTTCGATGCCGTAGCAGCGCCGCTGGTGCTCGGCGATCGCCGCCCGCAGCTCCGGCACGCCTGGGCCGGGCGCGTACTGGTTGCGGCCGGTACGCAGCGCCGTCACCGCCGCCTCGACCACCTCCGGCGGGCCGTCGGTGTCGGGGAAGCCCTGACCGAGGTTGACCGCTCCGGTGCGCCGGGCCAGGTCCGACATCTCGGCGAAGATCGTCGTGCCCAGGCCGCGGACCCGCCGGGCGTACGCGCGCTCGGCATCGACGGCAGGCATGGGTCGACACTAGCGGCGGCCCGACGGCAGCGCGGCCGGTCCACGGCCGGGCTCGAACCCCAGCAATGCATAGAGTCTCCCGCATGACCGCGCACCCGGACCTGACCGAGCAGCGCGAGCAGCTGCGTCGCCAGATCATCGACAAGGCGGTGGTGCACGAACGGGTCACCCTGTCGTCCGGTCGCATCGCCGACTACTACGTCGACCTGCGGCGCATCACCCTCGACGCCGAGGCGGCGCCGCTGGTCGGGCCGGTCATGCTCGCGCTCACCGACGACCTCGACTTCGACGCGGTCGGTGGGCTGACGCTCGGCGCCGACCCGGTCGCCGCCTCGATGCTGCACGCCGCCGCAGCTCGTGGGCGCCGGCTGGACGCCTTCGTCGTACGCAAGACCGAGAAGCAGCACGGCCTGCAGCGCCGCATCGAGGGGCCGAACGTCGCCGGGCGCCGGGTGCTGGCCGTCGAGGACACCTCGACCACCGGCGGCTCGGTGCTCGCCGCGGTCGAGGCGCTGCGCGCGGCCGGCGCCACCGTCGTCGGGGTGGCGGTCATCGTCGACCGCGCCACGGATGCGCAGGCGCGGGTCGAGCGGGCGGGCCTGGACTACCGCTTCGCCTACGGGCTCTCGGCGCTCGAGCTGGGCTGAGGCCTGCGCCGAGACGAGGAGCGGTAGGCCCTCGTGCCCTCGAAAATCATCGGCAGCACCGACAAGAACACGATGAACAGCAGCATCAGCTCGATGTTGTCCTTCACGAGGGTGAACTGCCCGAGCCAGTAGCCGAGCATCGTCACCCCGACGCCCCACAGCAGGGCGCCGACGAGGTTGTAGATCGCGAACGTCCGGTAGTGCATGCGGCTGGCGCCGGCCATCGTCGGCACGAACGTGCGCACGATCGGTACGAACCGCGCGATCACGACCGTGCGCGCGCCGTACCGCTCGAAGAAGCCGTGCGCCCGCTCGACGTGTGCGGGGTTGAACAGCCGCGAGTCCGGCCGCTTGAAGATGGCCGGGCCGGCGCGGCGGCCGATGAGATAGCCGACCTGGTCGCCGATGAACGCCGCGACGCCGATCAGCGGGATCGTCACGTACAGCGGCGGCAGGTAGCGCCCGTCGGCCACCAGCAGGCCGGCGGTGAACAGCAGCGAGTCGCCGGGCAGGAAGAAGCCGATCAGCAGCCCGGACTCGGCGAAGACGATCACCAAGATGCCGAGCAACCCGAAGCTCTGGATCAAGAAGTCGGGGTCGAGCCAGCCGGGGCCGAGCGCGGTCGTCACGGCAGCCGAGGTCACCGGGTGAGCCTACCGGCGCGTGGGAGTGGCGTCGGACGGTCGACCGCGGGGACGGTCGGCTGTGGGGCCGGTCGGCTGTGGGGCCGGTCGGCTGCCTTCGCCTGGTCGCTAGGGTCGGCGGTCGTGGCGGAGTCTGGGCAGGAGTCGCCCGCGGTCGGCGTCGGGCCGTGGACCGGCGAGTGGCCGCCGCCGGGGTCGGACGAGGCGGCGCGGCTCGACCCCGACCTGCTGCGCGACGGCGATCGGCGCAACGTTGTCGATCGCTACCGCTACTGGCGGCACGAGGCGATCGTGGCCGACCTCGACGGCCGCCGGCACGCCTTCCACGTGGCGATCGAGAACTGGGCGCACGACCTCAACATCGGCTCGGTCGTGCGCACCGCCAACGCCTTCCTCGCCGCCGAGGTGCACATCGTCGGCCTGCGCCGGTGGAACCGTCGCGGGGCGATGGTGACCGACCGCTACCAGCACGTACGCCACCACGACGACGTGGCGGGGTTGTCGACCTGGGCGTCGGCGGCCGGGCTGCCGCTGGTCGGCGTCGACAACCAGCCCGGGTCACTGCCCCTGGAGTCGACCGCGCTGCCGTACGCCTGCGTGCTGGTCTTCGGCCAGGAGGGGCCCGGGCTGAGCGCTGAGGCTCGGGAGGCGTGTGCCATGCGGGTGTCGATCACGCAGTTCGGGTCCACCCGCTCGATCAACGCTGGGGCTGCGGCGGCCATCGCGATGCACGCATGGGTGCGCGAGCACGCCAAGCTGTGCTGGCGGGCTGAGCCGTCGCGGACGGATCTTCCGACGTCGCGACCGCCTGGGGGTCCGTATGGTCGGAAGACCTGACCGGACAGCCGCAGCTGGTCGTCAACGTGGCTCCGCATTGCCTGAGCACGACAGGCTGAGATCACGGCGGTGAACATCTAGCCCTGGGCACGTGCCTGGACGGGGGGCTCACTCATCATCAACGTCTCGAGGGGTCTCGGCGCGGTTCTCGCCTCGGTGCTGGTTGGTGCTGGTACGTCACTCACTCTCACCGTCGGCGCAACCGGCGCCGCAGCGGTCGAGGAGCCGGCATGTCGCGGCGAGCCGGCAACCATCGTGGGCACGTCGGAGCCGACATCCTGCGCGGGACGCCGGGTGCGGACGTGATCGCCGGCCTCGGTGGACACGATCGCATTCGCGGCGGCGGCGGCGATGACGTGCTGTGCGGCGGCAACGGCAACGGCGAGCTTCGGGGCGGCGCCGGCGACGACCGCATGTTCGGCGGACACGACGCCAGGCGCGGGCAGAACGACACCCAGGCTGACTTCTTCGACGGCGGACCCGGCGCCGACCGCCTTGTCGGCGGCAACGACGGGGGCAACGACCACGTGTCCTACCGGTCGTCCGAGCGTGCGGTGCGCGTGGACCTGGACGCCGAGTCGGCCAGCGGGCAGGTGTCCGACAAGGTCATCGGCAGCGAGTGGATGACCGGAACGGAACTCGGTGACGTCCTGCTTGCCGGGCAGACCAAGGACAAGAACAAGTACAAGGGGGTCACCCTTCGCGGCCTCGCGGCCCCGACCGTCTGGTGGGCTGGCGTGACGTCGACGCCGTGTACCTCCGTGGCGGACCGGGCAAGGACGTCGCGCTCGCGGGCAGCAACGACCGTGGTTTCGGCGCCGCCGGCGCCGACGTCCTGCGCGCCCTGCGTGCGCCGGGCTGCGACGACTCCTTGATTGGTGGCTGTGTCGACCTCGCCGGCGGCGACGGTGACGACGTGATCGGTGGCAGCAGCTGGGACGACTCATTGAGCGGTGGCTACGCACCCGACAAGGGTCGGGACATCATTCGCGGCAAGGCAGGGCGGGATTTCATCGAGGGCGGACCCGGACGTGATGACCTGTTCGGCGGCGGCGGACGGGACTTCCCGCTCGGCGAAGACGGCAGGGACAAGGCCTACGGGGGCAACGGTGTCGACCACTGTGACGCCGAGGTCATGCGCAGCTGCGAGAAGCCGTACTTCTGACGCGGACCACCTATGCCCGCTTCCGTGGGTTGCGTTCTACGGCGTGCGGCTCACCCGATGTCCAGCCGCACCGAGTCGATCCGGCCCGGGAAACCGTCCTCCAGGCCGTATTTGGAGCCGATGGACAGGCTCTTGGTGTTGCCGATGGACCCGAACGCGACCGTCGACGACCCCTTGACCACGCCGTCCACGACAACCTGCCAGGTGTTGCCGGTGAGCCGGCAGCCGACCTGGTGCCAGGTTCCGTCGCCCAGCCGGTTCCGCCAGGGAGCCTTGGCCACGCCCCGCAGCCGATCGGCATCCTTGGCCAGGCACTTGGCCCGTCCATGGCGGATGAACTCGAGCTTGTACTCGCCCCCGGCCGTTCCGGTCAGGCCCTTGCGGATGACGTCGTAGGTTTCCCCAGAGCCTGGCGGGTCGGTGAAGTTGACCCACGCTGACGCGGTGAAGTCGCTGGTGCCCGGGTTGAGTGAGGCCGCGCTGGGGACTTCGACCCACGGGTTCAGCGCGCTGAAGCCGAAGGCGTACCCCTGGTAGCCCTGCTCCCCGAGTGCGGCGCCGCGGATCGTGCCGTGGTTGGCCTGCGCGGAGCTGTCGGCGGCGACCGTGCCTGCGGTCTCCTCGAAGTCCCACGAACCGTCGGCGCCGGCCGCCGAGGCGGCCGGCGCGCTGAGACCGCCCACCAGGATCGCGGCTGCGAGCACCGCCGTGCTCGCCAACGGACCAGATCGGACACGGAATGCAGTGCGCACGGCAACGTCCTCGGCTCGGGTGCCCGAGATGGCACGCAGCGTTCATACCGCTTGCTGGTCTCAGCTGTCTACGAAATGGACATTTCTGACGAAACTCCTCGGTCGCCGCTGATTCGCTGGACGTGCCGGTTCCTTCACCTGCGGGGCAGGGCGGCGAAGCACCTAGGTTTGGCCCATGACCGAGCGACTGGTGGTGATCGGCGGCGACGCGGCCGGCATGTCCGCGGCGGCGACAGCCAAGCGGCGGGCGCGCGACGACCTCGAGGTGGTCGTGCTCGAGCGCACCGGCTGGACGTCGTACTCGGCCTGCGGCATCCCGTACTGGGCATCGGGTGCCGTGGACGGCCCCGAGGGGCTGGTCGCCCGCAGCCCCGAAGCCCACCGCGAGCGCGGCATCGACGTGCGCATCGGCGCCGAGGCGACCGCGATCGACACCGGCGGCCGCACCGTCACGGTCCGCCCGGTCGACGACGGCTCGGAGCAGACCATCAGCTACGACCGGCTGCTGGTCGCGACCGGCGCCGAGCCGGTCCGGCCGGACGTCCCGGGCGCCGACGCGCCGGGCGTCCACGGCGTGCAGACCCTCGACGACGGCTGCCGGCTGATCGACTCCCTCACCACCGGCGACCCCAAGCGGGCGGTGGTCGTGGGCGCCGGCTACATCGGCATCGAGATGGCCGAGGCCTGCGTGCAGCGCGGCCTGGAGACGACCGTGATCGACAAGGCGCCCGAGCCGATGGGCACCCTCGACCCCGACCTGGGCAGGCAGGTGCACGACGCGATGGAGGGCATGGACATAGACGTCGTCACCGACACGGGCATCGAGTCCTTCGAGGTCGGCGACGACCGGGTGACCGGTGTCGTCGCCGGCGGCCGCACGTACGCCGCGGACGTGGTGATCTTCGGGCTTGGCGTGCGTCCGCGCACGCAGCTGGCCGCCACGGCCGGCCTGCCGCTGGGCGCGTACGGCGGCGTCCGCGTCGAGCCGTCGATGGCGGTGCCCGGGCTGCCCGGGGTGTGGGCGGCCGGTGACTGCGTCGAGGTGTGGGACCGCCTGCGCGAGGAGTTCGCCTACATCCCGCTCGGCACGCACGCGAACAAGCAGGGCCGCATCGCCGGGCTCAACCTCAGCGGCGGCCACGCGGTCTTCCAGGGCGTCGTCGGCACCGCGGTCACCAAGGTCTGCGACCTCGAGGTGGCCCGCACCGGGCTCACCCAGACCCAGGCCGACGCCGCCGGTCACAAGGCGGTGTCGGCCACGATCGAGACCACAACCCGCGCCGGCTACTTCCCCGGCGCGCAGCCGATGACGGTGCGGCTGACCGCCGAGCCGCACTCCGGACGACTGCTCGGCGCCCAGATCATCGGCAAGGAGGGCTCGGCGATCCGCATCGACACCTGCGCGACCGCGCTGTGGACGCGGATGTGCGCGCAGGACCTGGTCGACCTCGACCTGGCGTACGCCCCGCCGTTCTCGTCCACCTGGGACCCTATCCAGGTGGCGGCACGCTCGCTGCTCGACCGGCTGCGCTGACATACTGGGCTCTCGTGACCTAGCCCGCCAGCCGCCCAACAGGAGCGCTCCGATGCCCATCGCCAGCCCCGACGCGTACGCCCAGATGCTCGACGCCGCGAAGGAGCGGTCGTTCGCCTATCCCGCGATCAACGTGACGTCGTCGCAGACCCTGCACGCAGCCCTGCGCGGCTTCGCCGAGGCCGAGAGCGACGGCATCGTGCAGGTGTCCACCGGCGGCGCCGACTACCTGTCCGGCTCGACCGTCAAGGACATGGTGACCGGCTCGGTGGCCTTCGCGGCGTACGCGCACGAGGTCGCAAAGAACTACCCCGTCAACGTCGCGCTGCACACCGACCACTGCCCCAAGGACAAGCTCGACGGCTTCGTACGCCCGCTGCTCGAGCTGTCCCGGGAGCGGGTCGCCGGCGGCGGCACGCCATGGTTCCAGTCGCACATGTGGGACGGCTCTGCGGTCGAGCTGGAGGAGAACCTGCAGATCGCGGAGGAGCTGCTCGACAAGGCGGCCAAGGCCAATATCGTGCTCGAGGTCGAGGTCGGCGTCGTCGGCGGCGAGGAGGACGGCATCGTCGGCGAGATGGACGAGAAGCTGTACTCCGCGCCCGGTGATGCGATCCGCACCGCCGAGACGCTGGGGCTGGGTGAGCGTGGCCGCTACCTGCTGGCGCTCACCTTCGGCAACGTGCACGGCGTCTACAAGCCCGGCAACGTCCAGTTGCGCCCGGAGATCCTGAAGGAGGCCCAGCAGGTGGTCGCCGACAAGTTCGACCTCGGCGCCGACGCGCAGCCGTTCGACCTGGTCTTCCACGGCGGCTCCGGCTCGACCGCGCAGGAGATCGGCGACGCCGTCGACTACGGCGTGGTGAAGATGAACGTCGACACCGACACCCAGTACGCCTTCACCCGGGCGTTGGCCGACCACATGTTCACCAACTACTCCGGCGTTCTCAAGGTCGACGGCGAGGTCGGCAACAAGAAGCTGTACGACCCGCGGGCCTGGGGCAAAGCCGCCGAGGAGTCGATGGCCACCCGGGTCGTCGAGGCCTGCCAGAACCTGCGCTCGGCCGGCACCAAGCTCGGCTGACCCCGCCGCCGCTAAGTTCAGCTGAACCCGCAGGCACCCAGGCACCCGCCCCGCTCCGCCCCGTCTGCGTGCGCGCCCCCGTCCCGCGCGCCACGTAAACGTGGCCGGCCACCGCTTTGCGTGGCGTGCGCGCCACGTAAAGGGTCGCTACGCCACGTGAAGCGCAGGTGACCTGGCTGGCGGGTGCGCTCCTGGAGGACGAAACGGGTGCCGTACGAGTGCACGTGCGTCGCCGCCAGGCGACGGTGCCGTCCGAGGCTGGGGTTGTGCACAGGCCGGGCCGCTGCCGGGCCTCATCCACATCCGGCAGGTTTCAGCCTGGCCGGGCAGGCGCAGCCGGGTCAGCCTGTGGGCATGCGCCCCGATCTCCGTTCGTACGCCGCCCGCCAGGCCGGCGTCGTCACCTGTGCGCAGGCCCGGCGGTGTGGATACGCCGAGGCCGAGATCCAGCGTCTCGTACGCAACGGTGCGTGGGTGCGCGTGCGCCGCGGCGCGTACGTCGAGCGGGTGATCTGGGCGGCGGCCGACGCGAACGAGCGGCACCTGCTGACGGCGCGCGCCGTCCTGCTTGCCGTGGCCGACTCATCTGTCGCTAGTCACGACACCGCCGCGGTGGCTCATGGGTTGCCCGACTGGGGTCTTGACCTGACCCAGGTGTCATTGACGCGCCCGATGCCGAGGACGCCGCGACACCAGGCAGGGGTGCGTCACCACGTTGCGGCTCTGCCCGCTGGGCACGCTATGGTGGCCGGTCTACCGGTCACGACGCCCACCCGCACGGCACTCGATGTCGCGCGGTCGCGCGGCTTCGACGCGGGCCTCGTATGCGCCGACGCAGCCCTGCACGCCGGTGCCGATTCTGCACACCTGCGTCGAGTCGCGGCGTCGATGCAGGAGTGGCCGGGAGCGTCCACGTCAACCGCAGTCGCATGGGCCGCCGATGGGCGCACCGAGTCGCCCGGCGAGAGCCTCACCCGCGTCTTGCTGCAGTCGATGGGGCTGGTCGTGGAGCCGCAGGTGAGCCTGCCGGCCGCCGGTGCTCGCGTCGACTTCCGCCTGCGCGGCCAGCGGGTTGTCGTCGAGTTCGACGGCCGCACGAAGTACGGCACCGCTGGGGGAGTCGCCGACGTGCGTGCCCTGTGGGACGAGAAGCGGCGCGAGGACCGGATCCGTGAGCTCGGCTACGAGGTTGTGCGGATCACGTGGGCCGATCTCTTCGGCCCGCGGCGGGCGATGACCGAGCGCCGCATCCGCGCCGCGATCGCGCGGGCGAGCAAGGCACGCCGGATCACTGTCTGAGACGCCCGCGTCGGCGCCACCTGCGGAGACCGACCGGTCGATCCGTACGGCTGCCCGGCAGGATGGCGCCATGGACCACGAGAACCTGCTGGGCGGACCGCCCGAGACCCTGCTGCCTGCGGACCCGGCCACCGGGCTGATCGAAGCAGGCGTCGCCCCCGACGACGCTGCCCGCGCCAAGCCGACGTCGAGCCTGGCGTGGGCGTTGCTTGCGGAATCGGCGCTGGCGGCGGGTGAACACGTGCGGGCGTACGCCTTCGCCCGCACCGGCTACCACCGTGGGCTGGACGCCCTCCGACGCGCGGGCTGGCGCGGGCACGGACCGGTCCCGTGGTCGCACACGCCCAACCGGGGCTTCCTGCGGGCGTTGGCTGCGCTGGCCCGGGCGGCGGCCGAGATCGGCGAGACCGACGAGGCCGAGCGTTGCCGCCAGCTGCTGGCTGACTCGAGCCGCGAGGCGGTCGCCGAGCTGCTCGGCTGAGGTCGGGCACTTCACGTGGCTCGTTGACCCTTTACGTGCCGCGCACGCCACGTAAAGCGGTGGCCGGCCACGTTTACGTGGCGCGCGGTGGGGTGCGGGCGCGCGGTGGGGTGCGGGCGCGCGGTGGGGTGCGGGCACGCGGTGGGGTGCGGGCGCGCGGTGGGGTGCGGGCACGCGGTGGGGTGCGGGCACGCGGTGGGGTGCGGGCACGCGGTGGGGTGCGGGCACGCGGTGGGGTGCGGGCACGCGGTGGGGTGCGGGGTGCGGCCGGTGCGCGGTGCGGGGTGTTGCGGGGGTGCGGCGGTGGCACACATGGGGCGGTGCCGCAACCGTCCCCCGATGCGATTGCGACACCGCTGACGCATTGTTGCAGGTTGCTCACTGTTTGTGTTGTGTCGGTAGGAACTTTCTCATCCGTCCGGGGGAGGCCGTCGACCTGCCGTCAGCGGTCAGCCGGGGGCGCGAGCACGGTCCATGCCTGTGGCTGCACCCACCACTCCCGCCGCAACTCCGGCCCCTTCACCTCCCCGTCCACGTTCCAGCGGAACCCGCGGCGGGCTTCGACCAGCACGTGGCGGCCGCGGCGGGGCACCACGTCACGGTGGTGGGGGTGCCGCCCCAGTTGCGCGCCCACCGCGTACGCGAACCGGCGCACCGTGGACAGCGCAAAGCTCACGACCACGTCGACGCGACCGTCGTCGGCGACCGCGGCCGGCAGCAGCGGGACGCCGCCGGCGACGAACCGACCGTTGCCAATCGCCACCTGCAAGACCCGGGTACGCCCGTCGGCTACCACCTGGCCGTCGACCACGACGCGCAGGTGCTGCCCGGGTGTGACGAACCCAGTGCGCACGGCACCGAGCACGTAGCCGAACCGGCCGTACCGCGGCTTGAGATGGTGCGCTTCCTCCGCGGCTTCGACCCCGACACCCACGTGGACGGCGTTGACCACGACGCCGCCTTGGTCATCGACGACGAGGTCGAGCCGGCGAGGGCGTACCGACAGCAGCTGCCTGGCAGCCTCGGTCGAGTCCAGCGGGATGCCGAGCCCGCGGGCGAAGTCGTTGCCGGTGCCCAGCGGCACCAGTGCGACCGGGGTGTCGGCAAGCAGGCCGCGCGCATGCAACACCGACACCACCGCATGCAGGGTGCCGTCGCCGCCCATCACGACGACCGGGCGACCGTCATGGTCGCCCAGTGCCCGCTCGATGTCAGCCAGGTTCGCGGTTGCCACCGCGTCGAGCTCTGCGGCCTCGCCCAGCACGGCGAGCGCCGGCGCCTCAGCGCCGGCCTCGGCGTCGCCCGCGCCCGCGTTGGTAATGACGAGCATCGGGTCCACGAGTGACCACGCTACGGGTTGGCGGCCCACCCGGTCGGATAGCCTGTGCGCCGCACCGCGACCCCGCCGCCGCTGGAAGGACCCGTCATGCCAGCGATCGTGATCGTCGGCGCCCAGTGGGGCGACGAGGGCAAGGGCAAGGCCACCGACCAGCTGGGCAGCCGGGTCGACCACGTCGTGAAGTTCAACGGGGGCAACAACGCCGGCCACACCGTCGTCGTCGGCGGCGACAAGTACGCGCTGCACCTGCTGCCCAGCGGCGTCCTCAGGCCCGGGGTCACCCCGGTGATCGGCAACGGCGTCGTCGTGGACCTGTCGGTGCTCTTCGAGGAGGTCGACGCCCTCGAGGCGCGCGGTGTCGACACCTCGCGGCTGGTCATCAGCGCCAACGCGCACCTCATCGCGCCGTACAACTGCGTGCTCGACAAGGTCAAGGAGCGCTTCCTCGGCTCGCGCCGCATCGGGACGACCGGGCGCGGCATCGGCCCGACGTACGCCGACAAGATGAACCGGGTCGGCATCCGGGTGCAGGACCTGTTCGACGAGAAGATCCTGCTGCAGAAGGTCGAGGGTGCCCTCGAGCTGAAGAACCAGGTGCTGACCAAGATCTACAACCGCCGCGCGGTCGAAGCCGCCGAGGTCGTCGACGAGCTGCTCGGCTTCGCCGACCGCGTACGCCCGATGGTGGCCGACACGTCGCTGCTGCTCGAGCGGGCGCTCGACGCCGGTGACACCGTGCTGCTCGAGGGCGGCCAGGCCACCTTGCTCGACGTCGACCACGGCACGTACCCGTTCGTCACCTCGTCGTCGGCGACCGCCGGTGGCGCGTGCACCGGCTCGGGCATCGCCCCGGCCCGCATCGACCGGGTGGTGGCGATCCTCAAGGCCTACACCACCCGCGTCGGAGAGGGCCCGTTCCCCACCGAGCTGGGCGACGCGGCCGGCGAGCACCTGCGCAAGACCGGCTGGGAGTACGGCACCACGACCGGCAGGCCGCGCCGGTGCGGCTGGCTCGATGCGGTGATCGGCCGCTACGCCGCACGGGTCAACGGGGTCACCGACTTCGTGCTCACCAAGCTCGACGTGCTCACCGGGCTGGAGCGGGTGCCGGTGTGCGTGGCCTACGACGTCGACGGCGTGCGGCACGACGAGATGCCGATGACGCAGACCGACTTCCACCACGCCACCCCGATCTACGAGCAGCTGCCCGGCTGGTGGGAGGACATCAGCGGCGTGCGCAGCTTCGACGACCTGCCGGCCAAGGCGCAGGCGTACGTGCGCACGGTCGAGGACATGATCGGCGCGCGGATATCGGTGGTCGGGGTGGGACCGGACCGCGACGAGTCGGTCGTGCTGCACGACCTGATCTGAGCGGCGCGTACGCTGCTCGCCCGTGGACGTCCTCGTAGTCGGGTCCGGCGGTCGCGAGCACGCGCTCGCACTGGCCCTCGACGCCGACGACAGCGTCGACGCCCTGCACGTGGCGCCGGGCAACCCGGGTGCGGCGCGGGTCGCTGCCCTGCACGACGTCGACCTGCTCGACGGCGCCGCAGTGGCCGCGCTGGCCGTGCGCCTGGGCGTCGACCTGGTCGTGATCGGGCCCGAGGCGCCGCTGGTCGTCGGGGTCGCCGACACTGTGCGCGCCGCCGGTGTCACCTGCTTCGGGCCGTCGGAGGAGGCGGCCCGGCTGGAGGGGTCCAAGGCGTTCGCCAAGGAGGTCATGGCCGCCGCCGAGGTGCCGACGGCGCTGGCACACGTGTGCAGCTCGCCGTCGGCGGTCGAGGCCGCGCTGGACGCCTTCGGCCCGCCGTACGTCGTGAAGGACGACGGTCTGGCCGCGGGCAAGGGCGTCGTGGTGACCGACGACCGCGCCGCAGCCGTGGCGCACGGCGAGGCCTGCCTGGCCGGTGGCGGCGAGGTGGTGGTGGAGGAGTACCTCGACGGGCCGGAGGTGTCACTGTTCGCGCTGTGCGACGGCGAGACGGTGGTGCCGCTGCTGCCGGCGCAGGACTTCAAGCGCGTCGGCGACGGGGACACCGGGCCGAACACCGGTGGGATCGGGGCCTACGCTCCGCTGCCGTGGGCGCCGCGAGGGCTGGTGCGCGAGGTCACCGACCGGGTGCTGCAGCCCACCGTGCGCGAGATGGCGCGCCGCGGGACGCCGTTCGTCGGGCTGCTCTATGCCGGGCTGGCGCTGACGACGCGCGGGCTTCGGGTGGTGGAGTTCAACGTGCGCTTCGGTGACCCCGAGACGCAGGTGGTGCTGCCGCTGCTCGAGCCGTGCCTGGGGACGCTGCTGCTGGCCGCGGCCACCGGCCGGCTGGACCAGGCCGAGCCGCTGCGCTGGCGCGACGTCGCGGCGGCGGCGGTGGTGGTGGCCGCTGCCGGCTACCCCGCGTCACCGCGCACGGGTGACCCGGTGACCGGTCTCGAGGCGGCCGAGGCGCTCGACGGGGTGCACGTCGTGCAGGCGGGCACGCGGGCCGAGGGGTCCGGGCTGGTGTCGGCCGGTGGACGGGTGCTGGCGGTGGTCGGAGTCGGGTCCGACGTCGCCGAGGCCCGCTCGCGGGCGTACGACGGGGTGGGCCGGATCGAGCTGGTTGGCTCGCACCACCGCACCGACATCGCCGCTGACCGCTGACGGGCGGGTTGCCGCGCCGGCCCCGCGGGCGTATGTGGTCACGGACGACAACTTGCGGCCGGGAAACTTGTCGTAGCTGACCACTGAGCGGGTGGCACGGTCGCGGACGGCCCAGCCCACCGACGGCCCGCGAGCGCATGCGTGAGAATGAGCACGTGAGCCCGAGCCAGTCCGACGACCATGTCGTGCCCGATGTGCTGGCGACCCGCTACGCCTCGCCTGAGCTGGCGCGGCTGTGGTCGCCGGCGTACAAGGTCGTGCTTGAGCGTCGGTTGTGGCTGGCGGTGCTCCGCGCCCAGGCCGACCTGGGCGTCAGCGTGCCACCGGGTGCCGTCGAGGCGTACGAGAAGGTGGCCGACCTCGGCGCGGACGGCGTCGACCTCGCCTCGATCGCCGAGCGCGAGCGGGTGACCCGCCACGACGTCAAGGCGCGTATCGAGGAGTTCAACGCGCTGGCCGGCCACGAGCACGTGCACAAGGCCATGACCAGCCGCGACCTGACCGAGAACGTCGAGCAGCTGCAGGTGCGCGAGTCGCTCGCCCTTGTCCGCGACCGCGTCGTCGCCACCCTGGCGCGGCTCGCGCGGCGCGCCGTCGAGCACCGCGAGCTGGCGATGGTGGGGCGCAGCCACAACGTCGCCGCGCAGACCACGACGCTCGGCAAGCGGTTCGCCACGGTGGCCGACGAGCTGCTGGTCGCCCACGAGCGGCTCGAGGAGCTGCTGGCGCGCTACCCGCTGCGCGGCATCAAGGGTCCGGTCGGCACCGCACAGGACATGCTCGACCTGTTGGGCGGCGATCCCGCCAAGCTGGCCGCGCTGGAGCAGCGGGTCGCCGAGCACCTGGGCTTCACCAGGGTGCTCACCAGCGTCGGCCAGGTCTACCCGCGCTCGCTCGACCTCGACGTCGTCGCGGCCCTGGCGCAGACGGTTGCCGCCCCGTCCAGCCTGGCCACCAGCATCCGGCTGATGGCCGGCGGCGAGCTGGTCACCGAGGGCTTCCGCCCCGGCCAGGTCGGTTCGAGCGCGATGCCGCACAAGATGAACACCCGGTCCGCCGAGCGGGTCAACGGGCTGACGGTCGTGGTCCGCGGCTACCTGTCGATGGCCGGCGAGCTGGCCGGCGACCAGTGGAACGAGGGCGACGTGTCGTGCTCGGTGGTGCGCCGGGTCGCCCTGCCGGGGGCCTTCCTCGCCACCGACGGGCTGTTCCAGACCGTGCTCACGGTGCTCGACGACTTCGGCGCCTACCCGGCGGTGGTGGCCCGCGAGCTGGACCGCTACCTGCCGTTTCTGGCCACCACCAAGGTGCTGATGGCCGCCGTGCGGGCCGGCGTCGGGCGCGAGCAGGCGCACGCGGCAATCAAGGCGCACGCAGTCGCCGTCGCGCTGCGGATGCGTGAGCAGGGCGCCGCCGCCAACGACCTGTTCGACCGGTTGGCCGCCGATGCCCGGCTCGGGCTGACCCGCGACCAGCTCGACGGCCTCGTGGGGGAGCCGCTGTCGTTCACCGGCAGCGCCGCCGACCAGGTCGACGCCGTCGCGGCCCGGGTGGACCACGTCGTGCGCGAGCACCCCGAGGCCGCCGCGTACGCGCCCGGCGCGATCCTGTGAGCGGCCCGCAGCCGGCCCTGCCCGGCCTCACCCACCTGCACTCGGGCAAGGTGCGCGACCTGTACGAGCTGCCCGACGGGCACCTGCTGATGGTCGCCAGCGACCGGATCAGCGCCTATGACCACATGCTCGAGCCCGGCATCCCCGACAAGGGCGCCGTGCTGACCGCGATGTCGCTGTGGTGGTTCGAGCAGCTGGCTGATCTGGTGCCCCACCACGTGGTGAGCACCGACGTTCCGGAGCAGGTGCGCGGCCGTGCGGTGGTCTGCGAGCGGCTGGCGATGTATCCCGTGGAGTGTGTCGCCCGCGGGTGCCTGGCCGGCTCGGGGTTGGCCGACTACCAGGCCACCGGTGCGATCTGCGGCGTCGACCTGCCGGCGGGCCTGGTCGACGGCTCCCGCCTGCCCGAGCCGATCTTCACGCCCGCGACAAAGGCTGCGTACGGCGACCACGACGAGAACGTCTCCTACGACGCGGTGCAGGCGACCGTGGGTGTCGACAAGGCCGCCGAGCTGCGGCGGTTGACCCTCACGATCTACGACCGGGCGAACCAGGTCGCCCGCGACCGCGGCATCCTGCTGGCCGACACCAAGCTCGAGTTCGGCCACCGCGTCGACGGCACCATCGTGCTCGCCGACGAGGTGCTGACCCCGGACTCGTCACGCTTCTGGCCGGCCGACAGGTGGGAGCCTGGCCGGCCGCAGCCCGCGTACGACAAGCAGTACGTCAGGGACTGGCTCACGTCACCGGCGAGCGGCTGGCGCCGGGACCTGGACGAACCGCCGCCGCGGCTGCCCGACGACGTGGTCGAGCAGACTCGTGCGCGCTACCTGGAGGTGTACGAGCGGCTCACCGGCACCGCCTTCGGCTGAGAGACCCGGACCGGCACGCCACTCGGTCCCGTGCGCACCCAGCCCGCCCCGACACTGGTGCGGATGGCACCAAGTGAGCCGCAAACGGGCCCGCGCTGGCGTATGGGGCTGAGCTGAGCGTCGCGCCGGGCCGACTGGAGGCCTGGGCACGCTGCTGGACCCAGACCTCCAGCCGGCTCCAGCCAAGGTATCGAGCGGCCCACCCGGGCACAGCAACATCGCCGCGATCTCCCCGCCGGGCACCCGGCAGGAGTACGTTGACCACACCGGTCGCGCGGGCGCTGCCGGCGCGACACGCCCACTGCCTCGCTGGGGGTGCAGGGCCATGACGACAGCCACCGAAACCAAGAAGCTGGCCCAAGACATGGGTGCCGTCGCGCGCACCCTCGAGGCCAGCGACACACTGCAAGACACCCTGGACGCCATCGTGGTCACCGCGCGGGACACGGTGCCGGGCGCGGACGACGTGAGTATCTCGATCGTCCACAAGAATCGGCTGGTGGAGACGGCGGCGGCGACCGGTGACCGGGCGCGCCGCATCGACGCCATCCAGTACGAGCTGGGTGAGGGGCCGTGTCTCGACACCCTGTATCGCCAGCGGCCGGTCGAGGTCGACAACCTCCACGACCCGCACCGCTGGCCGAAGTTCTCCGCGGCCATCGCCGACATCGGCGTGCGTTCGCGGATGGCCTTCCTGCTCTACACCTCGGTCGACAACCTGGGCGCCCTGAACTGCTACTCCGACCGGGCGGACGTCTTCGACCGCGAGGCGGAGCAGATCGCCCGGCTGTTCGCGACCCATGCCGGGATCGCGTTCGGTCAGGCGCGCACCGAGCAGCAGCTGAACCAGGGGCTGTTGTCGCGCAAGGTGATCGGGCAGGCGATCGGGATCGCGATGGAGCGCTTCGGCGTCGACGAGGACCAGGCCTTCCAGTACCTCGTACGCAGCTCTCGCGACTCCAACACCAAGCTCGCGGTCGTCGCGGCCAACCTTGTCGACACCCACAACCGCAGCACCCGCCAGCCGGAGTGAGGGGGGCGCGGGCTGACCGGTCACTAGACTGCCGGTGCGCCCCGTGCTGGCGCACCCGGTCCAATGCCCCGCCGTCCCTGGAGCAGCCCATGGCCCGCGTCGTCGTCGACGTGATGCTGAAGCCCGAGATTCTCGACCCGCAGGGCAAGGCGGTGCACGGCGCGCTGCCGCGCCTCGGCTTCGAGGGTGTGACGGACGTCCGGCAGGGCAAGCGGTTCGAGCTCGCGCTCGACGGCGAGGTCACGCCGGAGCGGCTCGAGCAGGTGCGGGCGATGGCCGCGACCCTGCTGTCCAACCCGGTCATCGAGGACTTCGACGTGCGGGTCGAGAGCTGATGCGGGTCGGCGTCGTCACCTTCCCCGGCTCGCTCGACGACGTCGACGCGGCCCGCGCGGTGCGGATCGCCGGTGGCGAGGCGGTGCCGCTGTGGCACGGCGACCACGACCTGCGCGGTGTCGACGCGGTGGTGCTGCCGGGCGGCTTCTCGTACGGCGACTACCTGCGCTGCGGGGCGATCGCCCGCTTCGCGCCGGTGATGGCCGAGGTGGTCGCGGCCGCAGGTGGTGGCATGCCGGTGCTCGGCATCTGCAACGGCTTCCAGGTGCTGTGCGAGGCGCACCTGCTGCCGGGTGCGCTGATCCGCAACGACCACCGCCGCTTCGTCTGCCGCGACCAGCGGCTGCGCGTCGAGAGCTCGGCGACCGCGTGGACGACCGCGTACGAGGCGGGGCAGGAGGTCGTCGTTCCGCTCAAGAACGGCGAGGGCGGCTTCGTCGCCGATGCTGGCACCCTTGACCGGCTCGAGGGGGACGGGCGGGTCGTGGTCCGATACGTCGGTGGCAACCCCAACGGCTCGGTGCGCGACATCGCCGGCATCACCAACGCAGAGGGCAACGTCGTCGGGCTGATGCCGCACCCCGAGCACGCGGTGGAGTCGTTGTGTGGGCCGGGCACCGACGGGCTGGGCTTCTTCACCTCGGCGCTGCGGACGCTGGCCGCCTGACCCCCCAAGGTTGTCACCGGCAGAATGCCGTTCTCACGCAACGTGGTAGTGACAACTTGGAGGGAAGCGGGGCGTAGGTCAGCCGGCGGCGACCAGGGCGACGGCGACAGCCGCCAGCGCCAGACCGACCCCCTGGCCACGTCCGATCCGCTCGTGCAGCACCACAGCGGCCAGCAACACCGTGGAGGCCGGGTAGAGCGATGCCAGTACGCCGGCCACCGTCAGCAGACCGGTCTGCGTGGCCAGCAGGAACAGCACCGTGGCGGCCATGCCGAGCACGCCCACCCAGACTGCGTGAACCGCGGTGCGGCCACGCGGCACCCACGGCGCCCCGAGCGCCGTCGCCAGCACGATCGTCGTGGCGACGCCGACGCTTTGGGTCAACGTCAATGGCCCGAAGCCAGCCCCGTCTGGCACCTGGCCCAGCGAGGCGAACAACACACCGAAGCCGAGCCCGGCCAGCGTTGCGTCCATGAGATCGGCGCGGCGGCGCCGGCCTGTCGGTTCAGCGTGGTGGTCCTCACCCACGCTCGACACCAGCCAGATTGCCGGTAGTGCGCACGCGACCCCCAGCCAGGTGAGCGTGGCGGGCCGTTCGCCGGTCACGACGCCGACCGCGACGGGGACCAGGGCGGCGAGCAGCGCCGACACGGGCGCGACCACGCTCATCGAGCCGGCGCCGAGCCCGCGGTAGAGAAAGGCGACGCCGGCGCCGGAGCCCACCCCGGCCAGCGCCGACCAGGCCCAGTCGCTGGCCGTCGGGTCGCCGCCGACAACCAGTGCCAACGCCAGCGTCAGCACGGTTGCGGCGGCCTGGCCTACGACTGCCACCGCCCACGGGCTGATGCGGCGCGCGAGCAGGCCGCCGACGAAGTCCGACACTCCGTACGACAGCGCGCACCCGAGCGCGAGAACCACGACCACCGCGGCACCCTAGTGGCGGTCGCGAACCGGCCCAGCAACCGCGCCACCGCTGGCCCCCATCCGCGCACTTGGTGCTACGGTGAATAGGCCACCAAGGGCCCACGCACCGTGGCTGCCCGGGCAGTCTCCCGGCGAAGGGCCGACCTATGCACACCGTC
Source organism: Propionibacteriales bacterium (assembly GCA_038232655.1). Lineage (GTDB taxonomy): Bacteria > Actinomycetota > Actinomycetes > Propionibacteriales > Nocardioidaceae > JACCVL01. The sequence goes on along the minus strand of JBBSNM010000008.1, from coordinate 2,084 downwards.
CGCACCGGCTCCGGGCGCCCGCTCGTGCTCGTCCCCGGCATCGCCGACATGAGCGGCTGGCGGTTCGTCCTGGACGGTCTCGCAGCCGAACGGGAGGTGGTCGCCCTGGACCTCCCCGGCTTCGGTGAGACGCCGCCCCTCGACGGCGAGGTCACGTTCGCGCGCTATGCCGACGAGCTGGAGTCGCACCTGCGTACGGAGGGGATCGACCAAGCCGACCTGGTCGGCAGCTCCTTCGGAGCCCGCCTGGTGCTGGAGATGGCGCGGCGTGGACTCGGCCGCTCGATCGTCGCCCTCGACCCGGGCGGCTTCTGGACCCCGCGGCAGAAGCAGGCCTTCGGCGCGACGCTGACGGCATCGGTGGCTCTCGTACGCCGGGTCCGCCCGACCCTGCCGACCGTCCTCGGCACGTCGGCCGGCCGCACTGCGTTGCTCGCCCAGCTGTCCGCGCGGCCGTGGGCGGTCCCGGCGGATTTCGCCACCGCCCAGCTCCAGGGTCTGGCCGACTCGCCCGGCGCCCGGCCGGCGATCAAAGCGCTGTCCACGGGGCCGGACCAGGAGGGTGCGCCGAGCGGCACGCTGCCCGGGCCCGTGCTCATCGTCTGGGGCAAGCAGGACCGGGTCACCCTGGTCTCCCAGGCCAGCCGGGCGCAGGCGCTCTTCCCCGATGCCCGCCTCGAGCTGTTCGACGCCTGCGGGCACTTCCCGCACTGGGACCAACCCGCGAGAACGGTGACAACCGTCCTGGCCGCGACCGCTTGACCGTCCCCGCCACCCTCATCCGCGACATTCGCACCCGAACATGCGAGACGAGCCGTCACTGAGCACCGAGCGCCTGGTCCTGCGCAGGTGGACCGAGGCCGACCGCGACCCGTTCGCGGCGATGAACGCCGACCCCGAGGTGATGCGCTACTTCCCCGGGACGCTGTCTCGCGAGCACTCCGACGCACTCGTCGACCGGTTCGAAAGGGGATTCGCCACCGACGGCTTCTCCCAGTGGGTCGTCGAGGTCAAGGGTGGACCCGCGTTTTTGGGATTTGCCGGCATTTGGCGGCCGCCGGACACCAATCCGCACGCTGGTGCGGTGGAGGTTGGGTGGCGGCTGGCCCGCGGGGCGTGGCACCGGGGGTACGCGACCGAGGCGGCCCGCGCGGCCGTGGCGTACGGCTTCGACGTCGTCGGTCTGAGCGAGATCGTGTCGATGACAGCGGCTGTCAACCGGCCGTCGCGTGCGGTCATGGAGCGCCTCGGCATGACCTGCGACCTCGCCGACGACTTCGACCATCCCGCTGTTGCGACCGGCCCGCTTCGTCGCCACGTTCTCTACCGGCTCCGGCGCTCTCGCCGCTGCGACCCACCTCGGTCTGCGGCGCCCGGCGGGTCCGAACGGTTGGGGACCAGCTAGGACGACCGCCGCGAAGGCTCCCATCGCAGGGAGCAGCCCTTGGCGTCGCAAGACTACGTAAAGTAGTGTTGTGACCACTACAAGTAATCATCCGGTCCAGGCCGACGCGGAGGGACGCCCATGCACCGTGGTCTGACGGCCGGACTCGGCGCCGTTGCTGTCTGGAGCACGGTCGCGGTCGTGCTCATCAGTCCTGGCGTGTCACTCGGCACCAAGCAGCTGGTCAGCGACTCCGCGTTCGTGCCGGAGTTCCGCAGCTCGTTGATCGTCGGGTGACGCGAATGTGGGGGTTGACCTGCGGAAACGCGTGTTGGCCCGGTGACACGGCGTGTCACTAGTCCGGGCGGGGATTCGCTCAGCTGGTGGTGTTGAGTTGCAGGATCCGGGGCGTCGGGGGGATGTCGAGCTGGGACAGGATGCGCCGCTGCGCCGCGGTGGGCTCGGTGGTCTGGTGGTAGCTGCCGGCGGGGCCGGTGAAGTAGCCGACGTGCAGGCGTTGCAGTTCGCGGCGGAGGTTGGTCCAGGTGTCGGCGGTGCGGGTCTCGGCGATGCGGATCAGCAGCAGCGCGAGCCAGCACAAGATGACGTGGGCGCGGATGCGGTCCTCGAGGCGGTGGTGGACCGGGCGCAGGTCGAGGATCTGTTTCATGTCGCGCCAGCCGGCTTCGACCTCGAGCAG
>JBBSNM010000007.1:0-50949 GCA_038232655.1 Propionibacteriales bacterium | reverse complement strand
GCGCTCAAACCGGACACCCACGCCTCGGAGGAGGACCTGCGGGCGTTCGCCAAGGAGCGGCTGGCGGCCTACAAGTACCCCCGACAGCTGTGGATCGTCGACGAGCTGCCGAAGGGGCCTACCGGCAAGATCCTGCGCCGCGAGGTCAGCCCGCCCGAGGCGGAGACGCAGACCGGCGCCGGATGAGTACCACCGGCGCCGAGCAGCGCATCCACAAGGTCGACGACGACGGCAGCGCCGCGGCCGCCCCGCTCGACCTGCTGCTCGCCGATGCCGCGCTCAGCCCGGTACGGCGCTTCGTGCCCGGCGTCTCCGGCCTGCGCTTCGCCGCGAACCTGGCCCGCCGGCCGGGCCGCGTCGCGGGCCGGGGCCGCCACCTGCTCGGCGAGCTGGCCCGGATCGGGCTCGGCCGCTCCGAGCTGGCACCGCACGAGAAGGACCGTCGCTTCAGCGAGCCGGGCTGGTCGCACAACCCGCTGCTCCGGGGCGCGGTGCAGACCTACCTCGCGGTCGGTTCTACAGCACGCGGGCTGGTCGACGACGCCGACCTCGACTGGGGGGACCGGCAGCGGATGGGATTCGTGGTCGACAACCTGGTGGAGGCCTCCGCGCCGAGCAACAACCCGCTGCTGAACCCGCTGGTGCTCAAGGCAGGGATCGACACCGGTGGTGGCAACCTGGTCGAGGGCGCCCGGCGGCTGGTGCGAGACTTCTCCACCGCCCCCCGGGTGCCCGCGATGGTCGAGCCGGACGCCTTCGAGGTCGGCAAGGACCTCGCCGTGACCCCGGGCGAGGTGGTGCTGCGTACCGACGTCTTCGAGCTCATCCAGTACGCCCCGCAGACGTCGAAGGTCCGGCGGGTGCCGCTGCTGATCGTGCCGCCGACGATCAACAAGTTCTACGTGATCGACATCGCCGAGCAGCGCAGCCTGGTCGAGCATCTGGTCCGCAGCGGGCAGCAGGTGTTCGTGATCTCGTGGCGCAACCCCGACGCGCGGCACGCCGACTGGGGGCTGGACACCTACGGCCAGGCGATCATCGAGGCGATGGACGCGCTGAAGGTGATCTGCCGTGAAGACAAGGTGGCCCTGTTCGCGCTGTGCGCCGGCGGCATGATCGCGTCGATGCTGCTGGGACACCTGGCCCACGTCGGCGAGCTGGACCGGGTGGCCGCGCTCGGCCTGGCGGTCACCGTCCTCGACCAGGCCAGGGCGGGTCTGCCAAGCGCGCTGCTGTCGCGCAAGGTGGCTGCGGCGGCGACCGCGGCGTCGCAGCGCAAGGGCTACCTCGACGGTGCGGCGCTGGCCGAGGTGTTCGCGTGGCTGCGTCCCAACGACCTGATCTGGAACTACTGGGTCAACAACTACCTGTTGGGCAAGGCGCCGAAGGCGTTCGACATCTTGTTCTGGAACGCCGACCCGGTACGCCTGACCGCGGCGACCCACCGGGACTTCATCGAGCTCGCGGTCACCAACGGGCTCACCGAGCCCGGCGGATCCACGATGCTCGGTTCGCCGGTCGACCTCGGCAAGGTCGACACCGACGCCTACGTCGTCGCCGGGATCGCCGACCACCTGTGCGCTTGGCAGTCGTGCTATCGCACCACCCAGCTGCTCGGCGGCGAGTCCCGGTTCGTGCTGTCGACCAGTGGCCACATCGCCTCGATGGTGAACCCGCCCGATAACCCCAAGGCGAGCTTTCAGACCGCCGAGCAGAACCCGGCCGACCCGGCGCAGTGGCTGGAGTCCGCCGACACGGTCACGGGTAGCTGGTGGACCGACTTCGTCGAGTGGCTGAGCCAACGCACCGGGCCGGAGCGGGGTAAGCCGCGACGGATGGGGTCAGCCGCCTACCCGGCGATCTGCCCGGCGCCGGGGACCTATGTCCACGACCGCTGACCGGCAGCGGTGGCGCCCGGGCGACGAGTCAGCGAGCCCCAACGCAGCGGCCGAGCACCCGCGCGTGCCCGCCAGCGCTGCGCGGCGGCGCGACCGGCTGCGCTCGCTGACGGTGCGCGGGGTGCAGGTGCGGGTGTCGGTGCGGCCCGCCCGTGGGCGCCTGGCTGCCGAGCCGCCGCTGCTGCTGTGCAACGGCATCGGTGCCAGCCTCGAGGTGCTGCAGCCGCTGGTCGATGCGCTCGACCCTGACCGGGGGGTGATCCGCTTCGACGTGCCGGGCGTCGGCGGGTCACCGCTGCCGCGCACGCCGTACGTGCTGGCGAGCCTGGCCCCGTGGGTGGCGGCCGTAGCGGCCCAGCTCGGGCACCGCGAGCTCGACGTGCTGGGACTGTCATGGGGCGGCGGGCTGGCCCAGCAGCTGGCCGTCCAGTGCCGGCGGCGGGTGCGCCGCGTCGTGCTGGTGGCCACCGGGACCGGCTCGCTGATGGTGCCGGCGCACCCGCGGGTGCTCGCCAAGATGTTCACGCCACGGCGGCACCGCGACCCCACCTACGCGCGGCTGATCGCCGCAGAGATCTACGGCGGGAGCGTGCGCACCGACCCGGCGAGGGCCGCCGAACTGCTGCATGCGGCGACCCGCGCCGGTCCGCGACGGGGCTACTACTACCAGCTGGCCGCCACCGCCGGCTGGACCAGCCTGCCGTGCCTGCCGTTGCTGCGGCAGCCGACGCTGCTGCTCGCCGGCGACGACGACCCGATCGTCCCGCTGGTCAACGCCAAGGTGATGGCGCGGCTGATCCCACGGTCGCGGCTGCACGTGTACGCCGGCGGGCACCTGGGCGTGCTGACCGAGAGCGCCGAGCTCGCACCGGTGGTCGACGCCTTCCTGTCCGGGCCGGCACCGGCCGTCCGGCAACACCGAGCGGAGTGACATGGCTGACCTGACCGACTCCCCCGAGTCCGACTTCCTCGGCTTCGAGCTGCTGCTCGACGACGCCGACCGGGAACTGCTCGGACGGGTGCGTGACTACATGACCTCGACGGTAGAGCCCGTGATCAACGAGCACTGGACCCGCGCCAGCTTCCCGCACGAACTGGTGCCTGGCTTCGCCGGCCTCGGCATCGCCGGGCTGCAGTACGACGGCCCTGGCTGCCCGGGGCGAGGCAACCTGCTCGACGGCATGGTCTCGATGGAGCTGGCGCGCACCGACCCGTCGATCGCGACCTTCCTCGGGGTGCACGGGGGGCTGGCGATGGGTTCGGTGCACCTGTGCGGGTCGGCCGAGCAGCAGCAGCGCTGGCTGCCGCCGATGGCGCGGATGGAGCTGATCGGCGCGTTCGGCCTTACCGAGCCCGAGCACGGGTCGGGCATCGCCGGCGGGCTGGCCACCACCGCCCGGCGTGACGGCGACTCGTGGGTGCTCGACGGGGAGAAGAAGTGGATCGGCAACGCGACATTCGCCGACCTGGTCATCATCTGGGCCCGCGACATCGAGGACGGACAGGTCAAGGGATTCGTCGTCGAGAAGGACACCGACGGCATGAGCTTCGAGCTGCAGCGCGACAAGATCGCGCTGCGGGTGGTGCAGAACGCCACCATCCGGCTCGACGGCGTCCGCGTTCCCGAGCGCAACCGGCTGGCCGAGGCGCGCTCGTTCAAGGACACCGCCCGGGTGCTGCGGCTCACCCGGGCGGGGGTGGCGTGGATGGCCACCGGCTGTGCCCGTGGCGCGTACGAGCAGGCGTTGCGGTACACCGGCGAGCGCGAGCAGTTCGGACGCCCGATCGCGTCCTTCCAGCTGGTCCAAGACCTGCTCGTTAAGATGCTCGCCAACACCACCGCCTCGATCGGAGTCTGCACGCGGGTATCGCAGCTGCAAGACGCCGGTCAGCTGCGCGACGAGCACGCCTCGCTGGCCAAGGCATTCAGCACCGCCCGGATGCGCGAGACGGTCGGCTGGGCGCGGGAGGTGCTCGGCGGCAACGGGATCCTGCTCGAGCACCACGTCGGGCGCTTCGTCGCCGACGCGGAGGCGATCTACTCCTACGAGGGCACCCGCGAGGTCAACACGCTGATCGTCGGTCGGGCGATCACCGGCATCGGCGCATTCGTCTGACCCTGGCCGCCGCGCCCCACCCCCGACCCCGCCCCGACACTGGTCAGCTACGACACCCGCAAGCCCGTCTGGATGTCGTACCTGACCACACTCGGGGTGGGTGGGGAGTCGGCTGCCTCGACCGGCCACGCTGGGAGGATCGTGCGCATGGGGGACGACCAGCACCACGACTTGTTGGCCGGCGTACGCCCGCCGTACCCGTTCCGGGTGCACCAGCAAGAGGCGCTGGACGCGCTGGCGAACGCCGTCGGGCAGGGCCGTGAACGCGCCTGGGTGGTGCTCCCTCCGGGGGCGGGCAAGACCCTGGTGGGGCTGGAGTCCGCACGCCGGCTGGGCCGTCGGACGGTCGTGTTCGGGCCGAACACGGCGATCCAGACCCAGTGGATCAAGGGCTGGGCGGAGTTCCTGCCGGGGCCGGAGCACACCGCCGCCGCCGGGCCCGACCGCGACCTGGGCAGCTTCGTGACCGCGTTGACCTACCAGTCGCTGGCCACGTTCGACCCCGACAGCGAGGTCGACGAGGGCGGCGAGGAGCAGGCCCTGATGGCACGACTGCACCCTAACCCTAACGGGCTCGCACTGGTCGAGGTCATGAAGGCCGCCGGCCCGCTGACAGTGGTGCTCGACGAGTGCCACCACCTGCTGCAGGTGTGTGGGCGGCTGCTGGTCGAGCAGGACCACCCCAAGGGCGACAACGACTGGCAGCGGTTCGTGCGCCAAGCACACCGGCTACTTCGGTGTCGACGAGGGCGGGGCGCTCGTGGACGGGGTCGCCCACATCGGCCCGCGCTTCTCGCCGTACTTCCCGCCGCCGCTGGACCGCATGCACGAGACCAATGCTCGGATGCTGATGCGCTCGGAGCGGCGGGGCGAGATCGCTGCGCTGTGGCGGGTGGGCGAGCCATACGAGGACGCGGTCGCGCACGTCGTACGGGTCCGGGATCGCCAACCCGGCGCGGTGGGCGGCGGGGCCACCGCTCCGGCGGTCGTCCCCAGTCAACGCGGCGTGGACGTGCGCGACGGCCGCGCCGGTGCGTGGCGCCCGCACCCGGCGGTCGTGCTCGCCGTGGCGGCCGGCGGGCTGGGCGCCGCGCTCGGCCTCGGCCCACTCGCCGCTACCCTGCTGACGCTGGTCGCGGCGCTCGGCATCCAGCTGGCGGTCGCCGCCACCCGTGGCCGCGAACTCGCCCGCACCGCCGCTCGACGCCCGAGCCTGCACCAGATCGGGTGTGCGATCGCCGACGGTCTGCAAGCGGCCGGCCTGTCACCGGTGGGTGCCGACGGGGTGCGGGTGTCGATCGGCGCGGACGGTGAGTACCGCTGCCTGCTGGACCGGGTCAGCGAGGAGGTGTCCGCGCGCTTCGCCACCGCACTGGACGAGGTGGTCTCACCGATGGCGGCACCGCGGTGCGTGCTGCCGCGGTGGGTGGTCGACCCACCCACCGCCGGCACCGGTGGGCTGGTCACCGGTCTGGCCGCGGCGACCGGTCGGCTGCGGCCCACCGGCCAGGTGTGGCACCCGGTGCCGACCGTGCTCGGAACTCGGGCCGACCGGGCGTAGGGGTTCGCGACCGCCTGGGACCGGTGGGTCGGCGGCGGTGAGGCCGTCTGCACCGGCAGCCCGCGCGGCGAGGGCGTGGTGGTCACCCACCGCGGCAGCGACCCGTTCGCGCTCACCACCGTGCTGCGGGTGCATTGGCGATGATCGCCTTGCGCCCGTCGAGTGCGGTGTTCTGGGTCACCGGACGCGCCCGCGGTGACCACTAACGACGCACTCGACCCGCCCGGGCCGGGCGTTGCGCGCCGAAGAGCCGCTGCTCCAGACCCCGACGGTCGGGCAGGCCGGCTGGCTCCACGATCGCCCCGGTGCGCACGTAGTAGAACACGGCGCCCACCAGGTCGACCGACAGGTCGTGCAGCTCGGCCCACGCAAGCCGGTAGATCGCCAGCTGCGTCGGGTCGGAGTCCTCCCGCCGGCTGGTCTTCCAGTCGACAACGTCGAAGCCACCGTCGGCTCGGGCGTAGACGGCGTCGATGCGCCCGCGGACCAGCCTGCCGCAGAGTGCCAGCTGGAACGGCGCCTCGATGGCGTACGGCTGCCGATCGGCATACGGGCCACCCCGGAAGGCAGTGACCAGCTGGTCAAAGTCGGCGTCGCTGGCGATGCCACCGTCGGCGCGACCGGGCAGCTCGTCAGGGTCGATGAGCTGCTGCTGGCCGAAGTGACCCTCGACCCACGCATGGAAGCGGGTGCCGAAGCGGGCCGCGGCGGACGGTCGACGCGGCATCGGGCGGGCCAGCTCGCGGGCGAGCCGGTCGGGCTCGGAGGCGACCCGCATGGCGGTGCTGGCCGACACCTGCGCCGGCAGGTCGACGACGACCTCGTCGCCGGTGCCGCGCTGGGCCTCGGCGACCAGCGTGTCGATCTCGGCGTCCAGATCGGCCAGGTCGGGGTCGACCGGCCGCGTTGGCTCCCCGGCCACGGCCCGCTCGCCTGCTCGGCCGTCGTGGTCGGCGGTCAGCGCATGCTCAACCTCGGCTGCCACCAGCCGTCGGCGCGCAATGACGGCCTCGTCGAGCCGACCCGGGAACGGCACGCTGGGCTGCTGTTCCACGATGGGGTTCGGGTCGCCGTCGGCAGGTTGCGCGCACCAGCCGGCGTCGACCCCGGCGCCGACCCCGCCGTCGACCCCGGCGCCGGCCCCGGCGTCGGTGTGGGCACGCAACGCCACCAGGTAGGGCGACGGGCCGCGTGGGTTCTTCTGCGTTCGCCCCCACCAGTGGCCGCTCGCAACCACCGTCTCCTTGGCGCGGGTGACCGCGACGTAGGCGAGCCGCCGCTCCTCCAGCTGCTGGTGCTCACGGTGGGCGGCCACGTAGGCGTCGCGGTCGGCCTTCGCCCAGGACACCAGTCGCGGCAGGCCGTCGGCGTCGCCGCGCAGCGGCAGCGGCACGGCGGCGGCGGTGCGCTCCCACCTGGATCGAGCGGTGCGGGTCGGGAAGACGCCCGCGGACCAGAACGGCAGCACCACCACCGGCCACTCCAGCCCCTTGGCGGCATGCACGGTGAGCAGCTTGACCGAGTCGGCCTGTCCTGGGTCGACGACGGCCATGCCCTGGTTGTGCTCGAGCTCGGCGTCGAGGTAGGCCAGCAGCCCGTACAACCCGGCACCCTGGTCGGTGCCCGCGAAGTCAGCCACGGCGTCCACGAACAGCGCCAGGTTGTCGCGGGCCAGCTCGGCGGTCGGACCGGACTCCACGGCCAGCTCGACGTCGATGCCGAGCACCTCGATGACGTGGCGAACAAGCTCAACCAACGGGTCGCCCGCCGCCCGCCGCAGCCGGGTCAGCTCGGTGGACAGGGCAGCGAACCGGACACGGGCGGCGGCGGAGTAGTCGCGAGCACCGGGGTCGTCGAGCGCGTCCGACAGCGACACCACCTCGGTGTCGTCGACACCGGCGACGGCGGCGTCCAGCCGGGTCTGCAGCCCGTTGTCACCGCCGGGCTGGTCGGCCCGCGCAAGCTCACGGGCCCGGGCGCCGAGCAGCGCGAGGTCGCGCGGCCCGATCCGCCAGCGCGGTCCGGCGAGCAGCCGCAGCAGGTCGGCATTGGCGGTCAGCGAGGACAGGCAGCGCAACGTGGCCAGCACGTCGGCCACCTCGGGCTGATCGAGCAGGCCGGCGAGCCCGACCACCTCGACCGGGATGCCACGAGCGCGCAACCCGGCGGCGAGCGCGCCGCGCTCGTTGCCGTCGCGCACCAGCACCGCGATGTCCGACCACGGGCGGCCGCCGCCGTCGGCGCCACCCCGCTGGCTGCCAACCCGACCCACGTCGTCGACGACGGCGGCCACCTCGTCGACCACGGTGTGGTGCAGGCGCACGCCCAGCCGACCGGCACCGGCGTCGGGGCGTGCCACGAGCGGCTCGGCACCAGCGTGCGCCGCATACAGCGGGCGGGCGAGGTCGTTGGCCGCGACGAGCACCCGCCGCGAGCACCGCCGGTTGACAGACAGCGCAAACCGGGTGGCAGGTTGGCCGTCGGCCCGCGGGAAGTGCGCCGGAAAGCTGTCGATGTTGTCGACCGAAGCGCCGCGCCAGCCGTAGATCGCCTGGCAGGGGTCGCCGACCGCGGTCACCGGGTGGCCCCGGCCCGCGGGCTCGTCGACACCGGAGAACAACCCCTGCAGCATGCGGCGCTGGGACACCGAGGTGTCCTGGTACTCGTCGAGCAGTACGACGCCGAAGCGGTCGCGCTCGAGCGTGCCCACCGGTGGGCACCGCTCGGCCAGCAAAGCCCCGCACGCCATCTGGTCGGCGAACTCGAGCACGCCGGCGTCGGCCTTGGTCAGCCGGTATGCCGCGACCAGATCGAGCAGCTCGTCGCGCACCTGCGAGGCCGTGACCACGTCGAGGACGTCCTGGATCTGCTTCTCCTCGGCCAGCTCGAGGCGTAGGTCGCGATCGAAGGTGCGGACGTCGTCGATGCTGACCAGGTGGTCGGACAGCTGGTTGTCGAGCGCGATGACCTGCCCGATCAGCGTCGGCATGGAGATCGACAGATGCTCGCGGACACCGCGAAACGAGCCGATGGCCCGGGCAGCGAGCTGGTAGCGGCTGGCGTCGGACACCAGCCGCAGGTCGGGCTCGAAGCCGAGGCGCAGGCCATGCTCGCCCAACAGCGAGCCGGCGTAGGCGTGGTAGGTGGCCACGGTGGGCTCGCCGTGCTGTTCGAGCAGGCCCGGCCGCCCGGCGCGGGCGGCGAGCAGCTGCAGCCGCGACCGCACGCCGCCGGCGAGCTCCGCAGTCGCCTTGGTGGTGAAGGTCAGCCCGAGCACCTCGGCCGGCCGGACCTGACCAGTACCGACCAGCCAGACCACCCGCGCGGCCATCACCGTGGTCTTGCCCGAGCCGGCCCCCGCGACGATGACACCGGGCCCCAGCGGTGCCGTGATGGCGGCCAACTGCTCGTCGCTGAAGGGGATGCCGAGCAGATCGACCAGTTCGCCGACCCCGCGCAGGGCGTCGAAACGGGCCGCGGGAGACGTGGCGGTCACCGGCCACCACCCCCGTCGGGCACACCCAGCAGGGTGCGGCCGGAGCCTTGGGCCGGGCAGCAGGAGCGGAAGTCGCAGTGTCCGCAGGCCGGGCCGGGGCGAGCGACGAACGACTCGGCCCGGATCGTGGCCACCGCTCGGGCGAGCTGCCCGTCCGCGGGCAGCGGGTGGCCGTCGTCGGGTGCCTGCTGGTGCTGCACCTTGGCGCCCGACCTGAGCGTCGCCCGCAGCTGCACGAGCTCGGCCCCACCGGTTTTCACCGGCCGGCCGGCGAGCTCGTCGAGCGCGCCGCCGCGTACGGCCGCCTGATACACCCCCAGCTGCGGGTGCTGCGCCACGTCTGCCGCGCTGGGGGCGTTCTTGCTGGTCTTGAGGTCGACCACGACCGCCCGACCGTCGGCGTCGATCTCAACGCGGTCGATCGAACCGCGAAGCACGGCCGCATCCTCGCCCACCGCGGGAATCTCAGCCGGCCCGCCGCCGGGCACCTCACCCACGGGCACCTCGACGGTGAACCGCACCTCGGCGCCGAGCGGCGTACGACCACGCTCGGCACCGTGCCAGCTGAGGAAGTGGTCGAGCGCCTCGCCCGCCGCCGCCCGTTCGGTAGCGCTGGCCCACGACACCGGGAACTGCAGCTCACCCCACACCCGGTCGAGCTCGCGCATCAGGGCGTCGGCGCGCGCCGGAATCTCACCGTCGAGCACCCCGGCCGCGAGCGCATGCACGATGCTGCCGAAGCCCTGCGCGCTAGTGCTCTGCTGCTCGCCACCGGCCTCACGGGACAGGAACCAGCGCAGCGGGCAGGTCGCCAGCAGATCCACCCCGCTGCCGGACAGTGCGACCGGGTCAGCGGCGGGGCGTACCGGGACGGCCGCCGCCGTCGTCGGCGGCACCCCCCACCAGCGCGCCGGGTCGGCGGCCGGCAGGACCCCCGAGCGGACCAGTCGGGCGATCCTTTCGGCGATGGCACTACGCAGCCGTGGGTCGTCGGTCGTCTCGGCGCGGGCGCGCAGCTCGCCGAGGACACCGCGCAGCGACAGCGGCCGGCGGGGTCGGGGCTCGGGGTCGCCGACCTGGACGCCGAGATCGTCCAGGAACCGCGACGGCTGCTCGCCGTGCTCGCGTCCACCGTGCACGGCGGTGACGACCAGTCGCTGCCGGGCGCGGGTCACCGCGACGTAGAAGAGCCGACGCTCCTCGGCCAGCTGCGCGCCCACCCCGGGCGGCGCCGGCAGCTCGGCGTGGGTGCCCAGCAGGTCGGTGGCCAGCAGCGTGCCCCGGTGGCGCAGCGACGGCCAGCTCTCCTCCTGTACGGCGGCCACCACCACCAGTCGCCACTCGAGCCCCTTGGACCGGTGTGCGGTGAGCAGCCGGACGCTGTCACCGCGGACACCCTGCTCGGCGAGGGTGTCGGCGGGGATCTGCTGACCGTCGACCTCGTCGAGGAAGGCGCCGAGCCCCCGATGCTGGTGCCGCTGCTGTGCGCGCGCCGCCAGGGCGAACAGCTCGACCACGGCGTCGAGGTCGCGATGGGCGGCGCGGGCGGCCGGTCCCGCGGACTCGCTGCTGTGCAGCAGCTGGCGCGGCCAGTCGGTGCCGTCCCAGACCGTCCACAGCACGTCCTCGACGGGAGTGCGGTCGGCGAGCTGGTCGGCGGCCCGGCCGACCAGCGAGGCGAACCGGTGCGCGCGCTGCGCGTCACCGTGCGGGTCACGGGGCAGGTCGGCGAGCAGGTCGGGGTCGGTCAGTGCGGCGGCCAGCAGGTGGGCGGAAGGCAGTGGCCGGCGCTGGCCGTCGTGCTCGGCCCGGTCCCGCTCACGCAGCGCGCGGGCGAGCCGGCGCACGGCGGCCGGCCCCATGCCGGCCAGTGGCGAGGTGAGCAACGTCTCGACATCGTCGGGCGCCAGCCGAGGTCGCTGTCCACCCGGGCGCGCGGCGGCCAGGGTCTCGGCCATCCGGAGCGTGCGCAGCAGTGCCTGCGCAGCCGGCTGGGCGCGCAGCGGCAGCTCGTCGCCCGCGACGTCGACGGGCACCCCGGCCGTCGACAGTGCCCGCTGCAGCCGCGGGATGGAGCGCGCCCCGGACCGCACCAGCACCGCCATCTGCGACCACGGCACCGCGCCGTCGAAATGTGCCCGGCGCAGCAGCAGCGCGATGTGCTCGGCCTCGGCCGCAGGCGAGGTGAACGTGCGCGCCTCGACCCGGCCGTCGCCGTACGTGGGGGCGGCGCTGACCGGAGCGCGAAACCGCTCGAAGGTGTCCCGGTCGAGGCTGCCCGGCACCGGCAACGGCCCGACGACCGATCGCGAGGCCGCCAGCAGCGCCGGCCCGCAACGACGGCTGGCGGCCAGCGCCGCCATCGGCGCCGGCTCGCCCGCTCGGGTGCGAAACTGGTCGGGGAAGCGCAGCAGGCCACGCACGTCGGCGCCGCGGAAGGCGTAGATGGACTGGTCGGGGTCGCCGACGACCAGCAGGTCGCGTCCGCCGCCAGCCAGGGCCTGCAGCAGCGCCACCTGTGCGGGGTCGGTGTCTTGGTACTCGTCGACCACCACGAACGCCAGCTCGCGCTGCAACATCGCCCGGTTGGCCGGGTCGGAGGCGACGACGGTCGCGCGGTGCACCAGCTCGGCGTAGTCGACCTGGTGCTGCTGATCGAGCACCTCCAGGCTCTCGGCGAAGAAGTGCCCGGCGGCGACCCACTCGGGTCGGTCGGCGTCCACCCCCGCGTCGACCAGGTCGGACGGCTCCAGACCCAGCGCCCTGGCCCTCGCCATCAGCGTGCTCAGCTCGGTGGCCAACCCGCGGGTGCGCAGCGCCGGGCGGAGGCTGGCGGGCCAGTCGACCCGCCCGGTGTCATGGTCGCCCGCCAGCAGCTCGCGCAGCCGCAGGTCGTGCTCGGGCGCCGACAGCAGCGCCGGCGGGTCTGCATACAGCTCGGGGTCGGTGAAACGGCGCACCAGGGCGTAGCAGAAGGCGTGGAACGTGCTGGCGAGCACGCCCGACGTGGTGCGGCCAAGGCGCGCGCCGATGCGGGTGCGCAGCTGCTCGGCGGCCTTTCGGCTGAAGGTGAGCACCAGCACCTCGCTCGGCGCGAGGCCCCGTCGCTCGATGCGGTCCACGACGCTCTCGACGAGCACCGTGGTCTTGCCGGTGCCCGGGCCGGCCAGCACCAGCAGCGGACCGCCCGGGTGGTCGACGACCGCCCGCTGGTGCTCGTCGAGCTCGGGAGCGGGCGCGCTCGCCGGCTCGTCGCGGACCCGGAGGTGGTATGTCGGCACAGGCAGCACTCAAACAGACCCCACCGACACCCTCCCCACGATCCGCGGGTTCTTGTCACACGATCCGCGGCTTATGCACGCACCGTCCGCGGATTATGGAGCGGCGATCCGGGGCACGGCAGTCCGATCGCGGCCAGAGCCACCCCGGCGACCCGGCCGTCAGACGTCGTACGCAGCGGGGTGCCCTCGGCCCGGTAGTGCTCGACTGCCGTGCGCCGGTGCGACGCCGGCAAGGTGCCGTCGGCACGCACCACCCGCCACCAGGGCACAGCCGCGCCGTAGCGAGACAGCACCATCCCGATCCAGCGTGCCCCGCCGAAGCCGACGACGTCGGCAAGCGCCCCGTACGTGGTGGCCCGGCCCGGTGGCACCGTCTCGACGAGGTCGAGCACCTGCTCGACCAGCGCCTCGCGGTGCACCGTCACGTCGGCACGATAGACCCCGGATGATCCGCCCAATACCCGCGGATCGTGCGAACAAAACCCGCGGATCGTCGGGAGGGGCGGGGCGGCGTCAGTAGGCGGGCTGGGACGGGTCGATCTGGTTTACCCAGGCGACCACCCCGCCGCCGACGTGCACCGCGTCGGCGAACCCGGCGCCCTTGAGCACCGCCAGCGCCTCGGCCGAGCGCACACCGGACTTGCAGTGCAGCACCACCGGCTTGTCCTGGCCGAGCTTGCCCAGCGCGTCGCCGGACAAGAACTCACCCTTGGGGATCAGCACCGAGCCGGGGATCTTGTTGATCTCGTACTCGTTCGGCTCGCGCACGTCCACCAGGACGAAGTCGCGGGACCCCTCCTCGCGCTCCTTGAGCATCGCCGCCAGCTGGGTGACCGAGATCGTCGAACCCGCCGCCGCCTCGGCAGCGTCGTCGCTGACGGCCCCGCAGAAGCTCTCGTAGTCGACCAGCTCGGTGACGGTCGGGTTGTCCCCACAGACGGCGCAGTCGGGGTCCTTGCGGATAGCGAGCTTGCGGTAGTCCATCTCCAGAGCGTCGTAGACCACCAGCTTGCCGAGCAGCGGGGTGCCGATGCCGGTGAGCAGCTTGATCGCCTCGTTGACCTGGATCGAGCCGATCGAGGCGCAGAGCACGCCCAGCACTCCGCCCTCGGCGCAGGACGGCACCATCCCCGGTGGCGGCGGCTCGGGGTAGAGGCAGCGGTAGCAGGGCGCCTGGCCGCCGGGCGCGGACGCCCAGAACACCGAGGCCTGCCCGTCGAAGCGGAAGATCGAACCCCACACGTACGGCTTGCCCAGCAGCACCGCGGCGTCGTTGACCAGGTAGCGGGTGGCGAAGTTGTCGGTGCCGTCGACGATCAGGTCGTACTGCTCGAAGATCCCCAGCACGTTGTCGTTGTCCAGCCGCTCGGCGTGCACGACGACCTCGACGTACGGGTTGGTCTCGGCCACGGCCTCCTTGGCCGACACCGCCTTGGGCTTGCCGATGTCGCTCTGGCCGTGGATGACCTGGCGCTGCAGGTTGGACTCGTCCACCTCGTCGAAGTCCACCACGCCGAGCGTGCCGACCCCGGCGGCGGCGAGGTAGAGCAATGCCGGGCTGCCGAGGCCGCCGGCGCCGATCACCAGCACGCGCGAGTTCTTGAGCCGCTTCTGCCCGGTCATCCCGACGTCCGGGATGATCAGGTGCCGGCTGTAGCGGCGGACCTCGTCGATGCTCAGCTCGTCGGCGGGCTCGACGAGCGGCGGCAGCGCGGTGGTCGACACGAGGGCCTCCTCAACATACGGGTGACCGGCGACGCCGGTGCCTGGACTCCTGTGGGAACCGTCCGGCCGGTCGTGGTGTTCCACGATCATCACCCCGGCGGCCGGCGGCCGACCCGACCGTCCGGGTCGTGGGACGCCCGCGAGGGACCCGCCGGGCTAGGATCAGCGTTTCGGACGGGCGGTCGTCCGCGCCGAGAAGGGTTGGTCCATGCAGAGGAGCGACACCTCGACACCGGTGCAGCAGCGCAGTGGGCGGATGGCGCGCCCGGCGCGGCGCGCGCAGCTGCTCGAAGCGGCGCTGGAGATCTTCGTCGTGCAGGGCTACCACGCGGCGGGGATGGACGACATCGCCGACCGCGCCGGGGTGTCCAAGCCGGTGCTCTACCAGCACTTTCCCGGCAAGCTCGACCTCTACCTGGCGCTCCTCGACACCTCATGCGAGGCCGTCGTCGCGGCCGTACGTTCCGCGCTGGCCGCCACCGACGACAACAAGGAGCGGGTGGCGGCCACGGTCGATGCGTTCTTCACCTACGTCGCCAACGACAAGGCAGCCTTCCGGCTGGTGTTCGAGTCCGACCTGACCCGGGAGCCGGCCGTACGCGAGCGGGTCGACAAGGTGACCAGTGAGTCGGCCACGATGATCGCGGCGGTGATCCGCGACGACACCGGCCTCCCCGACGCGGCGTCCCAGCTGTTGGCGGTCAGCCTCGTGGGGATGGCGCAGGTGAGCGCCCGCTACTGGCTGGCCGGCGGCATCGAGGTGTCGCAGGACCATGCGGTGGCCCTGGTGAGCGCGCTGGCGTGGCGCGGGATCGGCGGCTACCCGCGCGCCGGGTCGCCCGAGGCGCCGGCGCCGCCCGACTGAGGCACTGGTTACAGTCGGGCGTGGTACGTCCCCACCCCCAGTCAGGAGGCCTCGTGGAGGTCAGGATCGCCGTCCAGCACACCAGCCGCGAGCTGGTCCTCGAGTCGGCACAAAGCAACAGCGAGATCACCGACGCCGTGCAGGAGGCGCTGTCCGGCGCGGGCAAGATGCTCGTGCTCGCCGACGAGCGCGGCCGCACGATCATGGTGCCGGCGGACCGGCTGGCGTTCGTCGACATCGGCGAGGAGTCGGTGCGCAAGGTCGGGTTCGGCAGCCGCTGACACCCCTGACCTCCCCCGGTCAGCACGGTTCGCGCACTACCGTTACGGGTACGACAGGGCATCGGCACCTGTCGACACCAAGGAGGAAATGAACGCATGGGAATCGTCTACGTCTTGATCGCGGGCCTGATCATCGGCCTGCTGGGCAAGTTCGTCGCGCCGGGCGACAAGGACAACATCCCGCTGTGGCTGACCCTGGTCTGCGGAGTGGGCGGAGTGCTGATCGGCGCCGCCATCGCACAACCCCTGGGCTGGTACAACACGCCAGGCGTCGACTGGCTGTTCTGGATCGTCTCGATCGGTCTGTCAGCGGTCCTGGTCGTGGTGGCGTCCACGATCACGGGCAAGAACACGATCTCTCGCTGAGCGGCCTCACGACGACAGGCCGAGCCTGGCCATCCGGCGGGCGTGGTTCTCGGTGAGCCGGACGAACATCCGCCCGATCGCCGCCAGATCCATGCCCGGCCGGTCCAGCCCGCCGGCCAGCAGGGCGGCCAACCCGTCCCTGTCGGCGGCGACGGCCTGGGCCTGGCTGAGCGCCTCGCCCACCAGCCGGCGGCCCCACAGCGCCAGCCGGCCGCCCACCCGCGGGTCGGTGGCGATAGCCGCCCGCACCCGGTCGACGACGAAGTCCGCGTGCCCGGAGGCGTCGAGCACGTCCAGGATCAACATGCGGGTGCCGTCGTCCAGATAGGCGGCGATCTCGCGGTAGAAGTCGCTGGCCAAGCCGTCGCCGACGTAGGCCTTGACCAGGCTCTCCAACCAGTTGCGCGGCGCGGTGTTGGCGTGGAAGGCGTCGAAGGTCTCGCGGAACGGCTCCATCGCCACGTACGGGTCGACGCCGAGGTCGGTGAGCCGGTCGCGCAGCCGGGTGAAGTGACCCAACTCGGCCGCCGCCATCGAGGCCAGCGCGACCTTGTCCGGCAGGGTCGGTGCCATCGCGGAGTCCTCGGCCAGCCGCTCGAAGGCGATCAGCTCCCCGTACGCCAGGACGCCCAGCAGGTCGACGACGGCGTCGCGGTAGGCAGGGTCGGCCAGCGCACCGGTCTGGTCCGCAGCCGGTGCCGGGCCGGGTGCGTCCGGCAACGGGTCGGGCGACGGCGTTGGCACGGGGCGAAGCGTAGCGAGGCCGATCGCTAGACTGCCCCCGCAACCTACCGGCAGCTTGCCGCCGGGGCGACACCACGGAACGAGGACATCCTGACCACCTTCTCCGACCTGGGCGTCATCGCTGATATCAGCGACGCGCTCTCCGACGTCGGCATCGCCACCGCCTTCCCGATCCAGGAGATGACCCTCCCGATCGCGCTGACCGGCACCGACATGATCGGCCAGGCCCGCACCGGCACCGGCAAGACGCTGGCGTTCGGCATCCCGGTGCTGCAGCGGACGGTCGCCGCACGCGACCCCGACTACGACCAGCTGGTCGCGCCGGGCAAGCCGCAGGCACTGATCGTCGCCCCCACCCGCGAGCTGGCCCTGCAGGTCGCCGGCGACCTCGAGACCGCCGCCAAGCGCCGCGGCACCCGCAGCGTCACCATCTACGGCGGCGTGGCGTACGAGCCGCAGCTCGAGGCGCTGGCGACCGGCGTCGATGTGGTCGTCGGAACGCCGGGTCGGCTTCTCGACCTGGCCAACCGGCGGGCGCTCGACCTCAGCCACGTCAAGGTGTTGGTGCTCGACGAGGCCGACGAGATGCTCGACCTGGGCTTCCTGCCCGACGTCGAGAAGCTGCTCGCCAAGACGCCCGAGACCCGGCAGACGATGCTGTTCTCGGCAACCATGCCGGGGGCGATCGTCTCGCTGGCCCGCACCCACATGCGCCACCCGGTCAACATCCGGGCCGAGTCCGGCGACGAGTCGCAGATGGTGCCGGCCACCGCGCAGTTCGTGTTTCGCGCCCACGATCTCGACAAGCCGGAGGTGATCGCTCGCATCCTGCAGGCCGAGGACAGCGGGAAGGTCATCATCTTCACCCGCACCAAGCGACAAGCCCAGCGGGTCGCTGACGACCTGATCGAGCGGGGCTTCCCCGCTTCACCGCTGCACGGCGACATGGCTCAGGTCGCCCGCGAGCAGGCGATGGCGCGCTTCCGCGAGGGCAAGGCGCCGGTGCTGGTCGCCACCGACGTCGCCGCCCGCGGCATCGATGTCTCCGGCGTCACGCACGTGATGAACTACCACTGCCCCGACGACCAGAAGACCTACCTGCACCGCATCGGGCGCACCGGCCGCGCCGGCGCCAGTGGCATCGCGATCACCTTCGTCGACTGGAACGACATCGCCCGCTGGCAGATGATCAACCGCGAGCTCGGGCTGCCGTTCGACGAACCGCAGGAGACCTACTCCACCTCCGAGCACCTCTACCACGACCTTGGCATCCCGCACGGGGTGACCGGACGGGTCGTGCCGGCGTCGACCGCACCGGCCACGAGGTCAGCCGGGCGGCCCCGAAGCCACCAGAAGGGGCCAGGCTCGGCGGGGCAGGCCGGCGGGCAGGACTCCGCGGGGCAGCGGCCGGGACGTTCCCGGTCACGGTCGCGGCGGCGTACGCGCGGCGGCGCCCCGGTCACCGACAGCAACCGATCCGCACCGGCCGCGGCCGCCGGCACCGACGCCGAGGCCCAGCAGGACGGCTCGGGGTCCGGGCAGCCGCGTCATGGGCGGCGTCGACGCCGCTCCGGCCAGGGCACCGGCACGGAGCAGGGCACACCGCCCACCGGCGACTGACCTGCCCGGCACTGGGGCCGGTGCCGGAACGGCAGCTCAGGCGACAACGACGACGTCGGTGCCGAGCTGGGCGAAGTCCCACATCTCGCGGGCGTCGCTCGGACGCTGCCGGATGCACCCCGACGACCGGGCGACCCCGAGCTGCCGGCCGGTCTGCACCGGCTGACCCGACTTGTCGACCGGGATGTCGTGGAAGCCGATGGCCGCATTGTCGCCCTGGGTGAAGCGCACCATGTACCGCATCGTGCTGCTGTAGTCGAAGCTGACGGCGTCGTGGGAGCGGGAGTACACCTCGTACCGACCGGGGGTCAGGTTATCGAGCCGGGAGCCCGACACCAGGTAGGTGGCGCGCACCGTACCGCTCTCGCGCACCAGCCACACCTGTTGGGCCGACTGGTCGAAGACCGCCCGGCGGCCTGCGCCCGAGCGTCGAGGCGGGCGCGGATCCAGGACGGCCGCGGGCGCTTTCCGGGTACGGTCGGAACGATCGCTGGTCGCCGACCGCTTGCTGGTGCGCTCGGAACGATCGCTGGCCGCCGACCGCTTGCTGGTGCGGTCGGCCGCCCGCAACCTCGCCGCAGCAGAGCCGATCGCGTGCACCGGCCACAGGGTGCTGTCCGACTTGGCGGCCGCCGGGAGTTGACCGGCCCGGCTCTCGACCCGCTGGTCAGACCCGATGGACGCGGCGGCCGGCGCCGCGGTGACCATCCCGGCGGCCGATGCGACCGCCGCTGTCAGCGTGAGCCCAAGCGAGCCGGCAAATGCCGCCAACCGCCAACGGCGCACGGGCGCACGGGCGACATCGGGGCGGGCCATGATCGGACATGCTAACCAAGACCGATGCCGAAACGAGTCGCACGCTGCCCTCAGCGCCCGGCGAATCCATTCGTTTGAAGCGGGAGGCCAACTCGATGCGGCCCGTTCGACGCGGATCAGGTGGATGCGAGCAGCCCGCGGGCGATGTCGCGGTAGGCCATCGCGCCCTTGCTGCGTCGCGACGTGGTCAGGATCGACCGGCCGATGGCCGGCGCCTCGGCGAACCGGATCGTCTTGGGCACCGGCGGCTCGAGCACCCGCAGGTCGTACGTCGTGGACACGGCCTCCAGCACGGCCCGGGCGTGCTGGGTGCGGCCGTCGTAGAGCGTGGGCAGCACACCCAGCACCTGCAGGCCGCGGTTGGTGAAACGCCGGACGTCGTAGATGGTGTCGAGCAGCTGACCGACGCCGCGGTGCGACAGCGTCTCGCACTGCATCGGCACCAGCACCAGGTCGGCCGCCGACAACGCGGCCACGGTCAGGATGCCCAGCGACGGCGGGCAGTCGAGCAACACCCAGTCGTAGTCGTCGAGCACCTCTTCGAGCGGAACCCGAAGGGAGTGCTCGCGTCCGGTACGTGTCAGCAGCTGAGCCTCGGTGGCGGCCAGGTCGATGGTGGCCGGCAGCAGGTCGGGGCCGTCCTCGACGCTGACCAGCACGTTGGCGACCTTCTCGTCGCCGAGCAGCACCTGGTGCGCCGAGGCGTCCAGGACCTCGGGGTCGACGCCGAGAGAGAACGTGAGGCTCGCCTGCGGGTCGAGGTCGACGAGCAGCACCCGCTGCCCGAGCTCGACCAGGGCGGCGCCCAGCGACGCGACGGTGGTGGTCTTGGCGACCCCGCCCTTCTGGTTGGCGATCGCCAGCGTGGTTGTCATCGTGATCAGTGTGCCGCAGGGTCCCACCCACCGCTGGCGGCGGGGCCGAGGGTCGAGATGCTTACCTGATGCAGCCGCGAGCACAGTCCTCCGCAGGAGGGGTCGGCGCCCCCATGTCGTCGGCGCGTGCACTCGTGACCGGCGCATCGAGCGGTCTCGGGCTCGCGTTCGCTCGGGCGCTCGCCGCCCGAGGTGACGCGCTGGTCCTGGTGGCGCGTGACCGGGTCCGCCTGCAGGCCGTCGCGGCCGACCTCGCCGGCAGCCATGGCGCGGACGTCAGCGTGGTCGCCGCCGATCTCTCGACCGACGAGGGCATTGCCGCCGCGGCCGAGGCGCTGGCCGACGAGACCCGTCCGGTGGACCTGCTGGTGAACAACGCCGGCTTCGGCCAGCGCCTGTCGTTCGCCGACAACGACCTGGCCGAGGAACGGCAGTCGCTGGACGTGCACGTGCGGGCTCCGCTGCAGCTGTGCCACGCTGCGCTGCCTGGCATGCGGTCGCGCGGACGCGGGGCCATCGTGAACGTCTCCAGCGTGGCCGGCTGGCTGCCGCGCGGCTCATACGGCGCGCACAAGGCCTGGGTGACCAGCTTCACCCGGTGGCTGGACATCGCCTACCGTCGCGACGGGGTGCGAGCGATGGCGCTGTGCCCGGGCTTCGTCCGCACCGAGTTCCATCAGCGCATGGGCGCGGAGATGGCGGTGCGGCGGTGGATGTGGCTGGACGCCGACGCCGTGGTCGCCGAGGCGTTGCACGATCTTGTTGCCGGTGCCCGGGTGTCGGTCCCGTCGCGCCGCTACCGCCTGCTGGCACGGGTGGCACGGCTGCTGCCGGCCAGGCTGGTCGCGGGCGTGGCCGATCGCGCCCGCTGAGGACGATGGCGGACGGCCGGGCTGCTCAGCCCGCACCAGTCACGAACGCGCGCACCGCGTCGGCCACCAGCTGGACCGCGATCGCCGACAGCAGGAGACCGCTGATGCGGGTGACCAGCGTGACCCCGGAGTCGCCGAGCACCCGCAAGATCAGCACCGAGAAGCGCATCGACAGCCACAGCGCCACGTGCACGCCCACGATGCCCGCGACGACGGCAACCAGCGTGGCCGCACCGTCCACCCTGCCCACGAACACCATCGTCGCCACGATGGCCCCAGGGCCCGCGAGCAGTGGCGTGCCCAGCGGCACCATCGCGACGTTCACGTCGGCCGCCGCGCTCGGCTCGGACGCCTTGCCGGTCAACAGCTCGAGGGCGACCAGCAGCAACAGCAGGCCTCCGGCCGCCTGGAGCGCCGGCAGCGAGACGCTGAGGTAGTTCAGCAGCTGGCGTCCGAACAGGGCGAACAGCACGATCACCACGAACGAGACGACGACGGCCTGCCAGGCGGCACGGCGGCGTGCGGTGGGCGACTGCCCGCTGGTCAGGGCGAGGAAGATCGGCACCGTCCCTGGCGGATCCATGATTACGAACAGGGTGACAAAGACCTCGGCAAGAAGGGTCACGCTGACGACCGCGCTCACGGCAGCGCCGCTCGGGCGGGGCGTACCCGGGGGTCGGTGGCGCTGGCCGCCGTCGATGCGGCATCCATCGCGGTCAGGAGCCGGTCGAGCTGGTCGGGTGGCGTGGTGTGCCGGCCCAGGTCGTGGTCGATCTTGCCCAGGCCGTGGTAGTCGCTCGACCCGCTCTGCACTTGCCCGAGATCTCGGGCAAGTGCGGACAGCTCGCGACTGTCGCGGTGGGTGTGGTCGTGGTGCCACACCTCCAGGCCGGTCAGCCCTAGCCGGGCCAGCTCGGCGATCGCGCCGCGGTCCAGCACCGCACGGCTCCCGCGCCCCCACGGGTGGGCGAGCACGCTCACCCCACCCGCGTCGGCCACCAGAGCCAGCATCTGGCGCAGCGGTGCGGCGTACCGGGCGACGTAGGCGGGCTTGCCGGGCATCAGGTAGCGCCGGAATGCCTCCCGGCGGTCGGACACGACACCGGCCGCCACCAGCGCGTCGGCCACGTGCGGGCGTCCCAGTGCCGCTGCCGGCCCGGCAACCGACCGGACCGCTGACTCGTCCATGGCGATGCCCAGCTCGCGCAGCCGGTCGAGGGTGGCTGGCAGCCGGCGGTTGCGGCCGTCGAGCACCCGCTGCAGCTCGGCGAGCAGCGGCGGGTGCTCCGGGTCGACGCCGTATGCGAGCAGGTGCACACCCCCGCCGTCCAGGGTGCACGAGATCTCGAGGCCGGGCAGGAACCCGAGCCCGACCCGCTGCGCCTCGCCACCGGCCTCCGGCCAGCCGGCCGCCACGTCGTGGTCCGTGAGCGCCACGAGGTCGAGCCCCGCGGCCGCAGCAGCGCGCACCAGGGCGGCCGGGCTGTCGGTCCCGTCGGAGCAGAAGGAGTGGGTGTGCAGGTCAGCACGCACGGAACGGAGGGTATCGAGGCAGGTGGAGCGCCGGCGGTGCCGGTCAGGGAGCCTGCAACCGGGGGGACAGCCCGGTCAGCGGAACCAGGTCCAGCTCGGCCGTGATGGTGGCCATGTCCACCAGCGTGGTTGCCTCGAGCAGGACGGCCGCGGTGGCCAGCCCCGGCCAGCCAACGACCCAGAGCCAGCACCCGGACGCCTCGCCGACATAGACCGCCCGGTCGTCGGCCCGGTCGTCGGCCCGGTCGGTCGCGCCGTCGACGTGCCACAACGGTGTCGGGTGTCCGCTGACGATGACCTTGGCGTCGGCGGCGCGGGCGAACGTGCGGCCGTCCGGCTCGAGCCCCTCGATGCCGGCGTAGTGCGCCCCCAGGCCGGTGCCTGGCTCCTCGGCGACCACGACCAGGTCGCCGGGCCCGCCGAGCGGGTCGGGGCCCGAGCAGGCCAGCACCGTCGCCACGGTAGCCCGGTCACCGACGACCCCGACCCCGCTGACCGACCACAGGGTCGGCAGCGGCCAGGGCACCCACGTCGGGAACCGCCCCGCGGAACGTGTCCGCGCCGCGTGCTCGAGCAGGACGAACACCGACGGCTCCTTGAAACCGCTGAGCGGCGGCACCTGGCCGTGTCGATGACACACCCACAAGCCGTCGTCATCGACGTAGATCGGGTCACCGCAACGCGGGCACCACACCGACGCTGTCGGTGCCGGGTCCCGATCGGCGGAGGCCATCTGTGCACGGTGACCGAGCAACGACCCGCCGTCAAGCCAGTTGGCGCCCGGCCGCGCACGTCGAGAGCGTGCTCACAGGCCCGCGCAGACGTCGTACGGTCACACCATGTGCCGTCCCGATCAGCCCGGCCGCGCCGAGCGCGTGCCGTGTGTCGGCGCCGTGGTGTGGGACGGGGCCGGACGCCTGTTGCTGGTGCGTCGGGCCAACCCGCCGGCCGCGGGCACCTGGTCGCTGCCCGGTGGGCGGGTCGAGCCCGGCGAGACCTACCCCGAGGCCTGCCGCCGTGAGGTCCAGGAGGAGACCGGGCTGGACGTCGAGGTGGGCCGGCTGGTGGGCACGGTGGAGCGGGCAGCGCCAGGTCATGGCTGGTACGAGATCCGTGACTTCGCCGCGACGGTGCGGAGTGGGCTGCTGCGTGCCGGCGACGACGCCAGCGAGGCGGACTGGTTCGGCACCGAGGAGCTGGCGACCCTGGACACCGCGCCAGGCCTGCTCGAGGCGCTCATCGACTGGCAGCTGCTCGGCCCCGCTGATCGCGCACCCTGACGCGGCTGGGTCCAGCAGTCGCGGCCAACCTTGCCCCTCAGCCGTTCCACTTGGCGATGGCCGGTGCACCACGGTCGTCGCCGAGCACCGAGACGGTCGCGGTGTCGAGGTGCAGGTGCCGTCCGAAGCCGAACGGCTCGTCCACCCAGCGGGCGGCGAGCACCCGCAGCAGGTGGCCATGGGCGACCAGCAGCGTGCGCCCGCCGCGCTCACGACATCGGGCGATGACCCGGTCACAACGGGCGGCGACCTGTTCGCCGCTCTCGCCGCCGACGATCTCATGGGTCCAGACGGTCCACCCCGGCACGGTCTGCTGGATCTCGGGGGTACCGACGCCCTCGTACTCGCCGTAGCGCCACTCGTGCAGGTCGTCGTCGATGTCGACCCGGCCGTCGTCGAAGCCCGCCAAGACGGCGGTCCTGCGGGCCCGCTGCAGCGGGCTGCTCACCACCGTGTCCAGCCTGACGTCGGCCAGCCGCGGGGACAGCGCGGCTCCCTGCTCGACACCCTTATCAGTCAACGGCAGGTCGGTGACGGAGGTGTGTCGCCCGTCGCGGCTCCACTCGGTCTCGCCGTGCCGCACCAGCCACACCTGCTGCTCCACACCGGCAGCCTGTAGCACCGGCGCCCGGCTGGCAAGGTGGACGCCGAGTCGGGTGGCGCGCCGGCTACCGCTCCCAGCGAACCGGCACACCGTGGGGCTGGGCCTCGCCCAGCACGTGTTGCACTCCGCCCGGCCATGCCTGCGCCACCACGAGGAACTCGCGCGCCGCGCCAGCCGCCCGTCGCCACGGCTCGAGGATCAGGTGGACGAACGGCGCCTGATCGCTCGCCTGCTCCGACAGCCGCCGTACGTGCCCGGCGACGACGGACCGCTCGGCAGCGTCGACGTACTGCCACATCACCGAGTGCCACAACACCGTCACCTGGCCGTCCACCAGGTGCATCCGCGCCACGAAGTCTTCCGCCCGCTCGCGGGTGACCTCGGCCGGTACCCGCGCGGCCACGGTGAAGGCGCCACGAAGGCGCTCCAGCCGCGCGGCCTGGTCGGGCCAGACGTATGACGTCAGGATGGTGCGACCGTCGGTGGTGGTCGGGTCAACCGGGTCCTGGTCGCATCCCTGCCGGTGGACCACCGTGAGGTCCCGCCCGAGGGGGGTGTGGGTGCCGCTCCATGCCGGGTCGAGCCGCACCGGGCTGTCCGGCGGCCCCCACGACCCGCCGGGCCCTACGTAGCGAAAGTGCTCGGCACGCAGGTTCAGGCCCGCACTCGCCCCCAGCTCGTGCAGGCGGACCGGCATGGGCCGCGGCCCCAGGGTGCGCAGCAGGCCGCCCACCAGCGCCGTGGCGCGGCCGACCTCGTTGGTCTGCGGTGGACGCCGCATCCCGGCGGCCACCTCGCCTCGGTGCCGGTCCAGCACTTCCAGCAGTGCCGGCCAGGCCCTATCGGCGTCGAAGCGACCGCCGACACTGGGGTAGTACACTGCCAGGTCGCCGGCTCGGCGTTCCAGCACGAGCCGGTGCACGGTTCCGAGCAGCCGCAGCCCGGTGGCCGCCGGACCCGGCGCGTCAGCATGCTCGTGCAGCACGTCGCGCACCGGACCGGCCACCGTGAGCCGGGCGGCAACCCGGCGCAGGAGCGCCTCGTACATCGGCGAGCCGAGCCGGCCACAGGCATCGGCCTGGTGCTCGATGAAACCGCCGAGCCTGTCCAGGTCGGGCACGGGCTTCCCCGCGTCAGCGGCGCATGGCGAGCTTCTCGAGCAGACCGCGAGCCTGATCGGCGTGCTGGTACTTGCACAGCACGTCGTACGTCGTCGCGACGACGCTGCTCTGCGAGCGGAAGTCGCGCTGCCCGCCGGTCATCGAGTAGCCGATCATGCCGAAGACCGCGCCGAAGACGGCGCCCGCGATGGCAGCGGCGATGATGACCAGCACCAGGCTCGAGCTGCCCTCGGAGAACAGGCTCAGCATCAGTCCGAGGAACAACCCCCACCAGGCCCCGCCTGCTGCTCCGGTGGCCGCGGCCTTGTTGCGGTCCCAGCGGCCGATGACCCGCTCGACCATCCGCAGACCGTTGCCGACGATCGTGACGTGCTGCACCGGGAACTGCTCGTCGGAGAGGAAGTCCACTGCCCGCTGCGCCGCCTCGTACGTCTCGTAGGACGCCACCGGCACGCCGGTCGGCGGCGTAGGCATCCGCATGTTCGGCTGCATGGACATGTGCTCGTCTCCTCGGCGCTGGTCGACCGCTCGGGTCGCCCGGTTGAACCCTCGATGCAATGGTGCCAGCAGTGGCTGAGCGGGTGCTGAGAAGCCGCCGCTGGAACCGGGCATTTCGGCTGCACCGGTGGTCAACGGCGTGTCGGCGGCAGCGGCCTGTCCTGCCGCGCGCATGTCGGCTAGCGTCGCTGATGCGACGAGACCCCGACGGGAGAGACACATGCCCCAGCCCACGTCCGAACAGAACCCGCCCGGGTTCTTCGACGAGCACCCGCGCTTCCTCGAGACCAGCACGACTGCGGTCGGGATGCGGCGGCTCAACCTGCGGCACGCGGCGCTCGTCGACGCCAACCGTGACATCTTGCAGGGCGCCCGGGTGCTCGACATCGCCTCCCACGACGGCCGGTGGATGATGGCCGCCCTCAAGGCCGGCGCCGCACACGTCACCGGGATCGAGGCCCGACCCGAGCTGGTGGAGAACGGCGAGAAGACGTTCGCGGAGTACGGCGCCGAGGCGTCGTCGTACCGCTTCATCACTGGCGACGTCTACGGCGTGCTCGCTCGCGAGCCGCTGCAGGTCGACGTCATCCAGTGCTTCGGCTTCCTCTACCACACGTTGCGCTTCCCCGAGCTGTTCTCCCGGCTGAGCGCCCTCCGGCCACGGCACCTCGTGCTGGACACCCGGGTCTACAACCAGGATGGCCAGCTCATCAAGGTCCTGCGCAACGAGATCACCAAGCAGGCGCACGCCGCCGCCGAGGAGTACGCCGCCGGCACCAAGGTGCTGGTCGGCTGGCCGACGCCGAGCGCGCTGCGGATGATGCTCGGCATCTACGGCTTCACCGTCGAGGACGAGTACGACTGGAACAAGGCCGGCAACCCCGAGGACGACAAGTTGGTGTCCCGCTACCGCTCGGGCGGGCGGGTCACCTGGCGATGCCGCTGGGATGCCGACTCGGTCGGCGCCGGCCGTGGCTCCGGGGATGAGGCCGGGGCCGACGACGAGGACGATTCCGAGGCGAACTGACCGGGCCGCTGACGCACCACGGCCACCCGGGCGTGACGCGTCAGTCCACCGCGAGCTCGACGGTGTGCTCCTCGGGGCGTTTCAAGGCGACCACCACGGCCAGCCCGAGCACGATCAGGGTCAGCCCGACATAGACGCCCAGCGGTGGGCTCTGGTTGATGAAGGCGGCGGCGAGCAGGGCCGCGCCCGGCACCTCCAGCAAGATGATCAGCGCGACCACGGTGGGGCTCATCGTCGCCAGCAGGTGGTTGAACACCGAGTGCCCCAGCAGCTGCGCGCACAACGTCACCGCCAGCAGGCCGAGCCAGGAGCGAGCGGAGTAGCCACCGAGGTCCTGCCGGGCGACGATGCACACCACCAGCAGGATCGCCGCGCACAGGCCGTAGCAGACGGCGGTGTACGTCGTGGTGCTGAGCGTGCGCCGCGCCTGGCCGCCCGCGATGGTGTAGACGGCCGCGAAGAAGCCCCCGGCCAGCGCCAGCAGGTCCCCGATGATGGCCTCGGTGGACACCGTGGTGTCCACCCCAGAGATGAGCAGGACGCCGGCGAACGCGACGCACAACCCCGCCACGACCGCACCGGCAACATGCTCGCCGCGCAGCCTGCTGATCAGCACCACCCAGCCGACCATCAGCGCGACCAGGGCGGTCGCCGAGGCGACCGAGGTGAGCTTGAGCGACAGGACCCAGGTGGCGAAGTGCGCCGCCAGGGCGACAGACGCCACGGCGAGCAGCTGCCACTGCGACCGGTCCATCGCCGCCAGCTCCCCGCGCCGGGTCACCGCGGCGGTGGGTGCCAGCACGACGCTCGCGAGCGCGTTGCGCCAGAAGGCGATCGCCAACGCGGGCACCGCCGTGGCAGCCATCAGCGGACCGGAGGCCGACACCCCCAGGACCCCGACGAGCGCCAGCAGCCACTGCACCCGGTCATTGTGCGGTGCCGGTGACCGGCAGCGGGGGGCCGGGTGGCGCCGCTCAGCCGCCCGTGAACAGGTTTGAGGCGGTCACCAACACCTTGTAGACCCCGTACGCCAGCGGCACGCTGACAACTGCCCAGGCCACCGGCAGCAGCCAGCTGGGCACGCTGGAGCCAGCCGATCCGGTCCGGTCCCGCCCGTTGGAGGTGTTTTTGGCCCGTTCCACGGTGTCGGAGTGCTCGTGCCACCGCTCATCCACCGGGCGCACCAGCAGGTTGGCCACGAACCCGACGGCGAGCAGACCGACCATGGTGAACAGTGCCGGACGGTAGGCGGCCGAGGTGAGCTCGCCGGGCGTCCCCTGCGCGTCGAGGAAACCGTTGATGATCAGCGGTCCTGCGACCCCCGCCGCCGACCAGGCGGTGAGCAGCCGGCCGTGGATGGCGCCCACCTGGAAGGTGCCGAACAGGTCGCGCAGGTACGCGGGGACCGTCGCGAAGCCACCGCCGTAGAAGGAGATGATCAGGGCAGCGAGCAGAGCGAAGAAGATGACACTGCTGCTGCCGAACAGCGCCAGCAGCACGTAGGCGGCGATGCCGACACCGAGGTACATCATGTAGACCGGCTTGCGGCCGATCACATCCGACGTCGAGGACCAGACGAAGCGGCCCACCATGTTGGCCAGCGACAGCACCCCGACGAAGCCGGCCGCGGACGCTGCCGCGACCGACGACGTGGACCCCTCGCGGAAGAAGTCCCTGATCATCGGCGCCGCCTGCTCGAGGATGCCGATGCCGGCGGTGACGTTGCAGAACAGGATCGTCCACAGCAGCCAGAACTGCGGGGTCTTGATGGAGTTCTTCGCCGACACGTGCCCGGTGGACACCAGCGACTTGCTCTCGCCCTTCGACGGGTCGAAGCCCTCGGGCTGCCAGTCGTCCGCGGGCACCCGCACCAGGGCGGCACCCATCAGCATCACCAGCAGGTACACGACCCCGAGCGTCACGAACAGCGACGCCACCCCGGCGCCGTCGTCGCCGTAGATCCCGAGCAGCTCCGAGGAGACCGGGGAGGCGATGAGCGCGCCGCCACCGAACCCCATGATCGCCATCCGGTGGCCAGTCCCGGCCGGTCGGGGAACCACTTGATCAGCGTCGACACCGGGGAGATGTAGCCGATGCCGAGACCGATGCCACCGATGACCCCGTAGCCGAGGTAGAGCAGCCACAGTTGGCTGGTGGCGATGCCGGCGGCACCGACCAGGAAGCCCGCCGACCAGCACAGGGCCGCCGCCACCATGGCTCGGCGGGGCCCGCCGGTGTCCACCCAGGTGCCGAGCACCGCAGCGGACAGACCGAGCATGACGATCGCGAGGGAGAAGACCACCCCGAGCGCGGTCAGGCTGGAGCCGAAGTGCTCGACCAGCGCGATCTTGTAGACGCTGGTGGCGTAGACCTGACCGATGCACAGATGGATCGCGAGGGCCGCCGGTGGGATCAGTCACCGGTTGAAGTCGGGGGGCGCGATGGTCCGCTCGCGCGCCAGCCACCCGCCGCGGGCTGGCGTCGCAGTCGCGGTGCCTTCGTCGGGTTCCAGGGTCTGGCTCATCCGGGCATCTTGCATGGGATCTGCCAGTTGCGCATGGCGAGACCCCTCAGACCGCTTTCCGCCGGTAACGTGACCGCTCGTGAGCGGCGCGCCGAACAGGGTCTACGTCGCCCGCCTGGCTGGGATGGCCGTCTTCGACCCGCGAGGCGACCAGGTCGGCAAGGTGCGCGACGTCGTCGTCGCCCTGCACGGGCGTACGACCGGCCGGCTGCGCCCGCGCGTGCTCGGGCTGGTGCTGGAGGTTCTCGGCCGCCGCAAGGTCTTCCTGCCGCTCACCCGGGTGACATCCATCGATGCCGGGCAGGTGATCGCGACCGGCATGGTCAACATGCGCCGCTTCGAGCAGCGACCCGGCGAGTCGCTGGTGCTCGGGGAACTGCTCGACAAGACGGTGACCGTCAAGGACAGCGGGGTCACCGGCGCGGTCTTCGACGTGGCGATGGAGAGCGACCGCAGCCGCGACTGGTCGCTGGTCAAGGTCGCGCTGCGTGAAGCATCCGGCCGCTTCGGCCGCAAGGGTCAGACCCACGTCGTCGACATCGGTGACGTGAGCGGCCTGATCGACGAGCACGCCGACCAGGGGGCGTCCAACCTGCTCGCCACCTTGCACACGCTGCGGGCCGCAGACCTGGCCGACGTCCTGCGCGGACTCGGGTCCAAGCGGCGGATGGAGGTGGTGGCTGCGCTGGACGACGAGCGGCTCGCCGACGTGCTGGAGGAGCTCCCAGAGGAGGCGCAGGTCGAGATCGTCGACCGGCTCGACAACGAACGGGCCGCCGACGTGCTCGAGGAGATGGACCCCGACGACGCCGCCGACCTCATCGGCGAGCTGCCGCCGGACACCGCCGAGCACCTGCTGACCCTGATGGAACCCGAGGAGGCCGACGACGTGCGCAGGCTGCTGCGCTACGAGGAGCGCACCGCGGGTGGGTTGATGACCAGCGAGCCGGTGATCCTGCCGCCGACCGCGACCATCGCCGACGCGTTGGCGCATGTACGGGAACCCGAGCTGGTGCCGTCACTGGCGGCCATGGTCTACGTCTGCCGGCCACCGCTGGAGACGCCGTCGGGACGCTTCCTCGGCGTGGCCCACATCCAGCGGTTACTGCGTGAGGCCCCGTCGACCCTGGTGAGCGCCGTGGCCGACAGCACCACGGTGTCACTGCGGCCGGAGTCGACGCTGGACGAGATCACCCGGCTGTTGGCGGCCTACAACCAGGTCGCCCTCCCGGTCGTGGACGAGAACCGGCACCTGCTCGGCGCCGTCACTGTCGACGACGTCCTCGACCACCTGCTCCCGCAGGGCTGGCGTGAGGAGGGGGTCACCCGTGGCGCGTGAGGACCGGCGGGTGCGGCTGGACTCCCCCGTGGACACCCGACGATCGTTCGTGCGACGCCCCGCGTACGACCCGGATGTCTTCGGTCAGCTGTCGGAGCGGATCGCCCGCTTCCTCGGCACCGGCAGCTTCCTCGTCTACATGACGGTGTTCATCAGCGCGTGGCTGCTGTGGAACAACATCGCGCCGCCGCGCATGCAGTTCGACCCCTACACCCACACCTTCCTCACCCTGCTGCTGTCGATCCAGGCGTCGTACGCCGCACCGCTCATCCTGCTGGCGCAGAACCGGCAGGAGGCCCGCGACCGGGTCAACATGGACCAAGACCGCGAGGCCAACGCCCGCGCACACGCCGACATGCAGTTCCTCGCGCGCGAGGTCGCTGGGCTGCGCATGGCGCTCGGCGAGGTGGCGACCCGTGACTACCTGCGCTCCGAGCTGCGCTCGCTCGTCGGTGACCTGCACGAACTGCAGGAGACCGAGCGACCGGCAGAAGACCCGGCAGGCCCCCCGGCGGGCGAGGAACGCGGCGCTGGCCCCGGCACGTAGCATCGAAGCATGTCGACTGCCACGTCCAGCATCACCTCGGGGGCCATCTGGGACGAGGTGCACGCCGCCCTCGGCACCGTCCAGGACCCGGAGATCAAGCAGCCGATCACCGACCTCGGCATGGTCGACGAGGTCCGCATCGACCCCGACGGCACCGTGCACGTGCGGGTGCTGCTCACCGTCGCAGCGTGCCCGCTGAAGGAGACACTCACCCGCGACACGACGACGGCGGTCGGCAAGGTCGCCGGGGTGAGCCGGGTCGAGGTCGACCTGGGCGTGATGAGCGACGAGCAGCGCCAGGGTCTGCGTGACCAGCTCAAGGGCGGCCAGGCCAGCCGGGACATCCCGTTCGCCCGGGCCGACTCCCTGACCAAGGTGATCGCCGTCGCCTCCGGCAAGGGCGGGGTCGGCAAGTCGTCGGTGACGGTCAACCTGGCGCTGGCCATGGCCGGCACCGGGCTGTCGGTGGGCGTGCTCGACGCCGACGTCTACGGCCACTCGGTGCCCGACATGCTGGGCGTCGGGGACCGCCGGCCGACACAGGTCGAGGACATGATCATGCCGGTCGAGGCGCACGGGGTGCGCACCATCAGCATCGGCATGCTCAAGCCGCGCAAGGACCAGGTGGTCGCCTGGCGGGGGCCGATGCTCGACCGGGCGCTCGTGCAGATGCTCAGCGACGTGTTCTGGGGCGACCTGGACGTGTTGCTGCTCGACCTGCCACCCGGCACCGGCGACGTCGCGATATCGCTCGGCCAGCACCTGGCCAACAGCGAGGTCGTCGTGGTCACCACCCCGCAGCAGGCCGCCGCCGATGTGGCCGAGCGCGCCGGCACGATGGCCTCGATGATGCACCAGCGGGTGGCCGGCGTGGTCGAGAACATGTCGTACCTGCCGTGCCCGCACTGCGGCCCCGAGCACCGGCTCGAGGTCTTCGGCAGCGGTGGTGGCGACCGGGTCGCTGCCACCCTCAGCGGCCGCTTCGGCTACGACGTCGCCGTCCTCGGGCGGGTCCCGCTCGACCAGCGGCTGCGCGCCGGCGGCGACAGCGGTACCCCGCTCGTCGTCACCGACCCCAGCTCGCCGGCAGCCACCGAGCTGACCCGGGTCGCGCACCAGCTCACGTCCAAGGCCCGCGGTCTGGCCGGCATGCAGCTCGGCCTGACGCCCGCCGGACGCTGAGCCGGCGCTGGGGCACCGAGGGAGGCTGCGATGTTCGGGATGGGGCTGCCCGAGGTGCTGCTGATCCTCGTGCTGGCGGTGTTCTTGTTCGGTCCCGAGAAGCTGCCCGGTCTGGCCAAGCAGGCGGGCTCGTTCCTGCGCACCGCCCGGCAGATGGTCGACAACGCGCGCAACGACCTCGCCGACGAGCTGGGCGAGGACTTCCGTGACATCAACCTGCGCGATCTCGATCCACGAGAGATCGTCCGGCGCAACGTCGTCGAGGCGATGAACGACGACGACGGCCCGACGCCGGAGCTACCGCCGGGGCGACAGCCGCTCGGCTTCGGCGAGCGGCCACCGTACGACTCCGAGGCCACCTGAGCCAGCGGCAGCCCTGCCGCCTGCCCGCACCGACTGGACGCGACGCGGTGCTCAGCCCTCGGCCTTGTCCAGCACCACCTCGGCGACGCCGGGCTCGCCGTCGCGCAGGTAGCGCAGGCGGACTGTGTCACCCGGTGCCCGGGCACGGATCGCGACGATCAGCTCGATCCCGTCCGAGACCGACTCGTCGTCGATCCCGACGATCACGTCGTCACGGCGCAGCCCCGCCGCCTGCGCCGGGCCACCGGCCGTGACCACCGAGACCACCGCGCCGCGCTCGTCCGCGGTCGAGACCTTCGCGCCGATGATCGGGTAGAAGGCGACACCGCGCCGGATGAGCTGCGTGGCGGTGACGCGCACCTGGTCGATGGGGATGGCGAAGCCCACGCCGATGTTGCCCGACTGGCTGCCCGCCACCCCGCCGACGGTGGCGATCGCGGAGTTGACGCCCACCACCCGGCCGCGCAGGTCGACCAGCGGGCCGCCGGAGTTGCCGGGGTTGATGGCCGCGTCGGTCTGGATGGCGTTGATGAACGAGTCCTCGCCCGAACCGCCCGCGGTGACCGGGCGGTCCAGCGCGCTGACGATGCCCGACGTCACCGTGCTCGTCAGGCCCAGCGGCGAGCCGAACGCCACCACCGGCTGTCCGACCCGCAGCGCGCCAGACGAGCCGAGGTTCGCCTCGCGCAGGCCACGGCGCTTGACCTCCAGC
This sequence comes from Propionibacteriales bacterium, assembly GCA_038232655.1. Lineage (GTDB taxonomy): Bacteria > Actinomycetota > Actinomycetes > Propionibacteriales > Nocardioidaceae > JACCVL01. Next base: position 17,702 of record JBBSNM010000007.1, on the reverse strand, counting down.
ACCGCCAGGTCATAGGAGGCGGAGGTGCCGATCAGCTCGGCGGCCCGCTCGCGACCGTTGGGGAGCACGATCGAGATGCCATCGCCGCGGCTGGCGACCCGCACCACGTGGGCGTTGGTCACGACGTGCCCGCGGTCGTCGAGAACGAAGCCCGAGCCGGTCGCACCACCCTGGCCGTCGACCACCCGAATCTGGACGACGCTCGGCAGCAGCCGATCGGCGACCCGGGCGACGTTGGTGTTGTCCGACGGCAGCGGCGCCGGATCGGTCTCGATCGGCGTCAGCACCGGGCTGTCGTCACCGGTGCCGCCGGCGTTCGACCAGTTGATCGCGGCGATCGTGCCCAGGATGCCGCCGATGAGGCTGACCACCAGGGAGACGGCGACCAGGGCAACCCAGGGGGTCCCGCTGCCGGGCCGTGGCGGCGGCCAGCCCGCGCCGGCGTAGGGCGGTGGACCCAATGATCGCGCCGGCCGTGGCCCCGGTGGCTGGCCCGGACGCGCGGTCGGTGGTGGGCCGTGCCCAGGTGCTGCCCGCCCCTGCTGCCGGTCCTGCCCGGCAGCACCGTGCCAGCCTGGGGCACCCCAGCCCGGATAGGCTGCCGGTTCGGACGGGCGGACCAGATCCGGCTGCGCGTGCGCAGCCTGGGCAGGCTGCCACGGTTGCGCTCCGCCGCCCACCCGGGCATGCGGGTCGAGGGGCGCCGTGTGTTCCTCGCCCCCCATGCCGCTGCGTCCGTCGTCGCTCACGCTGGTTGCTCCCGTGCTGCGCCGCGCCGCCCCCGGCCGGCGCTCCCTGGCCCGACTCGTTCCTTGGCCGACCCTTGTTGACTAGTGATTGGTTGCCGGTGTCCTAGCCAAGCATGACTCACAGCACGGACAACCGCTGCCCGGCGTGACCAGCCGGGTCAGTCGTCAGCAGACCAGCGAGCCGGCGTGACCGGCCCGGGCGGCGTCGATGGCAGCCCGGCCGGCGTCACCGCGGAGCCTGCGGTCGGCGGTGGTGCCCCGCCCGGGGCCGGCTGCGAAGCGGTGCCGATCGGTCCCAGCCAGGCCGCGGCGACCAACCCGGCACCGACGCCGACGCCAACCGCGGCGCCGGCGATTCGGGAGTTCGCTGCGGTCCCACTCGAGCAGCGGACGGTCCGCAACCGCCGCTGCTCTGCCGTCGGCAGCTGTAGCAGGCTATGCATCAGGGCATCGCGCGGGGCCGGTTCGGGCAGCGTGCACAGCCCCGTCGTCACCCGCTTCACCTGGTGGTGCGCCCGTACGATCCCGACGCAGTCGGTGCAGTCCTCGAGGTGGCCGGCAACCGCGTCGGCAGCCGGCTCGTCCAGCTCAGCGTCGACCCAGGCCGCAAGCACGGCGCCGTCGGGGCACCTCACGCGCTGAGACCCGCGACGTCGAGTGGCCCCGCGAACCGGGTCCGCGCCCCGGTCGGGGCACGGTGCGCGAGCGCCTTGCGCAGCAGCCGCCGGCCGCGGTGGATGCGCGAGCGTACGGTGCCGGTCTTGATCGCCAGCGCGTCGGCGATCTCGTCGTACGACAGGCCCTCGACGTCGCACAGGACGACGGCGGCGCGGAAGTCACCGGGCAAGCTCGCCAGTGCGCGCTCGACGTCGTCGTCGAACAGCTTGTCCACCAGGTGCGCGTCGGGGGGCGAGCTGTTGCCGGCCAGCCGGCCAGCCGCGTCGTCGCTGAGATAGTCGAAACGCAGCCGTGCGCGACGGCGGGCCTTGTCGAGGAACAGGTTGGTCGTGATGCGGTGCAGCCAGCCCTCGAAGTTGTCGGGGGTGTAGGAGTCGAGGGAGCGGAACACCCGCACGAAAACCTCCTGGGTGAGGTCCTCCGCGTCGTGGGCGTTGCCGGTCAGCCGGTAGGCGAGCCGGTAGACGCGCTGGGTGTGCTCGCGGACGATCCGCTCCCAGCTGGGCGGCGCGTGGCTCTGCGACGGCAGGGCCGCGCGTCGAGCGATGGCAACCATCGGCTACTCCTCGGTAAGGTACTCGTGAGTGTGTGGCCCCCACCTGAGAGGACGCCTAGAACTGGCTGACGGTTGGCACAGGACTGATCGCTAGTCCGGTTGTCGCTCGGGTGTGTCCACTTGGGTCGTCCTTGGCACGGGCAGCGAGCGGGTTGCGACTGTCCGCCGCGGCCACCGACGCACTAGGCTTCAGCGCACCGGCGGGGTGCCGGGTCCACCGGCTGTCGCCAGCCACGTCGAGGGAGAGCGCCATCAGTAGCGGGTTGTCGCCCCAGAGCTGGGCCTACGCCGAGGAGTTCGTCACCGAGGACGACGCGCTGCGGGCAGCCCGCAGCCGGGCCGAGGAGGTGGGAGTCAGCCCCATCGGTCTCGGCGCCGGAGCCACGCTGGGTTTCCTCGCATCCCTCGTCGAAGCCAAGGCGGTCGTCGAGATCGGCACCGGCACCGGCGTGTCCGGATTGTGGCTGTTGCGCGGCATGCAGCCGGGTGGGGTCCTGACCAGCGTCGACCTGGAACCCGAGCATCAGCGCATGGCGCGCGAGACGTTCCAGGAGGCGGGCATCCCGGCACAGCGGTTCCGGCTGATCGCCGGCGCCGCGCTAGAGGTCTTGCCGCGGCTCACCGACGGGGCGTACGACCTGGTGCTGTGCGACGCCGCCAAGGGTGAATACGCCGAGTACCTCCGCGAGGCGCTGCGCCTGCTGCGCCCCGGCGGGCTGGTGGCGGTGGACAACGCGCTCTGGCACGACAAAGTCGCCGACGCCGCACAGCGCGATCCCGAGACGGTAACGATCCGCGAGCTCGGGCGTGCGGTTCGCGACGACGAGACGCTGATGCCGCTGCTGCTGCCGGTCGGCGACGGGCTGCTCCTCGCCCGCAAGCTCGGCTGACACCCGCGTCCGCATGCCCGCGCCCCAACAATCAGCGGGTCGGCCTCCAGAACGCGCGGATCAGCGGTAGGTGGGGGCCGGGCGGAAGCCGGCGCCACCCTCGGCGACCGCCACCACCTCGCACGCCTCGATCAGCACCGGTGCTGACCCGATGATCTTGCTGCCGGGGGCGTCGGCCGCACCCGCGGAGAACTCGGTCTGGAAGGCGTCGCGGTCGCTGCTGGTGGCGAACACGTAGCAGCCCTCGAACCACTCCCCGTCCCGCGCCCGCCAGGTCTTGAAGCCCAAACCCGCCTTCCCGCTGAAACGCTCGTACGACTGGGCCTCGACGTAGTCGCGCAGTTGCTGCAGCGCGTCCGGCCCCGCGGCCGCCAACGACCAGCGGACGGTCAGTCCGTGCATGGCGTGATCCCTTCGGTCAGGCCGCCCGCCGGCCGACGCCGGCGAGCGGGTCCTCGGTGGTGAGCCAGGCGAGCAGGGCTCGAGCGCCGAACCCGGTCGGTCCGACCGTGTAGACACCCGAGTCCGCGGTGGCATCCCCGACGCTGGACAGGTCGAGGTGCGCCCACGGCAGGCCGTCGGTGAACGCCTGCAGGAACAACGCAGCCGTGATCGACCCAGCCACCGCCGGCACCGGCGACGCTCCGCCGATGTTCTGGGCGTCGGCCAGCGCGTCGTCGCTGGCGTACAGCCCACCCATGTGTTGTCCCGAGCGCGACCTTCACCGCGCCGGTCAGCGTCGCGACGTCGACGATGACCGCCGGCTCGAGCTCCTGCACGGCGTACGCGACCGCGTCGGCGAGCACGAGGCGCCCCTCGGCCTCGGTGTTCAGCACCTCGGACAGCAGGTCGACGTCAGCCAGCTCGCTCAGTGCCTCAGCGGCGGTCCGTACCAGCGGCGGATCGTTCACGACACGATCCGCCGCCTCGCAGCCGACGCCGTCGCGCACCCGGTCGATCGTGAGACGAGCGGCAGGCCGAGCGTGCGCCGGCCCCAGCGAGCACGCGGGCTCACCGGGACCGAACAACAAGACATCAGGAGACGACAGCCTTCAACGCATCGCCGAGCTCACCAGCCTCGTCGGCGTTCAACTCGACGACGAGCCGGCCCCCACCCTCGAGCGGCACGCGCATCACGATGCCGCGTCCCTCCTTGGTGACCTCAAGCGGGCCGTCACCGGTCCTCGGCTTCATGGCCGCCATGGGCGTATCCCTTCTCTACACCGCCGGCACGCGCGGCCCCAGGTGAGGGCAGCAACACGGTCGTGGTCGTCGGCGCCCCAGCCATTATTCCGTACGCGGGCGGGGCTCGGCATGCGGTCCGGCGACCCCACCGCCGACGCGGGACGACACCCTGGTGGATACCACCGTCGCAGGCGGCCGTGAAGGCCCGGGTGCGGCAGACTGCCCGCATGCATGCGCGCTCGGCCCTGTTCGACGTCTGGGGCGACCACATCGCCGCACGTGGTGGGCGCGCGCCGATCTCGGCCCTGGTGCGGTTGCTGGCCGCGCTCGACATCTCCGAGCCCGCGGTGCGCACCGCCGTCTCCCGGATGGTGCGCCAGGGATGGCTGGTCTCCACCCGCACCCACCAAGGTGCCGGCTACGCGCTCACAGACCGCGCCTGGGCGCGACTCGACGACGCGGCGCGGCGTATCTATCGCACTTCGACCGCGCCGGGGTGGGACGGGCGTTGGCACCTGGTGGTGCTGCCGCACGTGCGCAACCGCAGCCGGCGCGACCGCACCCGGGCAGCCCTGCGCTTCTTGGGCTACGCCCCGCTGCACGGCGACACCTGGCTCGCGCCCCGCCCCGCGCCCGACCTCGCGGCGTCGCTGGCAGCCGAGGGCGTCCAGGCGTACTGCTTCGACGCGGTGCCGAACGCGATCGGTGCCAGCAGCGCCGGGACAGATCCCGCCGAGCTTGCCCGGACGGTGTGGGACCTCGACGATCTGGCCGACGAGTATGGGCGCTGGGAGAAGCAAGCAGTGGCGTGGACCGAGCACGCCGGCCCCGATGCCAGCGACGAGCAGCAGTTCGCCGCCCGTAGCCAGCTGGTGCACGAGTGGCGCAAGTTCTTGTTCACCGACCCCGCCCTGCCTGCCGAGCTGCTCCCGCGAGACTGGCCGGGACACTCGGCCGCGCGGCTGTTCGACCGCGAGTCCGCCCGGCTGGCACCCGCCGCCGCGCGGTACGTGGACGCCTGTCTGCGACCCGACGGGGACCAGCCGTGACCGACCCGACGAACGCCCCCGAGCCCGTGGGCTACGCCGTGGCTGCTGGTGTTGCGACCATCACCTTGCAGCGCCCCGCGGCGATGAACAGCCTCGACGTCGCCACCAAGGAGGCGCTGCGGGCCACCCTCGAGCGGGCCGCAGCCAACGACGCGGTGCGCGCGGTGCTGCTCACCGGAACCGGCCGCGCCTTCTGCGTCGGGCAGGACCTGCGCGAGCACGTGGTCGCGCTGCGCGAGCTGCCGCCGGGGCAGGTGTGGGCGACCGTCGAGAAGCACTACACACCGATCGCCACCGCGCTGACCACCATGGCCAAGCCGGTGGTGGCCGCCGTCAACGGCGTCGCCGCCGGCGCCGGCGCCTCGCTCGCGTTCGCGTGCGACCTGCGAGTCGTCGCCGACACCGCCAGCTTCAACACCGCCTTCGCCGGCATCGGCCTAAGCTGTGACACCGGCGCGTCCTGGACGCTGCAACGACTGGTCGGCTATGGGCGCGCGCTGGACCTGCTCTACCGCCCGCGCAACGTGGACGCCGCCGAGGCCGAGCGGCTCGGCCTGGCTAGCGCCGTGGTGCCGGCCGAGCGACTGCTGGACGAGGCCGGCGCGCTGGCTCGGGAGCTGGCAGCCGGGCCGACCCTGGCCTACGCGGGTATCCGGGCCTCGCTGGCGTACGGGGCCACGCACGGCCTGGCGGAGTCACTGGCCTTCGAGGCCACCCAGATGGCACGCACCGGCGGATCGCAGGACCACCGGGACGCGGTCGACGCGTTCGTGGCCAAGCAGCCCCCGCGGTTCCGCGGTCGCTAGCGACTGCCGCCGCTGGCGGCGAGGATGCCGTTCGGAGCGATGTCCTTGAGGTAGCGCTCCCGCCGGGAAGTTCCGGTTGAGATCCACCCCGCGGGCGTTCTTGCGGGTGCCTCGACGGTACCCGTCGGGGTTCATCACCGGGATCACCCACAGGTTCATACCCTCGATCGGGAGGTGGTCGCGCAGGTGGAGCAGCGGGCGCGGCGTCTGCTGCTCGTTGCCGTGCATGGCGCCGATGGCGACCACCGTCCACTTGTTGCTGCGTTCCCCCAGGCGGTAGGCGCGGATCGGTCGGTCCTTGACCGTGCGTCCGATGACACGCTTGGCGATGACTGCTCGCTCGGGTCCGTCGAGGACGCCGGCCGGGGTGGCAGCGCGCGCGGTGGGTGTCGTCGCTCCGCCGCCCGGTGCAGCCGACGTGGCGCCGAGAACCGGGGCCTGCAGCCCGGCGCCGAGCAGGGCCAGCACGACGGCGCTGGCGCCGACCGCGGTACGGGTCTGCATCCGGGTCGGCATGGTCGTCCCCTCGTCGGCTCCTCGGCGTCAACCGGACACAGCCTGCCCGCGGCGAACGTGTCGGGAAGGTCGCACCGGCCCGGAGTCAGCCGAACGGCTCGTCAGCGCTGACCACCCGGACCGCCCACCCAGCAGCCCGCCAGGTGGTCGTCGACCATGCCGGTGGCCTGCATGAGGGCGTAGGCGGTGGTGGGTCCGACGAAGCGAAAGCCACGGCGCTTGAGCTCCTTGGCCATGGCGGCGGACTCCGGGGTCCTCGACGCGACGGCGGCAAGGGAATCGGGCCGGCCGCGCCCGGCGCGGTCGGGGGCGAACCCCCACAGCAGCTCCCCCAGCGCCACGTCCAGGTCGGCGGTGGCCCGGGCGTTGGCGATGGTGGCCTCGATCTTGGCCCGGTTGCGCACGATCGCCGCATCCGCCAGCAGCCGGTCGACGTCGGGCGTGCCGTACGCCGCGACGGCTGCCGGGTCGAAGTCGGCGAACGCCTTGCGAAACGCCTCCCGCTTGCGCAGGATCGTCAGCCACGAGAGCCCCGACTGGAAGGCTTCCAGGCTCAGCCGCTCGAACATGTCCCGGTCGTCGGTGACCGGCCGGCCCCACTCGGTGTCGTGGTACGTCCGGTAGTCGGGCGGCACGTCGCCCCACGGGCAGCGGGCACGGCCGTCGTCGCCGCGCACCGGTCCGCTCATCGCCTCGACCCCGACCGCCCCACGTCCGCCCCGGTAGCAGGTGCAGCAACAGCAGCGTCCGGGTCGGATTCCACGGCGCGGGCGAAGCGACGCAGCGCCCAGCCGAAGGCGAGCCGGGTGAGCGGCGCACCGGCGAGCCACAGCACTCTGGCGAACGGGCCGCCGGGCACCTCGACCCGCTCCCACCAGGTGAAGCGCGCCCGCTCACCGGCCGCGGTGCGGCGGGGCTGCACCTCGAACACGCCGACGCCTTTGACGACGCGGCCGGTGTGCAGCACCTCGTACGTGCGCGGAGCGTCCACCGCGGTCACCGTCATGTGGTCGTGGAAGCCCACCGGGCCGATGCCGGTGCGGGCCACCACCCTGGTGCCGATCCCCAGCTCCGGACCGCCGACCAGGCGCACGTCGGTCAGCGGCATCCACCGGCGCTGGCGGGTCCAGTCGACCGCCCACCGCCACACCGCCTCGGGGGACGCTTCCACGTCGGTGGCGAGCCGAACCTCAGCCTGCACGGTCGGTCCGGTTGCTCGGGGGGTCCCGGCGGGCGAGGGCGGTGACGTCGCCCGCTGGCGGGGGGTCGTCGCTGCCCGGGGTGTCCGGCCGCTCGGCCGCCTGGCCGGGCCGGTCCATCTCCGCGGCCAGCCGGGCGAGGAGCGCGTCGACCTCGGACATGCGGTAGCCACGGAACGCGGTGGTGAACCGCACCGCCCGCAGATCTGCCGACTCCAGCGCCCGGTCACCGGGCACGAGCACGTCGCGGCGGTCGTCGTAGGCCTCGGCCATCTCGCCACCACGGCCGACGGCCACCACGACGCAGCCGCCGATCACGGCCGCAGCTAGCGCCCACAGCACCCAGGTCACGGGGTCGATGGTGCCACGGTGAGATGCTGGCCGGGTGCCCGAGGCCGAGCCCGACCCCGCCTCGCCCGCACCGCTTCGGCTCGGCAGGCAGCGGTTCGACCGCTTCCGCCCGGTCGTGATGGCGATCGTCAACCGCACCCCTGACTCGTTCTACGACGGGGGTGCGACCTACGACCTGGTCGCGGCGCTGGCCCGGGTCGAGCAGGTGGTCGAGCAGGGCGCCGAGGTGGTCGACATCGGCGGCGTGCGCGCCGGGCACGGTGCCGAGGTCACCGCGGCCGAGGAGCTGCGGCGAACGCGGTCGCTGGTGACGGCGGTGCGCGCGCGATACACCGAGCTCGTGATCAGCGTCGACACCTGGCGGGCGGAGGTGGCCGAGGTGCTCTGCGGTGAGGGCGCCGACCTGGTCAACGACCCGTGGGCGGGAGCCGATCCGCGGGTGGCCGAGGTTGCCGCCGCCCACGGTGTCGGCCTGGTGTGCAGCCACAGCGGTGGGCTGGCGCCGCGGTCCCCGCCGCGGCGGGTCGACTACGACGACGTCGTCGGCGACGTGGTCACGCGAACGTGCGCCCTGGCCGAGCGGGCGGTCGGGGTGGGTGTTCGCCGCGACGCGATCCTGCTCGACCCGACGTACGACTTCGGCAAGAGCACCGTGCAGTCGCTGGAGCTGGTCCGCCGCCTCGACGAGCTGGTCGACACCGGCTGGCCGGTGCTGGTGGCGATGTCCAACAAGGACTTCGTCGGCGAGACGCTCGACGTGGCCGTCGGTGAACGGCTGGTCGGGACGCTGGCGGCCACCGCGGTGGCGGCCTGGCACGGTGCGCTGATGGTCCGCGCGCACGAGGTGGCCGAGACGCGGGCGGTGCTCGAGATGGTGGCCTCGATCCGCGGCGACCGTCCGCCGGCTGCCCCCCACCGCCCGTGAGCGCCGACCCGCGGACTCTGGACGAGCGCGATCCGCGGGCGTGCCCGCTACTCGGGCAGGCGCGGAGAGTCGGGCACCTCGGCGACCCGCTCGGAGGCGGCCCGCTCGATGAGGCGCACCGCCTCGTCCACGTCGTCGGTGAGGTGCAGCATCGCGAAGTCCTGCTCGGACACCTTGCCCTCGCCCAGCACCGGGCCGCGCAGCCAGTCGAGGAGGCCCTGCCAGTACGCCGAGCCGAACAAGATCACCGGGAACCGCGTGATCTTGTGCGTCTGGGCCAGCGTGATCGCCTCGAACAGCTCGTCGAAGGTGCCGAAGCCGCCCGGGAACACGACGTAGCCCTGCGAGTACTTCACGAACATCGTCTTACGCGCGAAGAAGTAGCGGAAGTTGATCCCGATGTCGACCCACTCGTTGAGCCCCTGCTCGAACGGCAGCTCGATGCCAAGTCCGACCGACACCCCCTCGGCCATGCAGGCACCCTTGTTGGCGGCCGCCATGATCCCCGGGCCGCCACCGGTGATCACGGCGTGCCCGGTCTCGACCAGGCGCTGACCCAGCAGCTGGGCGTCGGCGTACGCGGGGTCGTTGGCGGGCGTGCGGGCGCTGCCGAACACGCAGATCGCCTTGCCCAGCTCGGCCAGCATGCCGAACCCCTCGACGAACTCGGACTGGATGCGCAGCACCCGCCACGGGTCGGTGTGCACCCACTCCGACCCGCTCGGCTGGTCGAGCAGGCGCTGGTCGGTGGTCGTGCCGAGCACCTGCGACCGCCGGCGCAGCACCGGCCCCTCGTACGAGTCGTGCTGGTGCGTCGTCGGGTGCTGGTTCGTCGTCAGGTCGCTCACTCCTCGAGGCTAGCCAGGTGCTGTGCACCGCACCGTTGGTCACCGAAATCGGCCGATCGGCGCACCGGCACTCACGGATCGGCGCGAGGCGCGGGCCACCGGGCGGCCAGCCGTGCACGATCAGCCGCTGAGCCAGGAGCGCATCCGCTCGGCACAGTGCCGCAGCTGCGCCACCGGAACCCGCTCGGCCTGGGTGTGCGCCAGCGACGGGTCACCGGGGCCGAAGTTGACCGCCGGAACGCCGAGCTGGCTGAACTGCGACACATCGGTCCAACCGAACTTCGGCCGCGGTTCACCGCCCACCGCGGTCACGAATGCGGCGGCGGCCGGCCGGTCCAGCCCGGGAAGCGCGCCCGGCGCCGAGTCGCGCAGCTCGACCTCGAACCCGTCGAACACCGCGTCGAGATGGGACCGCGCCTCGTCGACGGCACGGTCGGGCGCGAACCGGTAGTTGACCGCGACCCGGCACTCGTCGGGCAGCACGTTGCCCGCGACACCACCACTGATCGACACCGCATTCAGCCCCTCGCGGTACCGCAGACCCTCGATCTGCGGCTGCCGCGGCTGGTAGGCCACCAGCCTGTCCAGCACCGCCGCCGCACCGTGGATCGCGTTGACACCCATCCACGACCGCGCGCTGTGCGCCCGCTCGCCGCGGGCGATCACATCGACGCGCATCGTGCCCTGGCAGCCGGCCTCGACCACGGCGCTGGTCGGCTCCATCAAGATCGCGAAGTCGGCGGCCAGCAGGTCGGGTCTGGTGCGGGCCAGCCGCCCCAGCCCGTTGTGCTCGGCCTCGATCTCCTCGCACTCGTAGAACAGGTACGTCACGTCACGGCTCGGCGCGGGCAACGAGGCCGCGAGCAGCAGACCCACCGCGACGCCACCCTTCATGTCGCATGACCCGAGACCGTGCAGGTGGTCGCCGTCCAGGCGGGACGGCAGGTTGGCGTTGACCGGCACGGTGTCGAGGTGGCCGGCCACCACCACCCGCTCGGCGCGGCCGAGGTCGGTTCGCGCGACCAGGGTGTTGCCGTCGCGTACGACCTCGAGGTGGGCCCGGCTGGACAGTGCCCGCTCGACCGCGTCCGCGATGCGCGCCTCGTCGCGCGAGACGGACTCGATGTCGACGAGCCGGGCGGTGAGGTCGACGATGTCGGCGGACAGGTCGAGACGGGCGGCATCGGACATGCCGCTCAGCGTGCCATGCCAAGGCTGACCACGGCGCCGACGCCTGCGGCTGCGCAGGTCGATGCCTCACTCGGTTGCGTGCGCGACGTCCCCGGCGACCGCATCGGTGAGATCGTGGCCGAGGTGGACAGTCACGTCGCCGAGACCGGTGAGGAGCCGGACGACGCATTCGGCCCGGCTGGTGACTCCATCCGTCAGTTCGCGAACCCGCAGAGCTCGGTATGGGCACCGCGAGCCCTGGTTGCGCCGGTCCTCTGCTTCGCCAGCGGCATCCTGCTCGTGACCGCAACCTTGGGCATCGTCAGGTGAGCCCGGTGGCACGGCCTTCGGGGTCGCGAACCGGTTGATGCTGGCCACCGCAGTGGTCCTGTCGACGGCGAGCAGGTTCCTCCTGCTGTCCCTTCACAATCGCGTTGCCGACCCCCTTCGGTCCGATGCATCCTCCCCCGGCCGCGTGCCGTTGTTGATCGCAGCGATCGTGCGGGTGGCCATCGTGGTCGCAGCCATCGCCGCCCTGGCCTACGTGGCCGGCTCCGGCGCGCGCTAGCCGGTGAACACGCAGAACTCGTTGCCCTCGGGGTCGGCCAGCACCGTCCACTCGATCTCGCGGTCGCGGTCCCGTACGAGTCGGGCGCCCGCGTCGAGCAGCGGCTGCACCGCGGGAGCCACCACGTCCCAGTGGATGCGGTTCTTCACCGCCTTCGGCTCGGGCACCGGCACGAGGTCGAAGGAGTCGAACGGGACACCGGGGATCTGGTCGAGATAGGTGAAGCCGCGCTCGGAGTCGACCACCCGACCCCCGAGCACCGCACCCCACCAGCGTGCGATCCGGGCAGGGTCGGCGGCGTCGACGACGATCTCGTACAGCCGGTAGTCCGGCACCTCGGTGCGCTCGAAGACGCACAGCTCGCCGCCCTCGGGGTCGGCCAGCACCGTCCACGGGAACTCGCCCTCGGCGGAGAGCCGCTCCGCGCCCAGGTCCGCCAGGTCGGCCACAGCACCCGCGACCACGTCCAGGTGGACGCGCTGCTTGACCGACCGCTCCTCGGGCACCGCGTTGATCCATACGCCGTGCTGGGGGGTGGGCCCGGTCAGCTGGCTGTCGCCGTCGTCGAACGTCTCCTCACCCAGCCCGAGCGCCGCCGACCAGAAGTGCGTCATCCGACGCGCGTCGGAGACGTCGATGCACAGGTCCTTGTACGTCGCCAGCACCATGCGAGCCACCGTAACGGCCGGGCCGGTACGGTCACCGCCATGACAGGCCAAGAGACCGCGGGGGACACCGCCGACACCGACGTCGCCGAGATCGAGCACGCCGGCACCGCCTGGGGGGTCGGGCTGGCGACCCTCGACGCCGACGGTGCCGTGCTCGACACCTGGTACCCCGGCCCGTCGCTGGGCGAGCCAACCCCGTCGGTCGTCGACGCCGACACCCGTCGGCTCGAGGCGCTGGCCACGGCCGACGACGTGCGCCGCGTACGCCGCCAGGTCGTCCAGCGCGAGATCGAGCTGTCCACTCCCCCGGCGGACGCCTCGGACGCGTACCTGCGGCTGCACCTGCTCAGCCGCCGGCTCGTCGCACCGCACGAGCAGAATCTGGATGGACTGTTCGGGCGGCTGACCAACGTGGTGTGGACGTCGATCGGACCCTGTGCCGTCGACGGCTTCGAGGAGGTACGGGTGCGCGCGCAAGCGGCCGGCCAGCACGTGCAGGTGACCAGCATCGACAAGTTCCCGCGGATGACCGACTACGTCGTGCCGACCGGCGTGCGCATCGGTGACGCCGACCGGGTCCGTCTCGGCGCGCACCTCGCCGCGGGCACCACGGTGATGCACGAGGGGTTCGTGAACTTCAACGCCGGGACGCTCGGCGCGTCGATGGTCGAGGGCCGGGTGTCGGCGGGTGTGGTCGTCGGCGACGGCAGCGACATCGGCGGCGGCGCCTCGATCATGGGCACGCTGTCCGGCGGCGGCTCCGAGGTCGTGCGGATCGGTCAACGCTGCCTGCTCGGTGCCAACGCCGGGCTCGGCATCTCCCTCGGCGACGACTGTGTGATCGAGGCCGGCTGCTACGTCACCGCGGGCACCAAGGTGACGCTTCCCGATGGGGCGGTGGTGAAGGCTCGCGAGCTCTCCGGCCGCGACGGGTTGCAGTTCTGGCGCAACTCGGTCAGCGGCGCAATCGAGGCGCGATCGCGTCAGCGCGGCGTCGACCTGAACGCGGACCTGCACGCCAACTGAGGGGCGACGACGTCAGCCGGGCGGCGGGCTGGGCGGCCAAGCGGCCCACCGACCCCCGTACCGTTGTCGTTCCCATGGGCACCCGATCCTTCGCCGCGCGCGCGCTGATCGCCGGGGCCACCGCGCTGGCCGTGCTGGCGGTCCTGGTCGTCGGCGGTGTGCTGGTGCTGCGCGAGGTCGTCGGTCCGCTGGTCGGCGAGCCGGTGTGCACCGCCGAGGTCGATGGTGCCAGCGCGGTTGTCGATCTGGAGCAGGCGCGGTACGCCGCCACCATCGCTGCGGTGAGCGTGCGGCGCGGACTGCCGGCCCGGGCCGCCTCGATCGCGCTGGCCACGGCGTACCAGGAGTCGAAGATCATCAACATCAACTACGGCGACCGCGACTCGCTGGGGTTGTTCCAGCAGCGCCCGAGTCAGGGCTGGGGCACGCGCCGGCAGATCATGGACCCCTACTACGCGAGCAACAAGTTCTACGCGGCGTTGGAGAAGGTCGACGGCTACGACAGCCTGCCGATCGACGAGGCGGCGCAGCGGGTGCAACGCAGCGCAGACGGCAGCGCGTACGCGCCGCACGAGGGGCGGGCGCGCACGCTCGCCTCGGCGTTGACCGGCTACAGCCCGGCCGCGTTCAGCTGCGCCATCGATGCGCCGTCGGTGGCTGAGCAGAAGCCCGATGGCCAGGGGCTCACCCCACGGGCACAGGCGGTACGGCAGGAGGTCAAGCTCGCGTTCGGCGACCTGCCGCAGGGTGGCTTCGCCCCTGGTGGCGTGCGGTCGGGACACCAGGAGGGGTCCGCGCACTATGACGGCCGCGCGGTGGACTTCTTCGTCCGGCCGGTCAGCGAGGCCAACAACCGGCGCGGGTGGGCGCTGGCGCACTTCCTGGTGGCCCAGGCCGCGCGGATGTCGATCACCACCGTGATCTTCGACGACCGCATCTGGACCGCGGCCCGGTCCGACCAGGGCTGGCGCGAGTACGACGAGGGGTCCGGGTCGGGTGACCCGACGGTCCGCCAGCACCTCGACCACGTGCACGTCGACGTGGCCTGAGCATCGACCGGGCTGCCGCCTGCGCTGCCCCGTGCGCCGTCCCGCCTCGCCTCGCCGAGTGCGGTGTTCGCGGTCACCCGTACGCGCCAGCGTGAACGCTCACGACGCACTCGACCTGCCGCCCGCCACCACAACCCTCGGATGATCAACCAGGGGTGGGGGTCGCCCACGGTCAGCGGTGAAGGCGGGCGGCCGCGGCGTCGACACGCTCGTCGGTGGCCGTGAGCGCGATGCGTACGTGCCGTGCCCCGGCCGGGCCGTAGAAGTCCCCGGGCGCCACCAGCACCCCCCGCTCGGCCAGCCAGCCGAGGGTGTCCCCGCACGGCTCGTGCCGCGTCGCCCACAGGTACAGCCCCGCCACGGAGTGGTCGAGGTCGAAACCGGCCGCCGCCAGCGCCAGGCGCAGCACGTCGCGTCGCCGCCGGTAGCGCTCGCGCTGCTCGCTCACGTGCGTCTCGTCGCCCAGCGCGGCCACCGCGGCCTGCTGCACCGGCGCCGGCACCATCAGCCCGAGGTTCTTGCGCACGGCGAGCAGCTCACCCACCAGCTTTGGGTCGCCGCTGACGAACCCGGCGCGGTAGCCGGCCAGCGAGGACCGCTTCGACAACGAGTGCAGCGCCAGCACCCCGTCGTACGAGCCGCCGCACACCTCGGGACGCAGCACCGACACCGGAGCCGCCTCGTCGTCCGCGAACCCGAGGTCGAGGTAGCACTCGTCGGAGACCAGCACCGCGCCACGCTCACGCGTCCACGCGACCATCTTGGCCAGGTGGGCGACGGGCAGCACCCGACCGGTGGGGTTGGACGGCGAGTTGACCCACACCAGCGCCGGACGCCGGGGGCCGAGGCCGACCAGCGAGTCGGTACGCACGACCTCGCAGCCCGCCAGCCGGGCACCCACCTCGTACGTCGGGTACGCCAGCTCGGGCACGACCACCAGGTCGCCCGGGCCGAGTCCGAGGTGCAGCGGCAGTGACCCGACCAGCTCCTTGCTGCCGATGGTGGGCAGCACGCCCGACGGGTCGATGGCCCCGGCACCAAGTCGCCGCCGCAACCAGCCGACCAGTGTCGAGCGCAGCTCGACCGACCCGGCGGTCAACGGGTAGCCGGGGGCGTCCGCGGCGGCGGCGAGCGCCGCGCGCACCAGCGGCGGCGACGGGTCCACCGGGGTGCCGACAGACAGGTCGACGATGCCGCCGGGATGGGCGGCGGCCAGCTCGCGCAACGGCGCGAGCCGGTCCCACGGGAAGTCCGGTAGCCGCGCGGAGACCGGCCCCGCGCCGGCCCCGGCCGCCGGGGTCACTCCTGGTTCTGCGGCGGCAGCGCCGCGACGAGCGGGTGGTCCTTGTCGATGACGCCGAGCTTGGCGGCTCCGCCGGGTGAGCCCAGGTCGTCGAAGAACTCGACGTTCGCGGCGTAGTAGTCCTTCCACTGCCCCGGTGTGTCGTCCTCGTAGTAGATGGCCTCGACCGGGCACACCGGCTCGCAGGCACCGCAGTCGACGCACTCGTCGGGCTGGATGTAGAGCATCCGCTTGCCCTCGTAGATGCAGTCCACCGGACACTCGTCCACGCACGCGAGGTCCTTGAGGTCCACACACGGCTGGGCGATCACGTACGTCACGAGCATCCTCCTGCCAACGCTGCTTCGGCGGCTGGTTTCACCGCCAGCCAAAGCGTAGTCGCCAGCCCCCCGCATGTCCTGCAGGTGGTCGTGCGGTGATACTCACACTCGTGCCGCTGGATGCCTCCTGGGTCGGTCACCGGGTGGTGGTGCGCTACCGGCTGGAGGTTGCCGGCGACGCCCCGCCCGGTACGCCGACGGCGACCGACGTGCTTGGCACCCTGGTCGCCTTCGACTCGGACGGGCTGGCGGTGCTCAGCGACGGCGCCGACCCGGCCGTCGTACGGGTACCGCACCGGCGGTTCGTCACGGGCAAGCCGGTGCCACCCCGGGCGTCGACGCTGTCGCGGGTGAGCCCCGAGCACCTGATGGCGGTCTGCGACGCAGGCTGGCCGGCGCGCACCGTCGAGCAGCTCGGCGACTGGCGGCTGCGCGAGGCGGGTGGCTTCACCGGCCGGGCCAACTCCGCGCTGCCGGTCGGCGACCCAGGGCCGCCGCTGGTCGAAGCGCTGCAGCAGGTGGAGGGCTTCTACGCCCGGCACCGGTTGCCGGCCCTCGCCCAGGTCATCGTCGGCTCCGATCTCGAGGGCCAGCTGCCGGCGTACGGCTGGGCGGTAGCCCGCCACGGCGAGGGTGTCATCGTGCAGGTCGCACCGGTGGCGATGGCCCGGCGGGCCGCCCGCTCGCGCGACCGTGGGTACGCCCCGGCTGGTGCACAGCCTGTAACGGTCTCCGACCGGCTCAGCGACGGGTGGGCCCGCCTGTACGGGCGCACGGCCGCCGCCCCCGCCGACGCGGTCGAAGGGGTGCTCACCGGCCCGCAGACGGTGGGGCTGGCCGCCATCGGGGACCCGCCGGTGGCCGTCGGGCGCGGTGTCGTGACGGGCGACTGGCTCGGGCTGTCGGCAGTCGAGGTGGAGCCCGCCCGCCGGCGACGGGGGCTGGCGCGACGCATCGTCGACGAGCTGCTGGCCTGGGGGGCCGAGCGGGGGGCGCGCTCGGCCTACCTGCAGACGATGCCGGACAACGCCGGCGCGCTGGGGCTTTACGGGCCGTACGGGTTCGTCACCCATCACCGCTATCGCTACTGGGGGCCGATCCCGGCCCGGCCGGGTCAAGACCCCTCTCACTGACCGGCCAGCGCACCAACGCGCCGTAGTGCGAGCGGTAGTACAGCAGCGGGTCGTCGTCCCCGGTCGCCACGGCGGCCGACACCACCTCGCCGACCAGGATGGTGTGGTCCGCTCCGTCGTACGCCGCCCAGGTGCGGCACTCCAGCCACGCAAGCGCGCCATCGACCAGCGCCACCCCGCTCACCTGGCCCCGGTGGTGTGCCACCCGGTCGAGCTGGTGGCCGAGCTCGCGACCGCGGGTGGACAGCCAGGTCGCCACCGGGTGACCCGGCTGCCGCAACACCGACACCCCCCAGAACCCGGCCGCCAGGACTGGGGCGTGGAAGCGGTTGTGGGTGTCGACGCACACCAACACCAGCGGCGGGTCGAGCGACACCGACGTGAACGCGCTGACCGTGATCGCGTGATCGGAGACCCCGTCCTCGGTCGCGTGCACGGTGCTGAGAACCGTCACCCCGCTGGCGAACCGCCCGAGGACCGCCCGGAACGCCACGTCGTCGACCTCGGAGAGCACGGGCCGAGACTAGGCATCGGCCGTCCGGCCCCACCCGCCGGCCACAGTCCCCGCCCAGCTAGATGCAGATGACCGTGTCGGCCGGGGTGTAGGCGGTGTGGAACTTCTCGGTGCGCACCACCTTGCTCTTGCCGGGCCGGCGGAAGTCTCGGTAGACGTCGACCTCGAAGCCGCCGTAGCCCTGGAAGGGCTCGCACTC
>JBBSNM010000006.1:0-55742 GCA_038232655.1 Propionibacteriales bacterium | reverse complement strand
GGTCCGCACCCGACAGCCCGGTCACATACGACACATAACCCGGCAACAGCGGCACCACACACGGAGAGAAGAAGCTCACCAGCCCGGCCACCACCGCCACCGGGACCGCCAGCACCAACGACCCCGAGAACGCGGTCTGCCCGAACCACTCACCCACCGCCACCACCCCCACCACCGGCCCCACCAGCGGCCCCACCACCGGCGCCGCCGCCGGTCCCGCTGCCGGCCTGCACGTCTGTCACCAGGTCGACGAACGTCCGCGCGGTCTGCCTGTCCAACATCCGCACCGCGATGTTCCCCTCGGCGTCGATCACATACGTGGTCGGGACCGCCGCGGCCGCCATGCTGTCACGAAACCCCAACAGCAGGCTGCTGTCCGGGTCGTACCAGCTGGGCCACCCGATCCCGCTGCGCCGCTCGAACGCCACCGCCGCCGACCGGTCGTCGCGGATGTTGATACCCACGAACGCGACACTGTCGCCCGGCAGCCGCCGCCGGGCCGCCTTCAGGTCGTCGACCTCCTCGCGGCACGGCACACACCACGACCCCCACACGTTCACCAACACCGTCTTGCCCGCAAAATCGGCCAGCGACAGCTGCTCACCCGACAACGACTCCCCCGATAGCTCCGGCGCCGCCACCCGATCGTTGCGCGGTATCACGGTGATGCCGTAGTCGCCCCGCACGTAACCACCGGCCGACCGCTCCACAGACACGCCGCCACCGCACCCGGCCAACAGCGCGAGCACGGTCAGGGTGACCCAGCCGCCGACGGCGGCGCCGCGCGGCGATGACACCGGGTGACCCCGACGCGGCACGACGGTCAGGCCCCGAACTGCGCGTCGTCGGCCGGCACCAGCAGGTCCGCGGCCGGCTCGCTGTAGGCGACCGACTCGATCGTCTCCCCGACGTAGGTCAGCGAGGTGACGCTGGCCAGCGCGCACTGGCGGCGACGCGGATCGTGCACGAAGCGGCGACCCTCGGCGGCGCACCTGGCGATCCACACCGGCAGCTGGTGCGACACGATCACCGCCTCGTGCCCGAGCACGGCGTCGCGCGCGTCGGCAGCGGCCGCCAGCATGCGGGCGGAGATGTCGGCGTACGGCTCACCCCAGGACGGACGGAACGGGTTGCGCAGCCGCCACCACACGCCGGGGTGCCAAAGCGCGCCGTCGCCGACACCGAAGGTCTCGCCCTCGAAGGAGTTGCCCGCCTCCAGCACCCGCTCGTCGATGCGCACGTCGAGCTCGAGGCCGGCCGCGGTCGGCGCGGCGGTCTCCTGGGCACGCTCCAGCGGCGAGGACACCAGGTGGGTGACGTCGCGAGCGGTGAAGAAGCCGGCCGCCCGCTCGGCCATCTTGACCCCCAGCTCGGACAGGTGGAAGTCCGGCAGCCGGCCATACAGGATGCCGGCCGGGTTGTTGACCTCACCGTGACGCAACAGGTGCACGATGGTGCGGTCTCGTTGCTCGCTCACCGGCTCACTCATGGGGCTGCCCTTCGGGGGCGTCGGGGCGGGCCTTCGCGGCCGCACGGGCGGCGTGCGGGACGGCCGCGGCAACCCGGTCGATCGCGCGTGCGTCGACCGCCGAGTTGACGAACCACGCCTCGTACGCGCTGGGCGGCAGCCATACCCCGTGCGCCAGCATGGCGTGGAAGAAGGCGGCGAAGCGGTGCAACTGCTGGTCCTGCGCCCCGTCGAAGTCGACGACCGAGGGGCGGGGCGGGTCGCCGAAGAAGATGCTGAACATGTTGCCGGCCGACTGTGCCAGGTGCGGGACACCCTCGGCGGTGAGGGCGTCCGACGCGAGCGCCCTGATCGTCGCGGCCGTCTGGTCGAGCTGGTCGTACACCTCGTCGGTGGCCAGTCGCAGGGCGGCAACACCGGCCGTGGCCGCCACCGGGTTACCCGACAGCGTGCCGGCTTGGTAAACGGGACCCTCCGGGGCGAGCTGGGCCAGCACGTCGGCGCGACCACCGAAGGCCGCGGCCGGGAAGCCGCCGCCCATGACCTTGCCGAACGTCGTGAGGTCGGGGGCCCACCCCTCGACCGCACCCTCGAGGCCCCACCAGCCCTGCCGATGCACCCGAAAACCGGTCATCACCTCGTCGCTGATGAGCAGCGCACCGTGCGCCCGGCAGCTGGCTGCCAGCATGGCGTTGAAGCCCGGCAGCGGTGGGACCGCACCCATGTTGCCCGCGGCGGCCTCGGTGATCACGCAGGCGATCCGGCCGCCGTGCTCGGCGAAGGCCGCCGCAACAGCGTCGGCGTCGTTGTAGGGCAGCACGATGGTGGTCGCGGTCGCGGCGGTCGGCACACCCGGCGTCCCCGGCAGCCCGAAGGTGACGACCCCAGACCCGACGGAGGCCAGCAGCGCGTCGACGTGGCCGTGGTAGCAGCCGGCGAACTTGACCACCAGGTCACGGCCGGTGAAGCCGCGGGCCAGCCGCACCGCCGACATGGTCGCCTCGGTGCCCGACGACACCAGCCGCACCTGCTCGACCGAGGTGCGCTCGATCATCTCCTCGGCGAGGGTCACCTCGGCCTCGGTGGGCGCGCCGTACGACGTGCCGCGAGCCGCGGTGCTGGTCACGGCGTCGACCACTGCCGGGTGGGCATGGCCGTGCAGCAGCGCGCCCCACGACGAGACCAGGTCGACGTACTCGCGCCCGTCGGCGTCGGTGATGTACGGACCGTGGCCCGAGGCGACGAAGCGGGGGGTACCCCCGACCGCGCGGAACGCGCGGACCGGCGAGTTGACCCCACCGGGAATGGCCCGGCGGGCGCGGTGCATGAGCGCGGCCGACGCCGGTGCGTCGTACGGGTGCTTGGTGGTCGGTGCGGTCACGGCCTCATTGTCCCTGACGCCGGGTGCAGCCTGGCCGGAGGTGACCCCGTCGCGATCCACCCCTCGGCCAGGGGCGCGGATCGCGAGCACGGGCGCAGTGTCAAGGGCGGGCGGCGAGCAGCCCGGCGGCCTCGGCCGCCCAGTAGGTCAGCACGATGTCCGCACCGGCCCGGCGGATGCCGGTCAGCACCTCGAGCACCGCACGCTCGCGGTCGATCCAGCCGCGCGCAGCGGCGGCCTCGACCATCGCGTACTCCCCCGACACGTTGTAGGCCGCCACCGGCACGTCGACGGCATCGCGCACGGCGCGAACGACGTCGAGGTAGCCCAACGCCGGCTTGACCAGCACGATGTCGGCCCCCTCGGCGACGTCGGCACGCGCCTCGCGCAGCGACTCGCGCAGGTTGACCGGGTCTTGCTGGTAGGTGCGGCGGTCGCCGACCAGTGAGCTGTCTACGGCCTCGCGAAACGGCCCGTACAACGCCGACGCGTACTTGGCGGCGTACGCGAGGATGCCGGTGCTGGTGTGACCGGCGGCGTCGAGCGCCCGCCGCACCGCTGCCACCTGGCCGTCCATCATCCCGCTCGGGCCGACCTGGTGCACCCCGGCGTCGGCGTGCACCAGCGCCATCTCGGCATAGCGAGCCAGCGTGGCGTCGTTGTCCACCCGCCCGTCGGGGTCGAGGACCCCGCAGTGCCCGTGGTCGGTGAACTCGTCGAGGCACAGGTCGCTCATCACCACCAGCGCGTCGCCGACCTCGGCGACCGCGTCAGCGATCGCGACACTGAGCACGCCGGCGGGGTCGGTGGCACCGGAACCGGCCGCGTCCTTGCGCTCGGGGACGCCGAAGAGCATCACCCCGCCGAGACCGAACCCGGCCGCGTCGGCGACGGCCTTGCGCATCGAGTCGCGGGTGTGCTGGACGACCCCCGGCATGCTGGTGATCGGCACCGGCTCACGCACGCCCTCGCGCACGAACAGCGGCAGCACCAGCTGCCCCGGGCGCAGCGTGGTCTCGGCGACCAGGCCGCGCACCGCCGCCGACGAGCGCAGTCGGCGGGGGCGCTGCTCGGGGAAGCCCACCGCTCAGGTGGCCCGGCGCCGAGACGGTGACCGCCGCTCCGACGGCCTGGTCACCGGCTCGCCGGCCTCGATCGCCGCCATCCGGCGCCGGGCACCGAAGTCGGCCAGCGCCTCGGCCAGCACCTCGACCGACGGCGACTCGGCGAGCACGTCGACCCGCAGCCCGTGCTCCTCGGCGGTCTTCGCGGTTGCCGGACCGATGCACGCGATCACCGTGCTCGGGTGCGGCTTGCCGGCGATACCGACCAGGTTGCGCACGGTCGAGGACGACGTGAACACGACGGCGTCGAAGCGCCCCGCCTTGATCGCTTCGCGCACCGGTGCGGGCGGCGGCGCGGCGCGCACCGTGCGGTACGCGGTGACGTCCTCGGCCTCCCAGCCGAGCTCGCGCAGCCCCGCCATCAGCGTCTCGGTGGCGATGTCGGCACGCGGCAGGAAGACCCGGTTGATCGGGTCGAGCACCTCGTCGAACGGCGGCCAGTCCTCCAGCAGCCCGCGTCCGGACTGCTCACCGGAGGGCACCAGGTCGGGGTGGATACCCCAGGTGCGGATCGCGTCCGCAGTGGCTTCGCCGACGGCGGCCACCTTGAGCCCAGAGAACGCGCGCGCGTCCAGGCCGTAGTCGTCGAACTTCTCGCGCACCGCGCGGACGGCGTTGACCGAGGTGAACGCCACCCACTCGTAGCGGCCCTCAACCAGCCCGCGCACCGCCTTGTCCATCTGCTGGGGGTTGCGTGGCGGCTCGACGGAGATCGTCGGCACCTCCTCGGCGACCGCGCCATGCCCGTGCAGCTGGTCCGACAGCGGGCCGGCCTGCTCCTTGGTGCGCGGCACCAGCACCCGCCACCCGAACAGCGGCTTGGTCTCGTACCAGCTGAGCTGCTCGCGCAGGTCGACGTTGTCCCCCACCACGACGACCACGTCGCCGCTCACCGCGGTCTCGGCCGGGTCGGCGCCGTCCGCGACGGCGGCAGCCAGGTCGGCACCGACCGTCTCCAGGGTGCTGACCGTGGTCGTCTGCGCCGTGGTCGTGCCACCCCGGGTCACCGACACCGCGGTCTCGGCGGTTCGCCCGGCCGCCACCAGGCCGGCCGCGGCGGTGGTCGCGGTGGACACCAGGTCGGCGCCAGCTGGGACAAGGAGCACCAAGGTGGCGTCACCGGCGTAGGCCGACCAGTCGACCCGGCGCGTGTCGTCGACACGGACGACGGCGAAACGCTCGTGCCCCCGGGTGGTCAGCGGCACCCCCGCGTAGGCGGGCACGGCCAGCGAGGTCGCCACCCCGGGCACGACCTCGACGTCGAGCCCGGCCTTGCGGCAGGCCTGGGCCTCCTCGGGGCCGGTGCCGTGTGTCAGGACGTCGCCGGCGAGCAGGCGCACCACGTGGGCGCCACCGCGAGCATGCTTGACCACGAGCCGGCCACGCGCGGCGTGGGTGAGCTGCGTGCCGGCGTCGTTGGTGCCACCGTCGACGACGACGAGCTCGGCGGCAGGCGCCGAGCCGACCGGGCCCTCGGACCGGATGGCGTCGACCAGCCCCCGGTGTGCGGGCAGCTCCGTGACCACGACCTCGGCGGCCTGGATCAGATCCACCGCGCGGACCGTGAGCAGGCCGGGGTCGCCGGGACCGGTGCCGACGAACGACACCCGCCCGGGACGTCCGGCCGGGCGCGCGCGGCGCGCGGTGGTGCTGGTCGTGCGGGTGGTGACGGTGCTGTTCACAGGTTCCTTCTTCGCGGGGCTCGGAGGTGACGGGGACGAGGAGGCGGTCGTCACGGCTCGGACTCCGTCCTGCCGGCGAGCAACGGGGCGGCACCCTCGGCCAGCATCTCGGTGGCGAGCTTGTGACCCACCTGCTCGGGCTCGAGCGGTGAGCCGGTGGTGGACAGCCGGATCACCGGGTGGCCGGACGGCTCGACGATGACCCCGCGCAGCCATAGCTCGTCGGTCTCGTCACCCCCATCGGGGTCGACCGAGACCTGCTCTGCCAGGGCACCGAGCGGCGCCGAGCAGCCCGCCTCGACCGCGCCGAGAAAGGCGCGCTCGGCGGTGACGGCGGTACGGGTCGCGGGGTCGTCAAGCACGGCGCGCAGCTCGTCGGCCAGCGGGTCGCCGGCGCGACACTCGACACCCAGCGCGCCCTGCCCGGGGGCGGGCAGCATCTGCAGCGGATCCAGCACCTCGGTGATCTCGTCGAGGCGGCCGAGGCGGGCCAGGCCGGCCCGGGCGAGCACGACGGCATCCAGCAACCCGTCGTGCACCTTGCCCAGCCGGGAGTCGACGTTGCCGCGCAGGTCGACGATCTCGAGCCCCAGACCGAGAGCACTCAGCTGGGCGGCCCGCCGCGGCGAGCCGGTGCCGACCGTGCTGCCGACGGCCAGCTCGCCCAGCGTGCGGCCGGCGCTGGCCACCAGCGCGTCGCGTGGGTCCTCGCGGTGCGGAACGGCCGCCAGGCACAGCCCGTCGGCCGCGGCGGTGGGCAGGTCCTTCAGCGAGTGCACGGCGATGTCGATCCGGTCGGCGAGCAGCGCCGAGCGCAGCGCCGAGGTGAAGACGCCGGTGCCACCGATGCTGCTCAGCGGCGCCCGGTCGACGTCACCGCGGGTGCTGATCTCGACCAGCTCGATCGCCCGGCCGGTCGCGGCGGCGAAGGTGTCGGCGACCAGGCTGCTCTGGGCGCGGGCCAGCATGCTGGCCCGGGTGCCGATCCGCACGGGGCTGCTCATGACGCCCCCCGCTCCGGGCGTTGGGAGCCGCCGGCCCGCCGGTCCAGCTCGACCCGGGAAACCGCCTCGACCGTTCCCGACCGCAGCGAGAACAGCTCGGCGAGCACCTCTGCGTACGACATGCCGGCGGGCTGGCCGGTGAGCTGCTTGACCCGGGTGGTCGGGGAGTGCAGCAGCTTGCCGGCCACTCGGCGCATGGTCTGCTCGACCTCGGCCGCGGTGGCGCCGTCGAGCTGCGGCAGCCGCGCTTCCAACCGGGCCAACTCGGCGTCGACCACCTCGGTGGCCATCGAGCGCAGCGCGACCACGGTCGGGGTGGCCCGGGCGCTGTTGCGGGCGCCGAGGAAGGCCAGCACCTCCTCGGCGACGATGGATCGCACCCGCTCGACGTCGGCGGTGGTCTCACCGGCCGCGAGGTCCTCGGCCAAGGTCGCCAGCCCGACGTAGGTGACAGCCGGCGCGGCGGCGACCGCCGGGTCGACGTCGTGCGGCAGGGCCAGGTCGATGATGGCCAGCGGGCGATCGGGTGTGGCGGTGGCGAGCCGGTCGACCAGCTGCTCGGCGTGCAGCATCAACCCTGCCGCGCCGGTGCACGACACCACGATGTCGGCCGCCGCAAGCCCCGCCGGCAGCTGGTCGAGGCCCAGCGAGCGACCGCCGACCGAACCGGCCAGCCGGGCAGCCCGGTCGGGGGTGCGGTTGACCCCGACGACCTCACCCGCGCCGCGGCGGGACAGGTGCGCCACTGCGAGCCCAGCCATCGCGCCGGCGCCGACCACGAGCGCGCGGGCGCCGGCAACCTGTACGCCCTGCGCCGCGATCCGGTCGAGGGCCGCAGCGACCACTGAGGGACCGGCCCGGTCAATGTCGGTCTCGGCGTGGCCCCGCTTGCCGACGCGCAGCGCCTGCTGGAAGGCGTTGTTGAGGACCGGGCCGACCGACCCCTGCTCCTGGCCGCGCTGCAGGGCGGCCCGCACCTGGGCGAGGATCTGACTCTCGCCAACCACCATCGACTCCAGGCCGCTGGCCAGCGCGAACAGGTGCGCCACCGCCGCGTCGTCGTAGTGCACGTACAGGTGAGTCACCACCTCGTCGCGACTGCCGCCGGCCAGCGCGGCAAGCAGGTCCGAGATGTCCTCGACGCTGCCGTGGAAGCGGTCGACGTCGGCGTAGACCTCCACCCGGTTGCAGGTGGAAACGACCAGCGCCTCGGTGACGTTGTCGGAGTCGGCGACGGCACCGGCCAGCTTGGCCGCTGCGTCGGAGTCCAGCGCCAGCCGCTCGAGCAAGGCCACCGGCGCGGTTCGGTGGGAGAGGCCCACGGTCAGGATGCTCATGGCGAACCCACCTGCTGGCCCAACGGGAGGGCAACAGCGGCGAGCGGGTCGACGTGTGATTTGCGCTGCTCATGGTAGGCGAGGATCTGCAGCTCGATGGACAGGTCCACCTTTCGTACGTCGACACCGGCGGGCACCATCAGAACGGTCGGCGCGAAGTTCAAGATCGCCGAGACGCCGGCGTCGACCAGCCGGTCGGCGACCTGCTGGGCGGCCGTACCCGGTGTGGTCACCACACCGATGGACGCGCCGTTCGCGGTGACAACCTCCTCGAGCTCGTCGAGATGACGCACCGGCACCTGGCCATAGACCTCGCCGACCCGCCCGGGGTCGTTGTCGACCAGCCCGGCAACCCGGAACCCGCGGGACGCGAACCCTCCGTACCCCGCGAGGGCCTGGCCGAGGTTGCCCATACCGACGATCACGACCGGCCAGTCCTGGGTGAGCCCGATCTCGCGGGCTATCTGGTAGCGCAGGTACTCGACCTCGTAGCCGACGCCGCGGGTGCCGTACGAGCCGAGATGGGAAAGGTCCTTGCGCAGCTTGGCCGAGTTGACCCCGGCCGCGGTTGCCAACTGCTCACTGGACGCCGAGGCAACACCTCGCTCGGCCAGCGCGGTCAGCGCGCGCAGGTAGACCGGCAGCCTGGCGACGGTCGCCTCGGGGATGCCCCGGGCGCCCGCTTCGCGGGGCAGTCGCACGTCGGTCACGGTGGCGGTCACGGTCCTCACCGGGGCGCACCGGCAGGCGCTCCGGGTGTTGCGTCGACAACGATGAAGGGGTCCGGTCGTCAGGGCATAGCCACTGTCTGCTAAGACCTGACCGGACCACTGTAGAAACTTGTGAACGCGGGCACAAACTGGCTTCCGTGCACGGACCTGTGGTAGCGGCGTGGCCCGCCCCCGTCACGGAAGCGGGCGCCCCACCGCCCGACGAAGCCGGTCCGGGTCCACCCGCCAAAAGTCATGCTGGCCACCGTCGACGAACGTGACGGGAACCTGCTCGGTGAAGGCGGCGACCAGTCGAGGGTCGCTGTCAATGTCGATCTCGACCCAGCCGGCACCGGACTCGGCGCAGACCGCGGCGACCACCTCCCGTGCCGCCGCACACAGGTGGCAACCCGCCCGCCCGTAGAGCACCACCCGTGCATCGGTGCTGTGCGGGACCTCGGCACTCATGTCAGCCCCAGCGCCGAGCGGCGCGCCTGGGCCCGCAGCCTGCCCTTGGCGACCTTGCCGGTCGCCGAGTGCGGCAATCCCTCGACGACTGTGACCTCGCGGGGCCGCTTGTACCTGGCCAGCCGCCGCTCGCAGTGCGCCCGAACTCGGTCGGTCAGCGGGTCAGCGGCAGATGCCCCACTGACGTCGCCTGCGCCGTCGTCGGCAACCACGAACGCGACCACGGCCTCCCCGGTGAGCTCGTCGGGCACGCCGACGACGGCCACCTGCGCCACCTCGGGCAGTTCGGCGATGACCTCCTCGACCTCGGTTGGATAGACGTTGAAACCGTTGACGATGACGAGCTCACGCAGCCGGTCCACGAGCACCAGGTCGCCGTCGCGGTCGACCAGGCCGACGTCACCGGTGGGCCACCAGCCGTCGCCACCCGGCGCCTGCTCGCCGTCCGGCCAGTAGCCCGAGAACAGGTTCGCGCCTCTCACCCAGATCTGACCGGGGTCGTCGAGCAACACCGCCCCGGCAGCGTCGCGCGCCTGGATCTCGACGCCCGGCACCGGGCCACCCACGCCGGCTGGCACCGGCTCACGGCCGGCAGCCCGTGCCCCCGAGCTGAGCGTGGAGGTCACCACCGGCGCCGCTTCGGTGAGGCCGTAGCCCTGCTCGACCGGAACCCCGGACGACTGCACGAACAGGGCACGCAGGTCTGGGTCGAGCGGGGCGGCCCCGGACAGCACGATCCGCACGGAGGCGAGCAGCTCCGTGGCAAGAGGCCAGCCGGCCCAGGCGGCCACCACCGGCGGTGCCAGCGGGATGTTGGTGACGCCGTGCTCGGCGACGACCCGCAGCGTCTGCTCGGCGTCGAAACGGTCGACAAGCACCAGCCGGGCACCGTGCGCCAGCACCTGACCGAGAACGGCGTTCAGTCCGAAGACGTGGAACAGTGGCAGCAGGCCCAGCACGACGTCGTCCGCCCGGGTGGGCGCCGGCTCGATCGCGGCGACCTGCCCGATGTTGGCCAGCAGCGCGCGGTGGCTCAGCATCGCCCCCCGGGGGCGTCCGCTGGTTCCGGAGGTGTAGAGCAGCACCGCGAGGTTCTCGCGATCCGCCGGGCTCACCACCGGGCGGCCGGGCGCCGCCGCCAGGTCGGCGAAGGCGTGTTCGCCGGGCAGCGGGAGCACCCCCTCGACCGCCAGCACCGGGACCGGGCTGCGCCGGCGCACCTCCTCGTCGGCGCTCTCGAGGGCGTCTTGCAGGCCGCCGACAGCACTGCGTAGCGTGGCGACACTCACCGCGTCGCCGACGGCCAGCCGTGCGCCGCTGTCGGCCAGCACCCGTACGAGCTCACCGGTGGCGGAGCGAGGGTTCATCGGCACGGCCACCAGCCCGGCCCGGGCCACCGCGAGGTAGGTCACCACGAAGGTGCGGCTGTTGGTGAGGGCGAGCGCGACCCGCTGCCCGGCGACGAAGCCGGCGGCAGCGAACCCGTTCGCCAGCGCGTCGACGCGGGCGTCGAGCTCACCCCAGGTCACCGATGTCTCGGCGGCCACGTCCACGATCGCTTCGTCGTAAGGCCGGTTTCCCGCATGCTCGTGCACAAGGTCGGCGACGTTCACAGCACGGTCCGCCTCCGCAGGACCCCGGGTCACGGTAAGGATTCTCCCACACCGATACGCTGCGAGCGTGGCCAGCGCACGGCACCGGGGGACGCGCGCAGCGCTCGGCTGGACTCTGGCCGGGGAGGCCTCGGCGGCAGCAGCGGAGGTCGAGCGGACACTCGAGGTGCCGCCCGACCCCGTCGCCGCGGCCTTCTTCGACGTCGACAACACGATCATCCAGGGCGCGTCCCTGTTCCACCTCGCCCGCGGCCTCTACCATCGCAAGTTCTTCAGCACCCGGGAGATCGCCGGCGCCGCCTGGCAACAGGCGATGTTCCGACTGCTCGGTGTCGAGGACCCCGACCACGTGGACCGGGCACGCAGCAACGCGCTCTCGTTCATCAGGGGGCACCCGGTCACCGAGCTCGAGGCGCTGGCGGAGGAGATCTTCGACGAGGCGATGGCGCACCGGATCTGGCCAGGGACACGAGCACTGGCCCAGCAGCATCTCGACCGCGGCCAGCGGGTGTGGCTGGTTACGGCCGCGCCGGTCGAGATCGCCCGCATCATCGCGGGCCGACTGGGGCTCACCGGCGCGCTCGGCACCGTCAGCGAGCACGTCGACGGCGTCTACACCGGCCGCCTGGTGGGCGACCTGCTGCACGGCCCGGCCAAGGCCGAAGCGGTCCGGGCACTGGCCGAGCGGGAGGCGCTCGACCTGTCTTTGTGCGCGGCCTACTCCGACTCGTCCAACGACCTGCCGCTGCTGTCCATGGTCGGCGACCCCTGTGCGGTCAATCCAGACGGCGCCCTGCGCGAGCACGCGCACCAGCGAGGCTGGCGGGTGCACGACTACCGCACCGGTCGCAAGGCGGCTCGGGCGGGCATGGCAACCGCAGCGGTAGCCGGTGCGGCGGTCGGTGGGGCCGCGGCCGGGGTTGCACTTCGGCGCCGGCTGCGGTGACCACGAGGCGATCTGTCTACCCGTAGCCGATTTGGGTACACGCGGGTGTGCGGGGGGCCTACGCTGAGCGGGTTGTGCCTCGGTTGAGACCGGGAAGGGAGCAGCGATGGCGTCGTTGTCACGCGACTGCGCCCGCGCGGCCGATGCCGGCCTGCAGACGCTGTTGGCGCTCGTACGCCAGCTCCAGCCGGCCCCCCTCGCGGCCGGCGCGACCGCAGCCGCGAAGACCGACCTGCTGCTGACCGAGGTCGGCCGGACCGGCGCCGTCGCTGATGCAGGCACGCGCGGCGGCTGGGGCAGCGGACCGGCGACCAGCGATGGGGGTGGCACGCACACCGACCAGGCGACGGTGACCTCCCTGGTGGAACGGGCACGAAGTGGTGACGCCGAAGCCTTCGGCGAGCTGTACGACCGCTACGTCCTCGGCGTCTACCGGTTCTGCTACCACCGCACCAGCAGCGTGGCGCTGGCCGAGGACCTGACCAGTGAGACCTTCTTCCGGGCACTGCGCGCCGTCGAGTCGTTCCGTTGGCAAGGTCGCGACTTCGGCGCCTGGCTGACCACGATTGCGCGCAACCTCGTGGCTGACCACTACAAGTCGAGCCGGGCGCGTCTGGAGACCGCCTCTGACATGCTGCCGGAGCAGCGGGAGCGGTCACCCGGCCCGGAGGATGCGATGATCACCCAGCTGACCCGGGAGGCGCTGGCGACCGCACTGGCGGGCCTGCCGGGCGAACAGCGTGACTGCTTGGTGATGCGGTTCCTGCAGGGCCTGTCGATCGCCGAGACCGCGCGTGTCCTCGATCGTTCCGAAGGGGCGGTCAAGCAGCTGCAGCTGCGCGCGGTTCGCAGCCTCGCCCGTGACCTGCCGCCGGACCTGCTGTGACCACGCGTAACCCCGCTTGTACCGCGCTCGTTGATCCTCGTGACCTGCGGGTGGCTCAGTCGCTGCCCACCGACGAGCGCGCGAGGCAACCATGATGTCGAGACTCGCCGACCGCCGCAGGGCGCGGTCGTTCGCCGCAGGGGTGGACGGCGCACCTGCTCCTGGCGACGGTGAGGTGCAGGCGCTGGTGCGGGTGGTTGAGGCGGTACGAGACCTGCCCCCCGTCCAGCCGGCCGCCGGATTCTCCACCGAGCTGCGCGCCCGGCTGGTCGCAGCGGCGCAGCGTGACCACGCGCGCCGGCCGCCCGATGACGACACCGCTCCGAGCGCCCCGGTCGGGCGGGTCCGGGCGGGCGTGGCGGCAGCCGCTGGCGCGGTCGTGCTGGTGGGCGCCGGCGCCAGCCTCGCGTCGGCAAGCGCATCGGCGCTCCCCGGCGAGCCGCTGTACCCGGTCAAGCGGGGGTTCGAGCAGGTGGACCTGGCGGTTGCGTTCGGCCCGTACGAGCAGGGGATCACCGAGCTGGACCGGGCCGGTGCCAGGCTCGACGAGGTCGACGCGTTGCTCGGCTCCGGCACCGGTGACCAGCGCGCGCGGGTGGCCGGCACGCTGGCGGACTTCACGGAGTCGGCCGCCGCCGGCCAGGAGCTGCTGCTCAGGTCGTACGCCTCATCCGGGGACCCGACCGGGCCGGCAGCGCTGCGCGACTTTGCCGTCGACAGCAGCCAGACTCTGAACGAGGTGGCTCCCCTGCTGCCGGCGGCCGCGCGCACTGCGTTCGCGGAGGCCGCCGAGCAGGTCGTCGGCACCGACTCGGCGGCGCAGCAGGCCTGCCCGGGCTGCGCACCCGACGCCGACAGCGCTTCGGTGGACGTGCTGGCACAGTCGGCACCGCCGCCGACGGCCGCCGGCGGCGGCGAGGACGCCTCCGAGCCCTCCGACGTTGCCGGTGCCCCGGCAGCCGAGCCGGGTAGCGTCGGTCCGGACGACGGGTCCGCCGGCGGAACCACGAGTGGGGGCGCCGCCGATGAGTCGGCAGTTGACGTCGGCCCCGGCGCACCCGACGAGCAGGGTGCCGCAACCGCCGAGGAGCCGTCACCGGAGCAGGGAGCGCCTCCATCGACGCCGCCAGCAACCTCATCGGCAACCGAGTCGCCGACTTCGACTCCGACCGACGGGGACCTCGAGACGCAGTCGCCGTCGGCCTCGACCTCGGCCGACACCGCGTCCGAACCGACACCGACCGGACCAGACGACGTCATGGCGCCGGGCGCAAGCTCCGACAAGCCCAGCCCGACGCCCTCGGCCGACCAACGCCCGCCGCCGTCCGATCCCGCGGCTGAGAAGGCCAAGGCGCCCGATGGCGGCGCAGACCCAGCGGCAGAATCAGAACCAGACGCAGACTCGGAGTAGCCCCACCGCAGCAGCCCCGCGTAACGCCCGCTCGGGCACGGGTGTCGCTGGCCGCTCGTCAGACGAAGATGTGCTTGCGTTGGACCAACAGGTCATAGAGGGTCTGCTGGATGGTCTCCCGCACCTGGTCGGTCAGGTTGAAGACCAGCATCGGGTCGTCAGCGCCGCCCGCATTGTAGGTATCGGTGCGGATCGGTTCACCGAACTCGATGACCCACTTGCTCGGCAGCGGGACCAGCCCGAGCAGGCCGAACCACGGGAAGAGCGGCGTGATCGGAAGGTAGGGGACGCCGAGCAGCCGCGCCAGCGAGGGCACGTTGCCCACCAACGGGTAGGTCTCCTCGGCACCCACGATCGAGCACGGGACGATGGGGACCCCGGTGCGGATCGCGGCCGACACGAACCCGCCGCGACCGAAGCGCTGCAGCTTGTAGCGCTGTGAGAACGGCTTGCCGACACCCTTGAAGCCCTCCGGCCAGACGCCGACCAGCTCACCGGCGGCGAGCATGCGCTCCGCATCCTGGTTGCAGGCCAAGGTGGCACCCCCCTTGCGCGCCACCTCGGAGACGATCGGCAGGGCGAAGACCAGGTCCGCGCCGAGGGATCGCAGATGACGTCCGGCGTGGTCGTGCACGACCACGGTGGTCATCAGCGCGTCGAGCGGGACCGTGCCCGAGTGGTTGGCCACCACCAGGGCACCGCCGTCGGCCGGGATGTTCTCGGCGCCACGCACCTCGATCCGGAACCACTTCTGCGCCATCGGGCGCAGCAGGGACATGAAGACCGTTGACGTGAGCTCGCGGTCGAACCCCAGGTCGTCCACGTCGTAGTCACCGGTCAATCGCCGGCGCAGAAACGCCAGCGCGGCGGCGATCCGGTCACCGCTGCCGCCGTCGGCACCCTGCGGCTGCTGGCCGCCGAGGGGTGTGGCAGCCGATCCGTCCTCGTCGGGACGGGGAGCCAGCCGCGGTGGTTCCGGGTCGGGCTCTCGAGGCTGCGCGCGCGGACGCTTGGATCGCGGCGGCGCGAGCGCGCGCGCCGCCTGACTGGGGGTGGCGTTCCTGCTGCCGCGGCCGGGACGTCCTCTGGTGCCCAGCGGGTCGCCTAGCTCGATGATGTCGGCCTCTGCCACGTCGTGCTCACCTGCCTCCGGTAATCCCTGTGAGCAGGAGCTGCTCGGCCTGGCGTACCCGGTCGGCTGCGACAGGACCGTGACCGACCTCGGTGGCGAAGTCCGCCAGCGTACGCGCGGTGGACCACCTTGGCGCCCACCCGAAGCCGGTGCGCACGGCAGCGGTGTCCACGACCCGTCCATGGGTCAGGAAACGGACCAGGTCGGGCGCGAGGTCGAGGCGGCCGGTTCGTCGCAGCACGCCACCTGCCGGGCGGAACCCGAGCGACGGCATCGACACCCACAGCTTGCCCAGGCGACGCACCACCTGGGAAAGCAGCACCACCCCGCGCCCGGCCACGTTGTAGGTGCCCGGGCGGTCCTGGACGACACCCCGGTGGATGATGTCCAGCGCATCTTCGACATGCAGCAGCTGGAGTCTCGGGTCGAACCCGAGGACGCGGGGGATAACGGGCAGCTTCAGGTACTGGCCAAGCGGTGTGTCCAGGCGGGCGCTGAGCACGTCGGCGCAGCGCAGAGTCGTGATCGCGATGTCGGGGCGGCGGCGGCCGAAGCCCCGCAGGTAGCCCTCGACCTCTGCACAGTCCTTGGCGTACCCCGACGTCGGCTGGTGGGTAGCCGGAGTGTCCTCGCTGAAGATCGCCGGGTCGCGCGGGGACGACCCGTAAACCGCCGTCGAGGACTTCAGCACCAGCCGGCGCAGGCCGGGAGATCGCTGGCACGCCGCCAGCAGCTGCATGGTGCCGATGACGTTGGACTCCTTCATGGAGGTGCGCCCGCCGGCCCCGCTCCCGCTGGCCTGCACCCCCAGGTGGGCGACCGTGTCGACGTCCTCGACGGCCAGCACCTTGGCGATAACCGGGTTGCGGATGTCGGCTCGCACGAAGCGTACGCCGGCGAGGTCACCGCGCGGGGGCAGCACGTCAACGCCGACGACCTTGTCCACTGCCGGATCGGCGGCGAGGCGCCGGGCGGTCTCGGAGCCGACCTGCCCGGCAACTCCGGTGACGAGCACGACGCGACCCATGTCCACCTCGCTCACCCGTGGCGCCGCTCGGGCGCCCATCTCAGTTCAGTCACTCTAGCCGCGGGCGGCAGCCGTCGGGCGGCCGCGGCTACGGCGTCACTTGCCGGCGCGACGACGCTGGATACGCGTCTTCTTCAGCAGCTTGCGGTGCTTCTTCTTCGCCATGCGCTTGCGACGCTTCTTGATGACAGAACCCACGGTGTACCTCTCGGAGGCGGAGCGGCACCACCACTGGTGGCGCCGACGACCGTGTGAGCCTACCTGCGCCTGGTCGCTCTCGGCGCGCCTGGCCTCCCGGTCAAGGATCAGGCCTCAGCCGGTCTGGAAGTACGACTTGCGCAGGTACTCGTCGACAGCGTTCTCGGGGACACGGAAGGAACGACCCACCCGAACGGCTTCGAGCTCGCCGGAGTGCACCAACCGGTAGACCGTCATCTTCGACACTCGCATCCGGGTTGCCACCTCGGCGACGGTCAGGAACCGCACCGCGGACAATCCACCGTCCCTGACCTCAGGCATGGCGCACCACACTTTCCGCACGGGACGCTCCTCGGCTTCCCCACCGAAGAATGGGCGAACGTGCTTGAGGGGAGGGTAGTGCCTGCTGGTACGGGTGGGAAAGGGGAGAAGCCGCTGGTGGGAGCGGTGATCAACCGAACGGATGATGCCCGGGATGTGCCGCCGTCAGAGTTGGGGGTCCAGCCCGAGGGCAGGGAAGCCCGCGGCCCGGGTCGCCTGCACCGAACGGTCCAACCACGACGCCGGGTCGTAGCCATCGCTCCAGTCGCGGTAGGCCGGCGCCGTCTCGTCGGTCATCAGCACCGGTGGGGTCGCGCCGAGAACGTCTCGCACGTACGTCCGCCACGACTCGGGCACCGCCAGCTGGGGGTCGAGCGGCCGGCCCCCCACGATCGCCAGCAGGTGGGTCCACGCGCGCGGCACCACGTCGGTGACCGAGTAGCCACCACCCCCAGTGGCGAGCCACCGGCCGGCGCAGAGCTGGTGCGCCAGCTCGTGCAGGGCGAGGTACGAGGCCCGCTGGCCGTCGACGCTGAGCATCAGGTGCGCCAGCGGGTCGGACATGTGCCCGTCACAACCGTGCTGGGTCACCAGCACCTGCGGGGCGAAGGCACCCAACGCGGCCGGGACGACCGCGTGGAACGCACGCAACCAGCCCGCGTCGTCGGTGCCGGGCGGCAGCGCAACGTTGACGGCGCTGCCCAGCGCTGCGGGGCCACCGATGTCGGTGGGGACACCGGTGCCCGGGAACAGTGTCTGCGGTGTCTCGTGGATGCTCACGGTCAACACCCGCGGGTCGTCGTAGAAGATGTGCTGCACGCCGTCACCATGATGCACGTCGACATCGACGTAGGCCACACGCTCGACACCCTGCTCGAGCAGCCAGGCGATCGCCACCGCGACGTCGTTGTAGACGCAGAAGCCGCTGGCCATTGACGGCATGGCGTGATGCAGTCCGCCGCACACGCTGGCCGCGTGCAGCTGCTCGCCGCTGTGCACCCGCCGGCCAGCCTCCACGGTGGCGGCCACCACCCGCGAGCTGGCCTCGTGCATGCCCGCGAACGTCGGATTGTCGTCCGAGCCGAGCCCGAAGTCCTGCGCGTCGCGCTGCGGGTCGGCGCTGACCTGCCGCACGGCGGCCACGTATTCGGGCTCGTGGACGAGGGCGAGCAGCCCGTCGTCGGCGGCCGGCACATCGACCTGCGGCACCAGGTCGGGAACCACGCGCAGAGCCCGGGCCAGGCGCATCGTGAGCTGGATGCGCACCGGCGACATCGGATGGTGCGCACCGAAGTCGTAGGCGGTCATGGCGTCGTCGAACACCGAGCAGGACAGGCACCCGGGCGGCGGCATGAGCGGACCATACCGGGCGGCCGAACAAGACGGTGCTGTTCGGCTCAACCCCAGGTTGGTACCAGGGCAACCAGGCCCGTCAGCTCACCAGGGTGGCGGTGGCCCGAACCAGCAGCCCGACGCCGACCACGACGACCAGGCACGCGGTCAGCACCGGCAGCGCCCGGCTGATGCGCGCCGCCCAGCGCCACCGACCGGCCGAGCGACGGCGGTCGGCCAGCCGCTCGATGCGGTCGCGTGCGTAGGCCAGGGCCACCCCGGTGCCGGTTAGCGCGACGGCCATGCCGAGCCCGTAGCCGATCACCAGCAGCACACCGAACCAGGCCCGTCCGATGGCGATGCCGCCCAAGAGCACGATCAGCGCGGAGGGTGCCGGCACCATCCCACCGACGAACCCGACCGCGATCAGCCGACGTGCGCTGGTGGTCGCGGACGGTGCCGCGTGGGTGTGCGTGCCCCCGATGCCGTGCGAGTGCGTCACGGCTTCCCCTGGCCGGCTGGCTGGCGCTGAGCCACCACCACGTCCGCGCCACCCGTACTTCCAGATGCCGCGAAATGCCGATGTGCCGGGGCCAACATCTGCACTTCGCTGCATCTCGCCAGGCTCGTGCTCGTGGTCATGGCCGTGGTCATGGCCGTGGTCGTGCTCGTGGCCGTGGTCGTGCGGATGGGCGCGATCCTCCGCGTGGTCGCCCGGCGAGTCGTACGCAGGGTGGGCTCCTCGCCCAGTCGCGGAGGCCGCTAGCGCGCTGTCTCGCACGCGCTCGACCAGCGGCGCCGAGCGGTGCTGTGCCTGACGGAGCAGGCTGATACCGATAGCGACCAGCAACAGGCCGCTGGCCACACCCAACCAGGCATAGATCTGCTCGGGTGCGGTGAGCGCGAACGCCGAGAGCACGACGCCCAGCACCAGCACGCCGGTGGTGTGGGTCAGAGTGACCGTGAGGCCGATAAGGGCAACCTGCCGCACCGATGAGCGCTGCTGCCCGAGCATGTAAGCGGCCATCAGGGTCTTGCCGTGCCCCGGGGCGAACGCGTGCAGCACCCCGAGACCCACCGAGATGGCCAGCGCGACGAGAGCGAAGCCGACGCCGAGCTCGCGCGCGGCCACGAGCTCGGTGAAGGCGCTCGTGAGCCCGCCAGCCTGCTCGCTGCTGGCTCCCTCGGCGGCCGCGGTAGCGCCGCTCACCTCCCCGCTGCCGGGGACGGCGCGCGCACGAGCCGACTGCTCGTCGAGCGGTGAGCTCAGCAGGTCCGGCGGGTAGCGGGTGAGCTCGGCGGAGACGCTCTCGGTCGGCACGTCACTGCCGGTCAGGTCAACACCGTCACCCACCGCGGTGATCTCGCGCCAGCCGAGCCGGTCGAGGCTGTTGCTGTCGACATACTCGATCAGTCGGTCAACCGTCTGCACCCCGCCTTCGGTGCGCAGCTCACAGGTCAGGCGCATGGTCTGCAGTCCGGCGACGCCCGGCACGAAGACGAGCTTCGCGGAACCGACCGACAGCGGCTGCCGCCGTCCGCCGACGTGCAGCTGCGCACCCGGTGCGAGCTCGGCGCACTGCTCGGCGGCGAAGTCGGCCGCCTTCGGGTCACTTGCCCCGCCGCGTTCGTCGGCAGTCGGGAACTCGCGGGCGGTCGGGATCTCGGCGTAGTCGACGATCATGCGCACGGCGACCGCATCCGGCTCGACGCGCAGGCCGTTGTAGGTGTTGACGGTGAAGTTGCCCAACGGGTGCGCGGCAGCCGGCGCGGGCATCGCCAACAGGGCGAGCAGGGCAACAGCGCAGGTCACGACCAGCCGGACCGGCGTGACCAGCCGGGTCGGCGTGGCTGGGCTGGCCCGGCACCGCCGGGGACGCTGACCGGTGCTCACCGGCGCGTCAGCACTTCCACTGCGGCGCGAGCCGGCGGTGCGTGCAGCGGCGAGAAGTGCGGGTTCACCTGCAATGCCTCATGCCCGCGATGGTAGGCGAGCACGGCGCCGCACATGCCCGATCTGGCTGCCTTTGGGCATTTCACCATGCTGCGGGGTGCCGGCCGGTGCGACATACCCCGCGGGCGACCCGGCTGGGCCGCCGGGTTATCCGGCGGGCGCCCCAACCAGGTCGTCAGGGCCGGATGGGTAGCGCGGCTAGCGGGTCTGGCTGCCTACGCGATGATCCGCTGCTTCTCCCTCGCGATGATCCGCTGCTTCTCGGTCCGCTGCTTCTCCCTCGCGATGATCCGCTGCTTCTCGGTCCGCTGCTTCTCCCTCGCGATGATCCGCTGCTTCTCCGTCCGCTGCTTCTCCCTCGCGATGATCCGCTGCTTCTCCTTGCGCGGCTGCTCCTTCGCGATGATCCGTGTGTCCGCGCCGGTGTTGCTGTCGGTCGCCGCGGCACCTGGGGCGAGCAGCGCGGCCACTCCTGTCAGGGCTACCGCGGTGGCAGCGATGCAGGAGATCGCGCCCTGGATACGGCTGGCTCGGGGCATGGCGTGCATGGCAGTTACCTTTCTCAGTCCGGCGCCACGGATCCGCGACGCCTCCGTGCTGGGTCACGGCAGGGCACTGGCGAAGCTAACAGGCAGCCGCCAGACGAGCCGTTTCCGTGGTTCAGCATGCGTATTGGTCATCGTAGACGTCAATCCGACACGCCTGCAACTCTACGTGGTAGTGTAACTACCTTGCGTGGCGGGTGGCCTTTTGGCTGCTACTCGCCGGAGAGCGCCCGCGACCGATCCCGAGCGGCCTCCAGCGCCGTCAAGAACGCGGCGCGCACCTTGTGGTCCTCGAGCTCACGAACCGCCGCGGCGGTCGTACCACCGGGCGAGGTCACCTGCTCGCGCAGCACGGTCGGGTGCTCGCCGGTCTCTCGCAGCAGCTTGGCCGAGCCGACGACCGTCTGTACCACCAGCTCGGCCGCGGTGGTCCGCGGCAGCCCGAGGTGCACCCCGGCCTCGATCATCGACTCGACGACGAAGAACAGATAGGCGGGACCCGACCCACTGACCGCGGTGACGGCGTCCAGCTGCTGCTCCGGCACCCGCAGCACGCGGCCAACCGACGACAGCAGCTCCTCGGCCTCAAGCAGGTGCTGCTCGTCGCAGTGCTCCCCACGCGAGATCGCGGCCATCCCCTCGTCGACGAGAGCCGGGGTGTTGGGCATCACTCGCACGACGGCCGCGCCGGCGGGCAGCTGAGCCTCGATGAAGCCGGTGGTGATCCCGGCCGCCAGTGACACCACCAGCATGCCCTCGCTCAGATGCGATGCGACCTCGGCCAGCAGGTCGGCCATGTCCTGCGGCTTGACCACCAGCACCAGCGTGTCGGCCTTGCGGGCGGCGTCGGCGTTGCTGACCACGTCGACGCCGTAGCGCTCGCGGAGCTCTGCGGCCCGCTCCTCGCGGCGTTCGGTCAACAGCAGCTCGGCCGCCGGGCGCCCGGCACGCAGCAGCCCCGACACCAGCGTCTCACCCATCACCCCGGCGCCCAGCACGGCGACGACACCCATGGCGGCCTCCTCGATCGCGTCGGCACCCATCATGGCCGATGTGCCGCGAGCGCAGGTCAGGCCGTCCGCCGGCGCAGGGTGCTGGCCGCGAGCGCGAGCGCCAGCAGGCCGCTGCCTGCGACAACGGTCATGTCGACCGTGAGCCCGCTCGTCCAGCTGGTGGACGTCTGGGCCTCGCGCATGGCCTCCACGGCGTACGACAGCGGCAGCACGTCGGAGATCGCCGAGAGCACCTCGGGGAGCCGGTCGCGTGGTACGAACAACCCGCACAGCAGCAACTGCGGAATCACGAAGGCCGGCATGAACTGCACCGCTTGGAACTCGGTGGCGGCGAACGCCGAGACCAGCAGCCCCAGCGCCGTGCCCAAGATTGCGTCCAGCACCGCCACCAGCGCCAGCACCCACACCGGGCCGCGGACGTCGAGGCCGAGCACGCCGACCGTCAGCCCGACGGCGACCGTGGCCTGAACCACCGCGACCGCTCCGAAGGCCAGACCGTAGCCGGCGAGCAGGTCGGCCTTGCCCATCGGCGTGGTGAGCAACCGCTCCAGGGTCCCCGAGGAACGCTCCCGCAGGGTCGTCACCGAGGTCACCAGGAACATCACCACGAACGGGAACAGCGCCAGAAGCGGCGGCCCGAGCCGGGCGAAGGTCTGGTCGTCGCCGTCATACATCCACCAGAG
Organism: Propionibacteriales bacterium; assembly: GCA_038232655.1. Classification (GTDB taxonomy): domain Bacteria; phylum Actinomycetota; class Actinomycetes; order Propionibacteriales; family Nocardioidaceae; genus JACCVL01. The sequence continues at coordinate 33,507 of JBBSNM010000006.1, read as the reverse complement.
CAACGTGAGCAGCACGACCGGGATGACGAGCAGCATCGCCAAGGTGCGATGGTCACGACGCAGCTGGGTGAGGACACGGCTGCACACGGCGAGCGTCGCGGCCGGGCTGATCGGTGACCTCATGCGGGCACCTGCGTTCGCTGCTCCGACCGGGCCTCGACCACGGTGAGGAAGGCGGTCTCCACATCGGCCGCGTCGGTGCGGTCGAGCAGCGCCTGCGGAGAGTCGTCGGCCACCAGCTCACCGTTACGCAACAGCAGCAACCGGTCGCAGCGCATCGCCTCGTCCATGACGTGGCTGGACACCAGCAGCGTCGTCCCCTCGTCGGCCAGGCGATGGAACAGTGCCCACAGGTCGCGGCGCAGCACCGGATCGAGCCCCACCGTCGGCTCGTCCAGGACGAGCAGCTCGGGCTGACCGAGCAGCGCGACCGCCAGCGACGCCCGCGAGCGCTGCCCGCCCGACAGCCGGTCGACCAGGTCGTCGGCATTGTCGCCGAGATCGACCTGCTCGACCACCGCGTCGATGTCGCTGGAAGGAGCGCGCAGCAGCCGGCTGAAAAAGCGTAGGTTCTCGGTGACGGTCAGGTCGCCGTAGACGCTGGGCGCCTGCGTCACGTAGCCCACCCTGCTGCGCAGCGCCGGCACTCCGGCGGGCAGCCCGAGCACCTCCACCCGGCCGGAGGCGACCTGCTGGACGCCGACCAGCGCGCGCATGAGAGTCGACTTGCCGCCGCCGGACGGGCCGAGCAACCCGGTGACCTGCCCGCGCGGCACCGCGAAGGACAGGTCGGGCAGCACGTCGCGCCCACCTCGCCGCACATGCAGGCCTTCCACAACAACCGCCACCGGGGTGCCGGTGCTGCCGCCGCGCACCGGCAGGTCGGGGCGCGGCGGGTCCGCGCGGTGGCGGGGTGCCGGCCGTTCGGGGCGCGAGAGGGAGGGATGTTTATTGCTCATGCGTTTAATAAATCACGAGAGGGCCGCACAGTCAACCCTCGGGGGGCTCGCACCGATCAGCCGAGCAGGTGCTGCTGCAGCACCGGCGCCAGCCGGTCGACGAGCTGATCCGCGGGCAACGACGCGAGCGGCTCAAGGCCGATCACGTACCGCGCCACCGCCATGCCGAGGATCTGCGACATCGCCAGGTCCACCCGTACCTCTGCATCGGGCAGCGGGACCACCGACCGCAGCAGCGGCACCCCGACCACCGGGATGCCCAGGCGGACCCTGGCCGCGGCCTCGGGGTTGGTCAAGGCGGTGCGAAGGTAGCCGAGCAGCTGCTCGCGGTGCGCCTCGTCCTCCCACAGGCCGACGGCCGCGGTGGCGACCCGTCGGCCGAGGCCCTCCGGCGGACCGGGGATGGCCGCGCCGAGCACCTTGCGTGGGTCGAACGGCAGCTCGAGCGCCGCGACGAACAACTCGTCCTTGCTGCCGAAGAAGTGGTGCACCAACCCCGGGGTGACGCCAGCGGCCGCGGCGATCGCGCGGGTACTGGTGCCGTCGAACCCACGCTCGGCGAACGACGTCCGAGCCGCCGCCAGGATGGCGCCCCGGGTGTCCGGGGCACCCGGCCGCCGGCCGGGTCCGCGGCCAGCGCCTCCCATCTCAGCTCTTGCTGAGCAGCGACCGGGCGAAGAAGGTCAGGTTCTGTGGCCGCTCCGCGAGCCGCCGCATCAGGTAGCCGTACCACTGGTCGCCATAGGGCACGTAGACCCGCATCGTCTCGCCGCTGGCGGCCAGCCGGCGCTGCTCGTCGGGCCGTACGCCATACAGCATCTGGTACTCGAAGCTGCCGGCATCTCGTTGCGCCCGCCCGGCCAGCATGCTCGCGATCCGCACCAGCCGCGGGTCATGGGTGGCGACCATCGGGTAGCCGACCCCGTTCATCAGCACCCGCAGGCACCGCACGTACGACCGGTCGACATCGCCCCGGGACTGGTAGGCAACCGACTCGGGCTGCTTGTACGCGCCCTTGCACAGCCGCACCCGGGAGCCCGCGTACGCGAGATCCTTGCAGTCGCCCTCGGTGCGGCGCAGGTACGCCTGCAGCACCCCACCGGTCTCGGGGAAGTCGCGGCGAACGGCGGTGAGCACGTCCAGGGTGGAGTCCGTGGTGGTGTGGTCCTCCATGTCGAAGGTGACGGTGGTGCCGGCGTCCCGCGCCGCCTGGCAGACCAGCCGGGCGTTGTCCAACGCGATCGCGTCACCGTCGGGCCCGAGTGCCTGCCCGACCGCCGACAGCTTCAGCGAGACCTCGGCCGCCGGCGTCAGCCCGGCGTCGGCCAGCTGGGCGAGCACGTCGCGGTAGGCGGCGACGGCCGCGGCGGCCTGCTGCTTGTCGAGCGTGTCCTCGCCGAGCCGGTCGAGGGAGATCCACAGCCCGTCGGCCGCCAGCTCCGAGGCCGCGGCCACCGCGTCGCCGGCGGACTCGCCGGCAACGAACCGGTCCACGATCCCCTTCGACAGCGGTGTCGAGGTCACCAGCTGCTCGACCCGGTTGCTGCCCGCCATGGTGCGCAGAGACGTTCTCAACAACGCAGTCCTCCTGATCCCGACCCGGCGGCTGCCCGGGGTGTGCGTGCGCTACGCGTCCCCGACTGTACGACCAGACCCATCGTCGCGCCGGGCAGGTCGCGTGGCCAGATGAAGCCGGGTGAACGCCAGTGCGGCGGCGAGGTCGGCTTCGCGCTCGGCACGGCCGGCGGAGCGGCGGGTGTTGACCTCCACCACGACATGCCCGGAGAAGCCGGTGCCGGCCAGCCACTCGCACACCGCTGCGCAGGGCTGGCTGCCGCGGCCCGGTATCAGGTGCTCGTCGCGGGCCGAACCGGAACCGTCTGCCATGTGCACGTGCGCCAGCCGCGAACCGAGGGCACGTGCCATGACTGCCGCGTCGACGCCCGCAGTCGCCGCATGCGACACGTCGAGGGTGACGTGGGCGTAGTCCTGGTCGAGCGGGTCCCACCCGGGGGCGTAGGCCTGCACCCGACGACCGCGAGCCCGCCACGGGAACATGTTCTCCACGGCGACGGTCAGCCCGGTGCGCTGCTCCAGCTCGGCAACACCGGCGGCGAAGCCGCGGGCGTAGTCCCGCTGCCAGCGAAACGGCGGATGCACGACGAGGGTGTCAGCGCCGAGCTCCAGCGCCATCTCGGCGCTGCGCTCCAGCTTCCCCCACGGGTCGGTGCCCCAAACCCGCTGGGTGATCAGCAGGCACGGGGCGTGCACCGCGACCACCGGCATGCCGGTGCGGTCGCGGTGGCGGCGCACGGCGTCGACGTCCTGGCTGGACTCGTCGATGCCCACCATCACCTCGACGCCGTCGTAGCCCAGCGAGCCGGCCAGCTCGAACGTGGCACCGGTCGGCTCGGGGAACACCGAGGCCGTGGACAGCGCCACCAGAGCACCCGGCACCCGCACCGTCGTCACCGCCAACCCTCCGGACATCGCCAGCCTCGCCGCCTCACATCGAGTCGAGCCGCGCCAGGTCGACGATCAGCAGGTACCCGGTGTTCGAGCCGATGTCGGGCCCCCCGGTGCGCATGGACCGAAACCCTAGTGCGGTGCCGCGGCTAAGGTTGCCGGGTGCCGGAGACCCCCGTGAAGGCGCCGCGTGCCTGGGTCGAGTTCGACGACCCCACCGACACGGGCCGGCGGTTGCGCTGCGACCTGACCTGGCTGACGTCTCGCTACCGCTGCATCTTCGGCGCCGGCTGCCCCGGCATCTACGCGGACCGCCCCGACGACGGCTGCTGCACGCTGGGAGCCCACCTGGCCGATCGGGCCGACGAGCAACGGGTGGCCAAGGCCATGCGGCGCCTCGGGCCCGCGGACTGGCAGCTGCGGGACGAGGGCCGGCGCGGCGGCTGGGTGGAGGTCGGCGACGACGGCGAACGCAAGACCAGGGTCGTCGACGGTGCCTGCATCTTTCTCAACCGCCCGGGCTTTGCCGGTGGCACCGGCTGCGCACTGCACGCCTGAGCGCTGGCAACCGACCGGGAACCGCTGAGGACCAAGCCGGACGTGTGCTGGCAGCTGCCGATCCGGCGCCGCTTTCGCGATGTGGACCGCGGTGACGGCACGTCCTACCTCGAGGTCACCATCGACGAGTACGACCGCGGCGGCTGGGGCGCGGGCGGGCACGACTTCGACTGGTACTGCTCCAGCGCGACCGAGGCGCACGTGGCCGCCCGGCCGCTCTACCTCACCAACGCCGCCGAGCTGACCGAGCTGATGGGACACCGGGCGTACGCAGCCCTGGTCCCTTTCTGCGAGCAGCATCTGGCCACCCGCGAGCTGCTCACGCTGCACCCGGCCACCCGCGGGGCAGCCAGCGCCGCCGAGTCGCCGTGACACCCCGACGTCTGCGTGCCGCCGGTGCAGGGCCAGAATCGGATCCCATGCACCTGGACCACCTCTCGTACGCCGCCGGCCCGGGCGGGCTCGACGGGACGACCAAGCAGCTGTCCGCGGTGCTCGGTGAGGACTTCCGTGACGGCGGGGTGCACCCCCGCTTCGGCACCTGCAACCGGGTGCTGCCGCTGGCGAGCGGGCACTACCTCGAGGTGGTGGACGTGCTGGACCACCCCGCCTCGGACAAGGCGGCCTTCGGGCAGCTCGTACGCGCCCGCACCGAAGCCGGCGGCGGGTGGTTGGGCTGGGTGGTCTCGGTGCTCGACATCGCGCCCGTCGAGACACGACTCGGGCGCCCGGCGGTGCAGGGCAACCGGCGGATGCCCGACGGCTTCGACCTGCGCTGGAAGCAGGTGGGCGTGCATGGCCTGCAGGTCGACCCGCAGCTGCCGTTCGTGGTGCAGTGGGAGGTCGGCGACGAGCACCACCCTTCTTACGGCGCCAGTGGCGACATCGCCCTGGAGGCCATCGAGATCGCTGGCGACCCGAACCGGGTCGCCGACTGGCTCGGCTCCCCCGCGCTCGCCGCGCTGGAAGAGATCACCGTCGAGTGGGTCGCCCCGCACGGCCAGCCGGGGATCGTGGCCGTGCAGCTGTCCACACCGTCGGGCAGTGTCCGGCTCTGAGGCTCGGTCGCGCCGGCCCACGCCTCGGCAGTGGGCGAATACTGGTCACCCGGCGACCCCGGGGTGACGCGTCCTTGTCCACCGTCCTTGTCCACCGTCCTTGTCCAGGGTGCCCGCCCAAGGTGATGTGGGGTAGCGTCGTGGCGCCGCGGCGATGTCGGTGGTCTCGCCTAGCGTCTGACTCGTGACCTCCCCCTCGTCCAGAACTGCCCCGAGCCCCGCCCGGGGACCGGCACGCAACCGGCCAGTCTTCGGCTGCGCCGAGTGCGGGTGGGAGACCACCAAGTGGGTGGGGCGTTGCGGCGAGTGCCGCGCCTGGGGCACGCTCGAGGAGCGCGGCTCCGGCCAGCCGGCCGGTCGCACCGCACCCGCGGCGGTGCGCGCCCCGGCACGGCCCATGACCGAGATCGACATCGAGGCGTCCACCGCCCTGGCCTGCGGTGTCGGCGAGCTGGACCGGGTGCTGGGTGGCGGGGTGGTTCCGGGGGCAGCGTTGCTGCTGGCCGGCGAGCCCGGCGTGGGGAAGTCGACGCTGCTGCTCGCGGTGGCTGCCAGGTGGGCGGCGTCCGGCCGGCGCACGCTGTACGTCACCGGCGAGGAGTCCGCGGCCCAGGTGCGGCTGCGGGCCGAGCGGACCGGCGCGGTCCACCCCGAGCTCTACCTGACCGCCGAGAACGACCTGTCCGCGGTGCTGACCCACATCGAGCAGGTGCGACCCACCCTGCTGGTCGTCGACTCCGTGCAGACGATCGGCTCGCCCGAGGTCGAGGGCACCCCCGGCGGTGTCACTCAGGTGCGCGAGGTGGCCGCCACCTTGGTCGAGGTCGCCAAGCGCCGGGCGTTGCCGGTGCTGATGGTCGGCCACGTCACCAAGGACGGCTCCATCGCCGGGCCGCGAGTGCTCGAGCACATCGTCGATGTCGTGCTGCACTTCGACGGCAGCTCGGCACCCGCGTCGACGTCGCGGCTGCGGTTCCTTCGTGCGGTCAAGAACCGCTACGGACCCGTCGACGAGGTCGGCTGCTTCGACCTGTCCGCCGACGGCATCGTCGAGGTCACGGATCCGACCGGGCTCTTCGTCTCCCGGCACGGCGAACCCGTGGCCGGCACCTGCGTCACCGTGACGATGGAGGGCCGGCGGCCGCTGCTGGCCGAGGTGCAGGCGCTGGTCGCCCCGACGCAGCTGCCCTCGCCGCGGCGCGCCACCAGCGGGCTCGATTCGGCTCGGGTGGCCATGGTGCTGGCGGTGCTGCATCGGCGCGCTGGGCAACGGCTGCAGTCCGCTGACGTGTATCTCGCCACCGTGGGCGGTGCGCGCGTCGTCGAACCGGCGACCGACCTCGCGGTGGCCATCGCCACCTCGTCGGCGTACGCCGACGCCGTGGTCTCCACCGACCTGGTGGCGCTGGGCGAGGTCGGCCTGGCCGGCGAGGTGCGCCGCGTCGCCGGGCTGCGCCAGCGGCTCGACGAGGCGGCCCGGCTGGGCTTCCGCAACGCACTGGTGCCCGCCGACTCCGTCGACCTGCCGAGCATCGAGGGCCTGCGCATCCTGCCCGTTCCCGATGTCGGTACCGCGTTGCGCACCGTGGGTCTCGTCGACGGCCCACGGTCGGCGCGAGTGCCACCCAACCACGGCCGGCCACGAGTTCCCCGTCTCAGCGTGGTACCACCCGCCACACCCAGCCTCTAGACTCCGGCAGAGGGCGACCCACGAGACGGCGGCACCGGGGAGCGGACGTGGCCAGCAACGACAGGTCGGGCGAGCGGTCGGGCGAGGAGCTGCGCCTGCGCGCCACGCTGGCATCCGTCGCGCCCGGGACGGCGCTGCGCGAGAGCCTCGAGCGGATCCTGCGCGGCCGCACCGGTGCGCTGATCGTCCTCGGGCAGGACCGCACGGTCGACTCCATCTCGACCGGGGGCTTCCAGCTGGACGTTCCGTTCACCGCGACCGGGATGCGCGAGCTGGCCAAGATGGACGGCGCCATCCTGCTCGACAAGGACGCCACCCGGATCATGCGGGTCGCCGTGCATCTGATGCCGGACCCGTCCATCCACACCGACGAGGCGGGCACCCGGCACCGCACCGCCGACCGGGTGGCCAGGCAGACCGGTCTGCCCGTCATCTCGGTGAGCCAGTCGATGCAGACCATCGCGGTCTACGTCGGTGGCCTCCGGTACGTCCTCGAGGACACCGGCGCCATCTTGTCCCGCGCCAACCAGGCGCTGGCAACCCTCGAGCGCTACAAGATGCGCCTCGACGAGGTGTCCGGCGCGCTGTCCGCGCTCGAGATCGAGGATCTCGTCACCGTGCGCGACGTCGCCGCCGTCGCGCAGCGGATGGAGATGGTCGTGCGGATCGCCGACGAGATCGACGGGTACGTCCTCGAGCTCGGTGAGGACGGTCGGCTGCTGTCGCTGCAGCTCGGCGAGCTGGTGGCCGGCGTGGACGAGGACCGGCAACTGGTGGTGCGTGACTACACCCCCGCGAACCGGCGCAGCCGGCCCGTCGACGAGGTGCTCAATCGACTGGCCGCCCTCAACCAAAGCGAGCTGGTCGACGTGGGCGCCGTCGCCCGCGGGCTGGGTTTCGGGGTGACCGAGCAGCTGGACACGGCCATGACACCACGGGGTTATCGCCTGCTCGCCCGGGTGCCCCGGCTGCCGGGCGCGGTCGTCGAACGCCTCGTCGAGCACTTCGGCAGCCTGCAGAAGCTGCTAGCCGCCAGCATCGACGACCTGCAAGCCGTCGACGGCGTCGGCGAGCTGCGAGCACGCAGCGTCCGCGAGGGTCTATCCCGGTTGGCCGAGTCGAGCATCCTCGAGCGCTACGTCTGAGGCCGCTGCCCGCGGGCCGCAGCAGGCTCGTTTGACCTCGACCGGGCGTCTCGGGCCCGACCGCGCGGCGTCTCCACGGCACCGGGGGCGGCAGCCAGGACGAAGCCGCTGCGTCCGGGCTCGCCGCCCACCGCCGCTGCCTGCACCGCGTAGGGACCGGGCTTGGCCGCATCGGTGAGACCCGTGCAGCCGCGATCACCCAGCCGGCCGGACCACGGCACGCTGAGCGAGGTCTGCCAACCCGGCCGCAAGGCGAGGTTGCGTGCCGGCAGGCTGGCCGGGCAGCGGCTGGTGTCCCAGATCGCCACCGGCCGGTCGGCCGCCGAGACCTGCACGAGCAGCTGGTCGGCTGTGACCTCCAGCCGGCAGGCAGCGCGTGCGGTGGTGCTGAGCATCAGGTCCAGCTGCACCTGCTGTCCGGCCACCGCCGGTCCGGTGACCGCCGGCTGCACGCGCACCGACGCCGGCTCACAGCTGTCAGCGGCCGCATCCAGGGTCGTCGTCACGGTCTTGAGCTCCCGGCCCCGGCGAGCCCCCTTCTTGGACCGATCGGCCTTGTTGCCTGCCTGCTCGTCCTTCCGCTGCGCCTTGCCGCCGCGTTCCTTAGTCCTGCCCGCCGCGTTCGACCCGGCGGCCTTGCTCGGCTCCGGGTCGCTCGCGCGAGGCTCTGCCCGCTGGGCGGTAGGCGCGGCGGAGCCGGTCGGCTGCTGCTCCGCGCCGTCGGTGAGCAGGATCCACAGCAGCCAGCCGAGCAGCAACCCAAGCACCAGCACCAGCACCCGGCGTACCCAGTAGACGCGGGCGGGCAGCCTGCGGCTCGGGCGACGCGACGGTGAGCTCACCACAGCACGCTAGCGGCGCGCCCGCCCCGGCACGGCGTGCCACACCGGTGCCGTGTCATCCTCGGGTCGATGACCGAGCCGCCGTGCGACACCCGGGTCGCGGCGGTGACGCAGTGGTACGCCGCCCATGCGCGCGATCTGCCCTGGCGGCGGCCGGGCACCAGCGCCTGGGGCGTGCTGGTCTCGGAGTTCATGCTGCAGCAGACGCCCGTCGCGCGCGTGCTGCCGGTCTGGACCGCCTGGATGGCGCGCTGGCCGTCGGCGGCAGACCTGGCCGAGGAACCCCCGGGTGCTGCGGTTCGTGCGTGGGGGCGGCTCGGATATCCCCGGCGAGCCCTGCGGCTGCATGCCTGTGCGGGCGCCGTGGTCGAACGGCACGACGGACGGGTGCCCGCAACCGCGGGCGAGCTGCGCTCCCTACCCGGTGTCGGCAGCTACTCAGCGGCTGCCGTGGCCGCCTTCGCCCACGGGCAGCGGGTGGTCGTGCTGGACACCAACGTGCGCCGGGTGCTCGCCCGGCTCGTCGCCGGCACCGACCAGCCGACAGCGGCCAGTCCCGCCCGGGCCGAGCACGATCGCGCCACCCGGCTGCTGCCGAGCGACCCGGTGAGCTCGGCACTGTGGTCGGTGGCGGTGATGGAGCTCGGCGCGCTGGTGTGCACCAGCCGGACACCCCGATGCGCCGCCTGCCCCGTCGCCGCCCAGTGCGTCTGGCTGCAGCGGGGACGCCCACCGACGGCGCCCACCGCCCGCCCGCAGGCCTACGCCGGGACCGACCGCCAGTGCCGCGGGCGGCTGCTAGCGGTGCTCCGCGACAGCGACCGGCCGGTGGGCTCGCGACGGCTCGACCAGGCGTGGCCCGACCGGGTCCAGCGGGTCCGTGCACTCGACAGTCTGGTCGCCGACGGGTTGGTCGAGCCGCTCGCGCACGACCGCTTCGCCCTGCCCGGAACGGCCACCGACGACACCGGGTGAAGCCGACCGCCGCCGGCTACTGCGTGCTCAGTCGCTGCGCGGTGTCGGCCAGGTCTCGAACCACTCGCTCGGTCGTCAGCGAGCCACCGACTGCCGGTTGGTCCAGCCAGAGCCCGAACAGGGCGGCGTCGACCAGCTCGCCGATCCGCTCCGCCCGACGCTGTGGCACACCGCTGCGTGTCAGGTGTGCCGTGACGCTGCGTCTCCAGGCGGTGTTCGAACGCCTGGCCGCTCCGAGGTAGGGCTCGTCACCGAGCAGCCCGAGCGCGGCGGTCTGGGCATACACCCGCAGGCAGCGGTCGATGACCGGCTCGCGCCAGGCGGCCCACAGCTCGAGCACGGCGACCCGCGGGGTGCGTTGGGCCGGCAACGCATCGACGACCGCCAGCGCGCGGTCGTTGCTGCGCTCGATGACCTCTGCGACCAGTGCGTCCTTGCTGCCGAAGTAGTACACCAGCATCCGATCGCTGGTGCCCAGCGCGTCCGCGAGTGGCCGCAGGCTCAGCCCGGCGATCCCGTGCTCCAGCACGTAGTCGGTCGCCTGCTCGGCCAGCTGGTCGCGGCGACCGGTGCTTGGCTCGACCACTCCCGCCCCCCCGTCCGACCGGGGCGGCTTCGGCTCGAGCGCCGGCCGCCAGATGGGCTACCATTATCACCTGTAGCAGTCACTACATACGTTGGAGGGTCCGATGCTTGTCGCGGCGAGCCTGCTCGCCCTCGCCATCATTGTCGAGGTCGCGGCGACGGCTGCCCTCCCCCGCACCCAGGGGTTCTCCGACGTCAGCTGGACGGCCTTCGTGCTCGGAGGTTACGCGCTGTCGATCTGGCTGCTTGCCGAGATCGTCAAGACGATGTCCGTCTCGGTGACGTACGCGGTGTGGTCGGGCGCCGGCACCGCCCTCGTCGCCGTCGTCGGCGTGTGGCTGCTCAACGAGCAGCTGGACGGCATCAAGGTCGTCGGCCTGGCCACCATCATTGTCGGCGTGGTGCTGCTCAACCTGCACCCCTGACCCACCCGACAGACCGGTCCCCACGCGCCGGGCGGCATGTGGGGACGGGTCGTTGTCACCGGATTGCCGCCGGGGGTCACTCCGAGGTGCTGGGCTCCTCGACCGGCGGCAGGTCGGGCAGCTCGGCCTTGGCCTGGCCGGTGAAGCTGAACTCTGCGCCCGGGCCCTCACCTTCGACGTCGACCACGACGATCTGCCCCGGCCGCACCTCGCCGTAGAGCAGCTTCTCGGCGAGCACGTCCTCAACCTCACGCTGCACCGTGCGTCGCAGCGGCCGGGCACCGAGCACCGGGTCGAAGCCACGTTTGGCCAGCACCTCCTTGGCGGCGACGGTCAACTCAAGGGCCATGTCCTTGTCCTTGAGCCTGGCCTCGACCGAGGTCAGCATCATGTCGACCATGTCGATGATCTGCTCCTGTGACAGCGGCGGGAACACGATCATCTCGTCGACGCGGTTCAAGAACTCGGGCCGGAAGTGCTGCTTGAGCTCTTCGGACACCTTGGCCTTCATGCGGTCGTACGAACCGCTGGCATCGCCGACCTTGGAGAAGCCGAGGTTGATGCCCTTGGCGATATCCCTGGTGCCGAGGTTGGTGGTCATGATGATGACGGTGTTCTTGAAGTCGATGACCCGCCCCTGCGAGTCGGTCAGCCGGCCGTCCTCCAAGATCTGCAGCAACGAGTTGAAGATGTCGGGGTGCGCCTTCTCGACCTCATCGAACAGCACCACCGAGAACGGCTTGCGGCGCACCTTTTCGGTGAGCTGGCCGCCCTCCTCGTAGCCGACATAGCCAGGCGGGGAGCCGAAAAGTCTTGAGACGGTGTGCTTCTCGGAGAACTCGCTCATGTCCAGCTGGATGAGCGCTTCGTCGTCGCCGAACAGGAAGTTGGCCAGCGCCTTCGACAGCCAGGTCTTGCCGACCCCGGACGGGCCGGCAAAGATGAAGGAGCCACCGGGCCGACGCGGGTCCTTGAGCCCGGCCCGGGTGCGGCGGATTGCCCGTGACAGCGCCTTGATGGCCTCGTCCTGGCCGATGACGCGCTTATGCAGTTCGTCTTCCATCTTGAGCAGCCGGGTGGACTCCTCCTCGGTCAGCTTCACGATCGGGATGCCGGTCGCGGTGGCCAGCACCTCTGCGATCAGCTCTTCGTCGACCTCGGCCACGACGTCCATGTCGCCGGCCTTCCACTGCTTCTCGCGCTCGGACTTGGCATGGATGAGCTTCTTCTCCTCGTCGCGCATCGACGCGGCGGCCTCGAAGTCCTGCGCGTCGATGGCGCCTTCCTTGCGGCGGCGCACGTCGGCGATCTTGTCGTCAAACTCGCGCAGGTCCGGCGGGGCGGTCATCCGGCGGATGCGCAGCCGCGCGCCCGCCTCGTCGACCAGATCGATGGCCTTGTCGGGCAGGAAGCGGTCGGAGATGTAGCGGTCGGCAAGTGTCGCCGCGCCGATCAGCGCCTCGTCGGTGATCGTCACCCGGTGATGCGCCTCGTACCGGTCCCGCAGCCCCTTGAGCATCTCGATGGTGTGTGCGATCGATGGTTCGGCGACCTGGATCGGCTGGAAGCGACGCTCCAGCGCCGCGTCCTTCTCGAGGTGCTTGCGGTACTCGTCGAGCGTGGTCGCACCGATCGTCTGAAGCTCGCCGCGAGCCAGCATCGGCTTGAGGATGCTGGCCGCGTCGATGGCACCCTCGGCGGCGCCAGCACCGACCAGGGTATGGATCTCATCGATGAACAGCACGATGTCCCCACGCGTGCGGATCTCCTTCAGCACCTTCTTGAGGCGCTCCTCGAAGTCGCCCCGGTAGCGCGACCCCGCGACCAACGCACCCAGGTCGAGGGTGTAGATCTGCTTGTCCTTGAGCGTCTCCGGGACGTCGCCACGGACGATGTCTTGGGCCAGTCCCTCGACGATCGTGGTCTTGCCGACGCCCGGCTCACCGATCAGGACGGGGTTGTTCTTGGTGCGTCGCGACAGCACCTGCATGACCCGCTCGATCTCCTGCTCGCGACCGATGACCGGGTCGAGCTTGCCCTCGCGTGCGCCCTGGGTGAGGTTGCGGCCGAACTGGTCGAGGACCAGCGAGCTGCTGGGGGCGCCGGACTCGCTGGGAGCCCCCGCGCTGGCCGTCTCCTTGCCCTGGTAGCCGCTCAGCAACTGGATGACCTGCTGGCGTACGCGGTTGAGGTCGGCGCCCAGCTTGACCAGCACCTGGGCGGCAACGCCCTCGCCCTCGCGGATCAGTCCGAGCAGGATGTGCTCGGTGCCGATGTAGTTGTGCCCGAGCTGCAGCGCCTCGCGCAGGCTCAACTCGAGCACCTTCTTGGCCCGCGGGGTGAAGGGAATGTGACCGCTCGGCGCCTGCTGCCCCTGCCCGATGATGTCCTCAACCTGGGCGCGCACGGCTTCGAGCGAGATCCCGAGGCTCTCGAGCGCCTTGGCGGCGACCCCTTCGCCCTCGTGGATCAGTCCGAGCAGGATGTGCTCGGTGCCGATGTAGTTGTGGCTGAGCATCCGGGCTTCTTCTTGTGCCAGCACGACAACCCGACGTGCTCGGTCGGTGAACCTCTCGAACATCGAACATCTCCTCGGTCGACCGTCCCTGAGCGACTAGCCGCATCACCTCGTCGGGCTGGCACTGCAATGCTAGTCGCCCCACGGATAACGCCGACCCGGCCGCTCGGTGTTCCCCGGCGGAGGTTCACCGCTGGCGAACGCAGGCCATGGGGCGCGCGGCCAAGACCGCACCGGCCCCCGTGCGGAGTCGGCTCAGTGTGCTGCCTTGTAGGCTGCGGTGATCGTCGACGGCACCCGGCCGCGGTCCGACACCTGGTAGCCGTTGGCGCGCGCCCACTCGCGGATGACGCCCGCATCGGTTTCGCCGCGGCTCGACCGAGCCGGCCGCTTGCGGCCGGCGGCGCGCGCGCCGACCTTCCGGGCCTCGGCGAGGTACGGCGCCAGGGCGTCGCGCATCTTCTGGGCATTCGACGTGGAAAGGTCCACCTCGTAGGAGACGCCGTCGAGACCGAACTGGACGGTTTCGTCGGCCTGCCCACCGTCGAGGTCATCCACCAAGATGACCTGCACCTTCTGTGCCATGTGCATTACCTCCTGAACGCGCCCGAAGCCCGGCGCCAATTGCTCCAAAGATAGCAGGCCACAAATGCGCCCCGTCAGCGATTGTCGAACTCCCACGGAGAATGGTGCTAAGAGTCCGGGCGCAGCAGCGGAAACAAGATGGCCTCCCGAATACCGGTGCCCATCAACAGCATCAGCAATCGGTCGACGCCCAGCCCCATGCCACCGGCCGGCGGCATGGCGTGCTCCAGCGCACGCAAGAAGACCTCGTCGACGTCATTGGCCTCGAGAGTGCCGGCAGCAGCCTGCCGGGCCTGCTCTTCGAGTCGCTGTCGCTGCACGACCGGGTCGTTCAGCTCGGAGTACGCAGGCGCCAGCTCCACCCCGTTGATGACCAGATCGAAGGCTTCCACCAGCCCGGGCTCGGAGCGGTGAGCCTTGGCGAGCGGCTTGAGCGCGGTGGGATAGTCACAGACGAAGGTGGGCTGGATGAGGGTCTCCTCCACCAGCTGCTCGAAGAGCTCGACGAGCACCTCGGCCGAGCCCCACTCGGGTCGAAGCTCAACCCCCCGGGCGGCGGCGTGGGCGCGCAGGGTGCGCTCGCCGGTGTCCAACGAGACGGCGTCGCCGACCGCCTCGCTCACCAGGTCGAGCAGGGTTGCACGGCGCCACGGCGCCTCGAGGTCGATCTCGGTACCGTCGCGGGCGGGAACCACCGTGCGCCCGAGCGCCCGCGCCGCCTCGCGCACCAGGGTCTGCATCAGCTCGGCCATCGAGTGGTAGTCGCCGTACGCCTGGTAGGCCTCCAGCATCATGAACTCGGCGTTGTGCGTGGAGTCGATGCCCTCGTTGCGGAAGGTCTTGCCGATCTCGTAGACCCGGTCGACACCTCCGACCAGCGCCCGCTTGAGGTCGAGCTCGAGGGCGATGCGCAGCAGCATGTCCTGGTCGAAGGCGTTCAGCCGGGTGTGGAACGGGCGCGCCGCGGCGCCCCCGTTGGTCAGCTGCAGGACCGGGGTCTCCACCTCGACGTAGTCACGCTCGTCGAGGGTTCGCCGCAGCGATCGGAGCACCGTGGCCTTTGCCCGCACCATGTCGCGCGCCTCGGGCCGCACGATCATGTCCAGATAGCGAAGTCGCACCCGCGCCTCGTCGCTGAGCGGGGCATGCTCGTTGGGCAACGGCCGCAGCGCCTTGGCCGCCAGCCGCCAGGCCCTCGCCTGCACCGACAGCTCGCCGCGACGGCTGAGCACGACCTCACCCTCGACACAGAGGTGGTCGCCGATGTCGACCAGCGCCTTGAAGTCCTCGAGTCGCTGCTCGCCGACCTGCGCCAGCGACAGCATGGCCTGCAGCTCGGTGCCGTCCCCCTCACGCAACCGGGCGAAGCAGAGCTTGCCGGTGTTGCGCAAGAAGATGACCCGACCGGTGACGGCCACGTCGACGCCGGTGCCGGCACCCGGCTCGAGCCCGGCAGCGTCGTATGTCGCGCGCACCTGGGCCAAGGTGTGCGTCCGCGGGACGGCTACCGGGTAGGCCTGCTCACCGGCATCCAGCAGCCGTTGCCGCTTGGCCCGGCGCACCCGTTCCTGCTCGGACGGCGGTGTGGGCGGCTCCGCGGTGGCGGGCTCGTCGGTCATGGTCGGCAAGGCTAGTGTGCGGGCGCCGGTGCTCAGCAGTTGCGCTCGAACACCAGGCGTAGCCCGATCAGGGTCAGCGCGGGCTGGTGCACGTCGATCTGGGCGCACTCGGCGATGACGAGCGGGGCCAGCCCGCCGGTCGCGATCACGGTGACCTCCGAGCGGTCCACCTCGAGGGCACCGACCATCCGGGCCACTACCCCGTCGACCTGAGCGGCGAAGCCGAAGACCGCCCCGGCCTGCAGCGCCTCGATCGTGTTCTTGGCGATCACCGAACGCGGTCGAACGAGCTCCACCCGGCGCAGCTGGGCACCGCGCCGGCCCAGCGCCTCGAGGGAGATCTCGACGCCGGGTGCGATCGCGCCGCCGACGTACTCGCCGCGGCGGCTCACGACGTCGAAGGTCGTGGCCGTGCCGACGTCG
The DNA here is from genome assembly GCA_038232655.1 of Propionibacteriales bacterium. Lineage (GTDB taxonomy): Bacteria > Actinomycetota > Actinomycetes > Propionibacteriales > Nocardioidaceae > JACCVL01. Next base: position 17,659 of record JBBSNM010000006.1, on the reverse strand, counting down.
ACGACGATGCACGGTCCGCCGTGCAACGTCGACGCAGCCAGCGCGTTCACGATCCGGTCGGTGCCGACCTCCCGCGGGTTGTCCATCAGCACCGGTACACCCGTGCGGACACCGGCCTCGACCACCAGGTGCGGCACGTCGCCGAAGTAGCGCTCGAGCACCTTGCGGATCTCGAGCAGCACCATCGGCACCGTCGAGCACACCACGATCCCGCTGGTCGGCAGGCCGAGGCTGCCCGGTAGAACCTCGTGGTCGGGGTCGGTGGCGCCACGCAGCAGCCCTCGCAGCAACACGAACCACTCGTCCGCGGTGCGGCTCTCAGCGGTCGTCACCCGCCAGTGGTGCTGAAGCCGGTCACCCTCGAACAGGCCGAGCGTGGTGTGACTGTTTCCGACGTCGACGCACAGCAGCACCGCCTCAGCCCCCCAGCGACAGCGCGGCGTTGTCGAGGAGCCGCGTGGAGCCCACCTGGGCGGCCACCAGCAGGCGCGCCGGGCCGCTCGCCGGAGCCGGGCCGAGCGCGGGATCGGTCACGGCGACATAGTCCACCTCGACGCCTTCGGCCCGCCCCAGCTCCTGCGCCGCGGCGGCGTGCACCGCGTCTGCACCGGCGCCCTGCTGCTGCTGCCCGGCCGTGAGCGCCGTGGACAAGGCGACGGCTGCCTGGCGTCCGTCCCCGTCCAGGTAGGCGTTGCGAGACGACACCGCCAGCCCGTCGTCAGCCCGGACGATGGGCACGCCCACGACGCGTACGCGCAGGCAGAGGTCGCGGGCGAGCTGGGAGACCAGCACCAGCTGCTGGTAGTCCTTCTCGCCGAAGACCGCGACATCGGGGCGGACGATCCCGAAGAGCTTGGCGACCACGGTCAGGACGCCGCGGAAGTGGGTGGGGCGCGCCGCGCCCTCCAGCACCAGGCCGGCCGCACCGGGATCGACGGTGATCCCGCCGCCCGGGTCCTCGGGGTAGACGGCGTCGACGTCGGGCGCGAACACCAGGTCGACGCCCTCCCGGGCGCACATCGCGACGTCGGCAGCCAACTGCCGCGGGTAGCGGTCCAGGTCCTCGCCCGGGCCGAACTGGGCCGGGTTGACGAAGATCGTCACGACGACCACGGCCGCCTCGTCGCGGGCTCGCCGGATCAGCTCGGCGTGAGCTGCGTGCAGCGCACCCATGGTGGGCACGAGAGCGACCCGGGACTGCACGGACCGGTGGGCCGCTAGCGCGGCGTCGAGGTCGACCCGGGTGCGGACCAGCAGCGGGCGCATCACCGGCGGGTGTCGGTGCGCTCGGCCGGCCGGCCGGGGCCGTCGCCAGCAGCCCCTGCCGCAGTCAGCTCGACGATGTCCGCGGCGTCGTCACCGTGCAGCCGTCCGCTGCGCAGCGCTCGGCCCGCCGTCACCGCTGCCATCGCGGCATAGGCCGCGCGCACGTCGGCGCCGCCGGGCACGTCGGCGGCGGCGGCGCCCAGGGCGGTCAGGTGGTCGCCGACCGTCCGGGTGTCGCCGCGCACGACCGGCCCGGTGAGCGCGGCGTCCCCATAAGCCAGCGCGTTGTCCAGGGCAGCGGTCAGCAGCGGGCGCAGGGTGCCCGCCGGGTCGGTGGAGCCGGTGGCGCGCAGCACGTCCATCGCCTGGCCGACGAGGGTGACCAGGTGGTTGGCGCCGTGCGCGAGCGCCGCGTGGTAGAGCGTGCGCTCGTCCTCGGGGATGACCGTCACGGTGCCGCCGAGGTCGTCGGCCAGGCGCACACCGACCGTGCGCGCCTCAGCCGCCGCGGTCAGGCCGAACACGCAGCCGCGCAGCCGGGCAAGGTCGACGTCGGTGCCGGTGAAGGTCATCGCGGGATGCAGGGCAACGGTGAGCGCGCCGCGCTCGGCCGCGGCGGCCAGCACTGCGCTGCCGTGCCGCCCGCTGGTGTGCACGACGACCTGACCGTCCCGCAGCGACCCGGCGTCGGCCAGCCGGGCCACGACTCGTCGCAGCCGGTCGTCCGGGACCGTCAGCAGCACCAGGTCGGCGGCCGCGGCGACCCGCTCGGGCGGCTCCGGCGACAGGTGCGGCAGCAGGGTCTCGAGCCGCATCCGCGAGGTCGGCGAGGCGCCGCTGGCGGCGACGACCTGGTGGCCGGCCTGCTGCAGCGCCGCGGCGAGCACCGAGCCGACGCGGCCAGCGCCGACGACGCCGATGCGGTAGCGCTGCGAGGCAACAGACATGTGCTGGACCTTTCGTTCCAGTCCCAACCGGGTACCAGACGTACGAACCGAGCCCCTGCAGCCTACGGGGCGGCGAACCGCCGCTCCAACCACGCCGCCGCGCTGTCGACGTCGTCGAGCTCCACGACCCCTGGAGCCGGCTGGACCCACCCGGCGACGCTGACGACGGGCACGCCGGTGCGGACGGCGAGCGACACCTCGACCTGGGTGCCCCAGCTGCCCCCCACCGAGAGCACCGCGTCGCTGGCCCGGACGATCAGCGCGTTGCGCAGCTCTCCGAGACCGGTGGGGAGAACCACCGAGTGCCCGGCGCTGGCAGCGGCGCGGTCGTCACCGGGCAGCAGGCCGACGGTCACGCCCTTGCGGGAAGTCGCACCGGCCGCGGCTGCGGCCATCACGCCGCCGAGCCCACCGGTGACCAGCACCCAGCCGCGCGCGGCCACCGCGGCGCCCGCCAGCCGCGCCGGCTCCAGCAGCGCGGGGTCGGGTTCGCTGGGACCGATCACGGCGACGTACGGCGGGTGTCTCACGTTCCGACGTTAGCCGCCGACCGCGGCGGCGCACCTTCGGACGTACGGTCGGGCGATGAGCCGGCTGCCGACCGTCGAGCGGGCCTGGCACGACGCTTTGTACACCGGTGCCGGGTTCTACCTCGACCAGTGGCCGGCCCGACATTTCAGCACCGCCACCCAGGTGGGGTCGGACCTGGCAGCCACGCTCGCGGCGCTGGCGCATCGGCACGACCTCGACACCGTCGTGGACGTCGGCGCCGGCGGCGGTGAGCTGGTGACGGCCCTGCATGCGGTCGACCCGGCCCTGCGGCTGGTGGCGGTGGAGCTGCGGCCGCGACCGGCCAGAGTGCCGACGCGGGTGGTCTGGCGGCAGCGGCTGCCCACCGAGCTGGCCGGTCTGGTGGTCGGCAACGAGCTGCTGGACACCATCCCCTGCCCGGTGGTCGAGGTCGACGGTTCCGGAGAGCCGCGCGTGCTGCTGGTCGACCCCGCCACCGGGGTGGAGTGCGCGGGCCCTGCGGTGGTGGGTGCGGACCTGCGCTGGCTGGAACGCTGGTGGCCGACGGTGGTGGGTGCGGGCCGCAGCGGAGCGGACCCGGCCGCCCGCCGTGGCCTGCGGGCCGAGGTGGGCAGGCCACGCGACGACGCCTGGGCGGGGGTCGTCGGTCGGGTGCGGCACGGGCTCGTGGTGGCCATCGACTACGGCCACCGCCGTGCCGACCGGCCGGCGGGCGGGTCGCTTCGCTCGTACCGGAGCGGCAGCCGGGTGCCGGTGGCCTATGACGGGCGCACCGACATCACCGCCGACGTCGCTGTGGACGCGGTGGCCGACCGGGTCGCCGGCTCCGTGCACCGCCAGCGGGACCTGGTGCTCGCCGACCGACCGGGCCAGCGGCCGGGCAGGTCAGACCGGCTCGCCGAGCTGGCACGGGCCGGTCGCCGGGCCGAGGTGCGCGCCGTCGGGGGGCTGGGCGAACTCAGCTGGATCCTGAGCCCACCGAGGTGACGGTGCCGTTGCCAGCATGAGCTGCCAGGCCTCCGCCGCGGACCGGTGGTCGGCCACCGGGTGGGTGGGCCCGGCCGGCAGGTGCAGCCCGACGGTGGCGAGCCCGAGCCAGCGCTGCAGCACTCCCTGCCGCAGGCCACGTGACTGCACGGCGGTGACCGGCACGATGTCGGTGCGCCTGGTCAGCAACCCCCGTCGCGTGACGACGTACTTCTCGTCGGCGGCCAACCCGAGCCGGCGACGGGCCAGCGGGTCCAACCACCGTGCGGTGGGCGGCGGCGCTGCCATGCGCATCGCTTCGAGCCGCAGACCGGGCAGCACCTGAGCGACCAGCCGCTCGGCCTCGGCCCGGTGTGTGACCGGCACCAGGGTCGTCGCGAGCCGCCGGTCCTCCTCGGAATGCACCACGACCCCGGCCACGGTCACGTCCAGGGCGACCCACCCGAGCCGGCGCCACACGATCGGCTCGGTGACGACCAGCCCGCGAATGCGTTCCACCGGCAGTGCCGCACTGCGCACGCCGAGCAGCCCCGCCCGCACGGCCAGCCCGCGAGACGAGCGGCGCACCGTGAAGCCATAGCCGTCGACGAACCCCTTGCCCACGGTCGTCACCACCGCCAGCAGCACCGGCACCAGCAGTGCGAACGACAGCGCGGCACCGGCCGTCGACGTGCCGGGCATGGGCGGCGGCACACCCGCCGCCGATGCAGCACTGGCGGCGGCCACGGCCGCCACCGCTGACAGCGCGGCGACGAGCGGGCCCGTGCGCAGCAGCTGTGCGGCGAGCAGCAGGCCGGAATCGACCCGGTGCAGCAGCTCCTCACCGCCCGTGCCGCCCTCCGCCGTCGTCGGATCGACACCCCCCTCGCGCCCCGCCTCGATCAGCAGGTGCTGGCGCAGGTCGGTGGCCCGACGCAGCGACAGGTACGCCAGCGTGACCTCGCTGTCGGAGCCCCCGCCGGCGGTCTCGATGGCCAGCGAGGCCATGCCGAACAGCCGGGCGAGCAACGGCTGCTGCACCTCGATCGCCTGGATGCGGTCGAGCCGCACCCGGCGCGAGCGGCGGTTGAGCACCCCGCTGTCGATTCGCAGCTCGTCGGCGCCGACGCGGTAGCGCGTGAACCACCACGACACCCCCGCCCCCGCGAAGGTGACCGCGAAGACCAGCGGGACCAGCCACCACGACCAGCCCGACCGGTCCCCGTCGATGAGGCGGCGACCACCGGCGACGGCCAGCGCGACCACCACCAGCCCGCCGCGAAGCAACGGTGACAGCGGGTGCACCCGCGCGAAGCCCGGCTCGGCGCTCACAAGCCGGTCGCCTGTTCCTCGCCACGTCGGGTCAGCCGGTCCCGCAGTCGGGCGGCCTCCTCGGGTGCCAGTCCGGGGATGTGCGCACGGCTGCTGGGCGAGGCGGTGTGCAGCCGGACCATCGCCAGCCCGAACAACCGGTCCAGCGGGCCGGCGTTGACGTCCACCATCTGCAGCCTGCCGTACGGGACGAGGTCGATACGCCGCCACAACGCCCCGCGGGTCACCACCAGGTCCTCCACCCGCTCGGCGTACCCCCAGGCGCGGACCGATCTGCCCACGATCACCCATATCAGTGCGAACGCCACCACCGCCACGAGCGCGAGCGACCACCACCAGCCGGCACGCTCGGGCGCCACCAGCCCGGCGACGACGAGGGCACCCAGCAGGGCGAGCAGGACGGCCAGCGCGACCGCTCTGCGCACCCTTGCGAGCCCCGGGCCGAGGCGCACCCATGCCGCGCCGGGCACCTGGAACGGATCGCTGGTCGTCACCGAATCCAGCCTACGGGCTGGCCTGCTCACCAACCGGGCGTGACTTGCAGCACGCTCGGTCGTTGTGCGCAGTGCGGGACTGCGGTTGATCCATCGAGAACGGCTCGGCAGGGCAGCTTTCAGCCACACCAGGACTGCACGCACGTGTGCTGACCCACCGACTCGACTCTCGACCGATCCATGGCACTCCGTGCGTCGAACCGGCGGGGTAGGACACCTGAAGGCGGCGCGGCTCGAGCAGCAGGAGCCGGCATCGGTCGGGACCGGTCGGGGGACGGCCCCGGCAGGCATGATGCCGGCTCCGCTGCTCGGCCCGGCGATGCATCCGTACGCTGCCCAGGTGGACGAGCTGGTCGTGGGTGTCGGCGCTGCGTCCGGGGCCAGCCATGTGCTGTCCCTCGGGCCGCACCACCCGTCTGCCCACGGGGCGTTGCGGCTGCGGCTGACCCTCACCGGGGACCAGATCGTGGCCTGCCAGCCCGAGGTGGGCTTCATGCACCGAGGCGCAGAGAAGCTGTTCGAGGTGCGCGACTACCGGCAGATCCTGATGCTCGCCAGCCGGCACGACTGGGTGTCTGCGTACTCCTCCGAGCTGGGCGTGGCGTTGGTCGTCGAGCAGATGCTCGGCATCGAGGTCCCGCCCCGCGCGGTGTGGACGCGCACCTTGCTGGCCGAGCTGACCCGGGCGACCGCCGGGCTGGCCTTCCTCGGCGGGCTGCCGCGCGAGCTGTGTGGTGCGGTCGACCCGCTGCCGCTGTTCGCGCAGCGCGAGCCGCTGCAAGATCTCGTCGAGCAGGCCGCCGGTGGCCGCGTGCACCTGATGATCACCCGTGTCGGCGGGCTGCTCGAAGACCTGCCGGCGGGTTGGCTCGCCCGGGCTGCAGCGGTGGTGGCCGCGGTGCGACGCCGGCTGGACGACACCGGTGCGGCGCTGCTGGCCGACGAGTCGCTGCGCGGACGAACGGTCGGCGTCGGGGTGCTCGATCGCGCGACGGCGCTCGCGCATGGTGTCTCCGGCGCAGCCGCGCGCGCGTCGGGTCTGGATCTCGACCTGCGTCGCGACGACCCGTACCTCGCCTACGCTGAGCTGGCCGACAGCGGGGCGCTGCGGGTGCCCACGCGTACCGGCGGCGACGCGTACGCCCGGCTCGAGCTGCTGTACGAACAGACCGTCGTAGCGTTGGACCTGGCGAGGGCTTGCATCACCCGACTCGAACAGCTACCGCCGGGCGCGGTGGACGTGCGATTGCCCAAGATCCTCAAGGCACCCGAGGGCTCGGCGCACGGCTGGGTGGAGAGCCCGATCGGCATCAACGGCTACTACCTGGTCTCCCGCGGCGAGAAGACACCGTGGCGGCTGAAGCTGCGCACCGCGTCCTTCAGCACCATGTCGGCACTACCGGCGCTCGTCACCGGCGGGCGGGTGGACGACCTGGTGGCCGTGCTCGCATCCATGTTCTTCGTCACCGGTGACATCGACCGGTAGACCGACCGGTGACCCACCAGTGGCGTGGACCGGCTACTCGTCGCGGTCGGAGTCGGGCACCCGGCAGGCACGCTCCAGCATGATCCCGCTGGCGGCCAGGGCGGCCGCGGCCAGCGCCGCCACCAGGCCGTGCACCAGCCGCTCGCGGGGCAATGCCGCATCGATCCTGCCGATGTAGGTCAACCCGAAGGCGAGATAGCCACCGGCCACCAGCGCCCCGGACAGTGCCGCTGCGCGGCCGAGAACCAGCAGTGCAACCGCCCGGCCGGCCTCGATGCGCAGCCGGCGCCGGTGCAGGGTGCGCCAGGTGCTGGCCGCCAGCGCGAGCAGCAGCGCGGCGAGGAAGGCGAGCGCGACAGCGGCCGACCAGGGCACCGTCGGCGCGATGGCGCCGGCCAGCTCGAAGGCAGCCGGCACCAACCCCCCGAGCAACGCCCCAAGCAGTGCGGTGGCCGCCAACGTGGCCGCGCTGGTCGGCCGCATCCGGCCGGGTTCAGTCGACGGTGAGGTCAAGGTCGTCGCGCCGGGTGACCTGCGGGGCGTCGTTGCCCGCGGTGAGGTCGGCGATCAAGTCGACGACCCACCCCTGACCGGGGAGGTAGGCCTCGCTGTCGACATCGAGCCACGGCTGCAGCACGAAGAGGCGCTCGTGCGCCCGCGGGTGCGGCAGCACCAGATCGTCGTCCTCGATCTTCTGATCGCCGACGACGATCACGTCGAGGTCGAGGGTGCGGGGGGCGTAGCGTTCGACCCGCTCCCGCCCGAAGGCGTCCTCTATGGCCAGGCACCTGTCCAGCAGCGTGTGCGGGGTCAACGTGGTGTCGGAGCTCACGACCAGATTGAGGAAGTCGCCGGCTTCGTCTGGCCCGCCGAGCGGTGCTGACTCGTAGACCGGCGACACGTCGAAGATGCTGACCCCGGGTGTGTCCACCAAGGCGGACAGACCCCCCTGCAGGTTCTGCTCGCGGTCACCCAGGTTCGACCCGAGGCTGATGACGACGCGGCGAATCGGGCGCATCTCGCCGGTCATCGTGTCCGCGTCCACGATGTACGGGTTGGGCGTCTCGGTCACGGTCGGCTCCGCTCTATCGTGACGGCGACCTCGGTCACCGGCACCGGTACAGGTGCCTGCCGCTTGTGCACGGTCACCGCTACACGGCGTACGGGCTGCTCCGACAGACAAAGGTGGGCGATGCGTTGCGCAAGCGTTTCGATCAGGTCCACCGGGTCGGACGCGACCGCGTCGTGCACCCGTTGGGCCAACTCCCCGTAGTCCACAGTAAGTGACAGGTCGTCTGCTTCTCCAGCGGGTCTCAGGTCGCAGAACAGCTGCAGGTCGATGATGAAGTCCTGGCCGTCGCGTCGCTCGTGCGCGAGCACGCCGTGGTGTCCGCGGGCGCGCAGCCCGGTGATGGTGATCCGGTCGCCGGACGGCTCGACCGCCGGTGCCGACCCGTTCACCGAGCCACCTGCTCGGCCAGCGTCCGGGCGACCACCCGGACCGCGTCGGCGCTGCCTCGCGCCTCGTGCACCCGCACGCACCAGACGCCCGCCAGCGCGGCCAGCACGGTGGTGGCCACGGTGGCGTCGTCTCGTTCGAGCGCCGGCCGGTCATCGCCTTCGGCGCCGCCCTCGCCCGCTGCGGCGAGCAGCCGGCCCAGGAAGCGCTTGCGGCTGGCGCCGATCAGCAGCGGCCGGTCGAGCGAGTGCAGCTCGCGCAGCCGCGCCAGCAGCTGCCAGTTGTGCTCGGTGGTCTTGGCGAACCCCAACCCCGGATCGACGACCAGCCGCCGCGGTGAAATGCCGGCCGCCTGCGCGGCCCGCAGGCGCTCGCCCAGCTCTGAGCAGACGTCGCGGACGACGTCGTCGTACACAGCCCACGACTGCATGTCCGCGGAGTGCCGGCGCCAGTGCATGATCACGTAGGCGACGTCGGCCGCCGCCACCCACGCCAGCATGTCTGGGTCGGCCAGCCCGCCGGAGACGTCGTTGACGACGGTCGCCCCCGCCTCGACGGCAGCAGCCGCCACTCGCGGGCGCATGGTGTCGACCGACACGACGGCGCCGGCCAGGGCCAGCGCCTGCACGACCGGGACCACGCGGGCCAGCTCGTCGGCCTCGTCGACCCGGTCCGCTCCCGGCCGGGTGGACTCACCGCCGACGTCCAGCAGGTCGGCGCCGGCGGCCAGCAGAGCCTGGCCGTGCGCGACGGCGTCCTCGGGACGCAGCCAGCGCCCGCCGTCGGAAAACGAGTCGGGCGTGACGTTGACGACGCCCATGACCAGGCATCGGCCCGGGTCGGGCAGCCCGGGCGCGTCTGGAACCGGGGTCGCGCGCACGGGAGCAAAGGTAGCGCCCGAAACCCAGCCTCAGCGCAGGATCAGGCTCATCGCCTCACCGCGGGTCGCCGGGTCGCGCAGCTGGCCGCGCACCGCGCTGGTCACCGTGCGGGCACCGGGCTTGCGGACCCCACGCATCGTCATGCACATGTGCTCGGCCTCGACGACCACGATCGCACCGCGTGGCTGCAGCAGCCGCGTCAAGGCGTCGGCTACCTGGGTGGTGATGCGCTCTTGCACCTGCGGGCGGCGCGCGTAGACGTCGACCAGCCGGGCCAGCTTGGACAGGCCGGTGATGCGGCCGTCGCTGGCCGGGATGTAGCCGATGTGGGCCACCCCCGTGAACGGCACCAGGTGGTGCTCGCAGATGGACCACAGCTCGAGGTCCTTGATCAAGACGAGCTCGTCGTGGCCGAGGTCGAAGGTGGTGCTCAGCACGTCCTCGGCGCGCTGGCGCAGGCCCGCGGTGAGCTCGTGCCAGGCCCGGGCGACCCGGTCGGGGGTGTCCCGGAGGCCCTCGCGGTCGGGATCCTCGCCGATCGCGATCAGCAGCTCGCGGACCGCTGCCGCGGCGCGGTGCTGGTCGTACGGGCGGCGGGCGCTCCCGTCGGCAGCCCCGTCCACGGTCCCGTCGGCGGGACCGTGGGAGGACGGCAGCGTGATCGGGTCGACCACGCTCAGCGCCCGCCCCCCGGGGTTGGCGGTGCCGGCGAGGCCCCCGGTCCGTCACCACCGTGGCGGATGTCACCGCCATCGCCGGGGGCGAGCACGACCGCACCCTCCTCCTCGGGGTGGACACCGTTGGTCGACGGCACCCCGACCGGCGGCTTGCTCGACGGCACCCGCTCGGGCGAACCGGTCCAGGCCGGCCGCCCGCCACGGCGCCGCAGGGCCTCGAAGACTGCGGCAATCTCGTGCTGGTCGAGCGTCTCCTTCTCGAACAGCGCGAGCACCAGCTCGTCGAGCACGTCGCGGTTGTCGGCAAGGATGTCGAAGGCCTCCTGGTGCGCCTCGGTGACGAGCTTCTTGACCTCCTCGTCGACCATCGCGGCGATCTGCTCGGAGTAGTTGCGGCTGTGCCCGATGTCCCTGCCGACGAACGGCTCGCTGTTGCCCTCGCCGAACTTGATCGCACCCAGGCGCTCGGTCATGCCGTACTCGGTGACCATCGCCCGCGCCAGCGCGGTGGCCTTCTCGATGTCGTTGGCGGCCCCGGTGGTGGGATCGTGAAAGACCAGCTCCTCGGCGGCGCGCCCACCGAGCATGTAGGCCAGCCGGTCGAGCATCTCGCTGCGGGTGGTGGAGTACTTGTCATCCTCGGGCAGCACCATCGTGTAGCCGAGGGCACGTCCGCGCGGCAGGATCGTGATCTTGCGGACCGGGTCGCTGCCCGGCAGCGCCGCCGCGACGAGGGCGTGACCGCCCTCGTGGTAGGCGGTGATCTTCTTCTCCTGGTCGCTCATCAGCCGGCTGTGCTTCTGCGGGCCGGCGATGACCCGGTCGATGGCCTCGTCCAGCACCTTGTTGTCGATCCGCTGCAGGTTCATGCGAGCGGTCAGCAGCGCGGCCTCGTTCAGCACGTTGGCCAGGTCGGCGCCGGTGAACCCCGGCGTGCGACGGGCCACCGACTCGAGGTCGACGCCCGGGCCGATGGGCTTGCCCTGCCCGTGTACCTCCAGGATCTTCTTGCGGCCGGCGAAGTCGGGTGTCTCGACGCCGATCTGGCGGTCGAAGCGACCGGGGCGCAACAGCGCCGGGTCGAGCACGTCTGGCCGGTTCGTCGCCGCGATCAAGATGACCCCGCCGCGGACGTCGAACCCGTCCATCTCGACCAGCAGCTGGTTGAGGGTCTGCTCGCGCTCGTCGTGCCCGCCACCCAGACCGGCGCCTCGGTGCCGGCCGACGGCGTCGATCTCGTCGATGAACACGATGGCGGGCGCGTTCTCCTTGGCCTGCTCGAACAGGTCGCGGACCCGGCTGGCGCCGACGCCGACGAACATCTCGACGAAGTCGGAGCCCGAGATCGAGTAGAAGGGCACCCCGGCCTCACCGGCGACGGCCCGCGCAAGCAGCGTCTTGCCGGTGCCCGGCTGACCGTACAGCAGCACGCCCTTGGGGATCTTGGCGCCGACCGCCTGGAACTTGGCCGGCTCGGACAGGAAGTCCTTGATCTCCTCGAGCTCCTCGACCGCCTCGTTGACGCCGGCCACGTCGGAGAAGGTGGTCTTGGGCATGTCCTTGGTGATCAGCCGGGCCTTGGACTTGCCGAACTGCATGACCCGTCCGCCGCCGCCCTGCATCCGGCTGAACAAGAAGACGAACAGGCCGACCAGCAGCAGGATCGGGAACAGGGTCTGCAGCAGGCCGCCGAGCAGCCCGGGCGGGGTGGGTGCGTCGACGGCGTAGCTGTCGATGTCGCCGGACTGAATCTGGTCGTCGACCTTCTTGACCAGGTCGAAACCCTGCTCGGTCACCCACTGGGCCCTGATCTGGGAGCCGTTGTCGAGCGTGATCTGGAGCTCTTGATCACCGTCGACGAACAGCACGGTCTTGGCCGAGCCGTCCTCGATGGCCGCGACCGCCTTGGAGGTGTCGACCTGCTCACCCGCGGCTTGGCCGTTGATGACCGACAGGATCGCGATCACGGTGAAGACGCCGAGCACGATCCAGAGCCACGGTCCACGGAAGATGCGCTTGATGTCCATTGCTCGGGGCAGTCCGCCCCGTCCCTCCTGATGTCCGACGCCTACTCCGCGGGTTCGGAGCCGACAACCCGACGGGTCGGGTGATGCTGCCTGTAGATGAACGGTACCTGCCCGCGGCGGCAGCGGGCGGGTTCGTCCCGCGTACGACCAACGACCGGGCACCCCGACGGTGTTCCCGGCGAGCTGCCCGGGGAGTTGGCTGGGGGGTTCTCGTCAACTGTAGACGTGTGCGGCCAGTGTCGCGATGCCGCGCAGGTTGCGGTAGCGCTCGGCGTAGTCCAAACCGTAGCCGACCACGAACTCGTCGGGGATGTCGAAGCCCACGTACCGGACGTCGACCGACATCTGCTGGGCGTCGGGCTTGCGGAGCAGCGTGCAGATCCCGACCGACGCGGGGTGCCGCGAGGTCAGGTTGCTCACGAGCCACGACAGCGTCAGCCCGGTGTCGATGATGTCCTCGACCACGAGCACGTGCCGGCCGGTGATGTCGCTGTCGAGGTCCTTCAGAATCCGGACCACACCCGAGGACGTGGTGCCAGAGCCGTACGACGAGACCGCCATCCAGTCCATCTCCAGATGCCGGTCCAGGCTGCGCGCCAGGTCGGCCATCATCATCACGGCGCCACGCAGCACCCCGACCAGCAGTAGGTCCTGCCCGTCGTAGTCGGCCTCGATCTTGCGTGCCAGCTCGCCCAGCCGCTGCCGGATCTGTTCCTCGGTGATCAGCACCCGGTCCAGGTCGCCTGCCACCTGCTCGGCGTCCACCCGGGTCAGGGTGTCACATCCGGGCGGGTGGCGCGGGCCGCCGGGTGAGTTGCAGGACGCCCTGGTCGCGCCGTGCGACGATCCGACCGGGCAGGTCGAGGCCGCGTTGCCCGTGCCAGTCGGTGAGCAGCCGGTCGACGGCGACGACGTGCCCGTGGTCGAGATCGGTGGCCGGTGCGCCGGCCGCCAGCGCGGCCAGCCGCAACGCGCGGCGGCGCAGCGCGGCGGGCGCAGCGGCGAGGGCCTTCACTTGCAGCAGCACCGGTTGGTCGCCGGGTGCAGAGGTGCGGACCCGTTGGAGCAGCTCGGCTGCGAGCAGGTCCAGCAGGTCGGCGTCGTCGCGCAGCAGTTCCGCAGTGCGCGCCAACGCGTCTCGCACTCCCGGGCCAAGCTGGGCTTCGAGCACCGGCAGCACCTCGAGGCGCACCCGGCTGCGCAGGTAGCTGCGGTCGTGGTTGTGCGGGTCAGACCACGGCGTCAATCCCTCCGCGGCGCAGACCGCAAGGGTGTCGGCACGGGCCAGCTGCAGGAAGGGTCGCAGCAGCGGGCAGCGGCCACCCGCCGACCACCGCGGCGCCTCGACGTGGCTTCGCATGCCGGCCAGCGATCGAGCGCCCGACCCCCGGCTGAGTCCCAGCAGCACGCTCTCTGCCTGGTCGTCGCGGGTGTGTGCCACCAGGACGGCCGCGGCGCCGAGCTCGGTTGCGTGCCTGGCGAGCGCGTCGTAGCGGGCGGTGCGGGCCGCGGCCTCCGGCCCGCACGCGTTCGCGGGGTCGACGTCGACCCGCGCCGTCCGCACCGGGTCGGCCCCCAGCCGCTCAGCCTGGTCTGCGGCGATCTCGGCGACGGCAGCCGACCGGTCTTGCAGCGCGTGGTCGACCACGACGGCGCCCCAGCGCAGCGGCACCCGGGGGGCGACGAAGGCGGTCGCTGCGGCGAGGGCCAGGGAGTCGGCGCCGCCGGAGACGGCGACCAGCACCAGCCGGTCCGGTGACCCACCCCGCATCGTGCCCAGCGCGGCGCGGACCGCGGACCGCGCCCGGGCGAGCGCCGGATCGAGGCGACCACCCATCGCAGTCGGCTCGGCGACTCAGAGCACGCGCCGGCACCACTGTGCCGGGTCGGCGATCTCGGCGGCGGTCGGGAGGTGGTCGGGGGACGTCCACACCGCCGAGAAGCCGTCGCGGCCCGCCCGGTCGACGACGGCCCGCACGAACGCTGCCCCGTCGCGGTACTGCCGCAGCTTGGCCTCCAGGCCGAGCAGCCGTCGGACGGTCCGGTCCAGTGGTCCGCGCCCCCGGCGACGCTTGGCGAAGCGCTCGCGCATCGTTGCGACGCTGGGCACCACCTCCGGACCGACCCCGTCCATCACGACGTCGGCGTGGCCCTCGAGCAGCGACATCACCGCGGTGATGCGGTCGACCACCTGCCGCTGCTCGTCGGACTGCATCAGGTCGAGCAGCGAGGCCTCCTCGTCACCGCGCACCAGCCGCCACGCCAGGCCGATCGCCTCGTCCACGACCTTGACCGCGTCGACACCCTGAAGGTCGGCGGAGGCGGCCAGGGTGTCGACCTGGGCCTTGAGATGGTCGGCGAGCCAGGGCACCCCGCCGAACTGGACCCGGTGGGTCTCCTCGTGCAGGCACACCCACAGCCGGAAGTCCGCCGGCGGCACGTCCAGCTCACGCTCGGCGGCCACGATGTTGGGGGCGACCAGCAGCAGCCGGCCGGCCGGTGCGCTGAACGGGTCGAACTGGCCGAGCACCCTGCTGGACAGGAACGCCAGCATCGCGCCGACCTCGAGGCCGGTCACGTGAGCGCCGGCGATCCGAGCGATCGGCGACACCCCCTTGGCCCCGGCCAGCCGCTGCTCGAGCGGGTCGGCCAGCACCTCGAAGCCCTCGACGGCGGCCTGCACCCAGCTCGGGCGGTCGACGACGAGCACCGGCGTACGGGTGGCGTCGGCACTCAGCCCGGTGTAGGCGGAGACGTGCAACCGGGCCTGGTCGGCGGCGGCGTGCAGGCCGGCCACGGCAGCGGTCGCCTGCTCGGGTGACACGGCCGGCCCGGGTTGCACGAAGGATTGCCCGGTCCTGACCGCGACGCCCCAGTCGATGGCGGATCGGCGGCGCATGGTGACAACCGTACGGCCAGCCAGTGGATCCCCAGCCTCAGCCGGCGCAGCCGCACCCGGCCAGGGCGGCGGCGATCTCGTCGATCTGCTGGCGCGCGTCGATGTTGTCGCGCAGCCGCACCCGGTCGGTCAGAGCCGCGAAGCCGAGCAGCGTGCCGTCCCGGGTCACGACGGTGCCGGCCAGCGCGTGCACCTGCAGCAGCGTTCCGGTCTTCGCCCGCACCACCCCGCGACCAGTGGTGGTGCTCGAGCCCAGGAAGCGCGAGCTGAGGCTGCCGGTGAACCCCGCAACCGGCACGCCGGTCGTGATCACCCGCAGCTCGGGGTGGTCCGGGTCGGCGCCCAACTGAAGCACCCGGGACAGTCCGGCGAGGCTGATCTGGTCGCTGCGGGACAGCCCGCTGCCGTCGTGCATGGTGATGTCCTCGAACGGGACACCGAGCTCGGACAGCACCTGACGCGCACCGGCGACGCCGCCGACGAACGAGCCCGCCCGGCCGGTCGATAGGCCGACGTGGCGCAGCAGCATCTCGGCGCCCTCGTTGTCGCTGACCTGCAAGACGTGCTCGACCACATCCTCGAGGGCTGCGCCGGGTTCGCGCGCCAGGGTCACAGCCCCGTTGTCGGCGCGGACCCGTCGAGGGGCTCCGCCGCTCACCTGCACGCCGCGCGCCCTCAGCTCCTGGACGAACGTGTCTGCCGCGGCTCGCGCCTGGCCGGCCCCGAACCGGCCACCGTCGACGAGCAGGGCCGAGATGGGGTAGACCACGCCGTCGGGAACGTAGTTCGGCTCCCACGTCCGCGCGACCGATCGGCCGGTGAACAGGCTCTCGTCGTAGCCGACCCGCACCTTGCGCACACCCCCCGCCCGTAGCGCGCGGGCCGTCCGGGTCGCCAGCCCCGACAGCGTGGCGCCGGCCGGGTAGTTCCGTAGCTCGGCCGCCGCGGCAGTGCTGGCGAGCAGCGGGTCGCCGCCGCCCACCAGCACCACCGTGGGGCGGGCGGCCGGCCGACCGGATGCCCGGGCAACCGACGTGACGAAACGATGGTCCGGGCCCAGCTCGGACAGTGCGGCGGCGGCGGTGAGAAGCTTGAGCGTCGACGCGGGGACGAACGGGTCGTCACCGCCCGCCCTGAGCACCTCGCGGTCGCGGCGCAGGTCGCGAATCACGACACCGGTGTGCCGCCGCAGGTCGGGATCCTTCAGCAGCGGTCGCAGCACCGCCCGCACGGCCAGGCGATCGGCGACCGGTCCGCTGGCGGCACCCAGCGCCGGGGCCGGGTCCAGTGGTCGGGGCAGGGCCAGCAACAGATCCGCCGGCTCGGGGTCCGCCGGCTCGGGGTCCGCCGGCTCGGGGTCCGCCGGCTCGGGGTCAGCGGACACAGAGGGGTCATCGCTGGAGCGGGCCGACGCCGGGCCACCGCGCGCGGCTGGCTCCTCCGGGGGCGACCACACGGCAACCGCACCCGCACCGACGGCGACCAGCACCGCTGCGATGATGCCGAGGGCCAGCAGCCGTGAGCGACGCATGCCGCCTCCCCCGTCCTCGCGCTGCCCGATCGATGCGAGACACTACCGGCAGCCGGCGGAGAGGAAGACGATCATGCAGTTCGACGTGATGGTGGAGATCCCCAAGGGAGAGCGCAACAAGTACGAGGTCGACCATGCGACGGGACGAATCCGGCTGGACCGGACCCTGTTCACCGCGACTCAGTACCCGGCCGACTACGGCTTCATCGAGGACACCCTCGGGCTCGACTCCGACCCGCTGGACGCGCTCGTCCTGCTGTCGGAGCCCACCTTCCCGGGCTGCCTCATCAACTGCCGCGCGATCGGCATGTTCCGGATGACCGACGAGGCCGGTGGCGACGACAAGGTGATGTGCGTGCCGTCCGCCGACCCCCGCCAGGAGCACCTGCGCGACATCCACCACATGCCCGAGTTCGACCGGCTCGAGATCCAGCACTTCTTCGAGGTCTACAAGGAGCTGGAGCCGGGCAAGTCAGTCGAAGGGGCGACGTGGGTCGGACGGTCAGCCGCCGAGGAGGAGATCCGCGCCTCGCAGCAGCGTTTCCTGGATGCCGGCCACGAGAGCTCGTAGCACGCGTGCGGTGGGTCAGACCCGGCTGAACAGGTCCGGCGCCAGCCACGAGTACATCGACGCGATCTCGACGTTGCTGCCCGTACGGGGGGCATGGATCATCTGACCGCCACCGATGTACATCCCCATGTGGTAAATCGAGCTCGGCGACCCGTGGCTGCTCCAGAACACCAGATCGCCCGGTTGCAGTGCCCCTCCGGAGATCGGCGTCGTCGCGTCGTACTGCGCGACCGAGTAGTGCGGCAGGGAACGCCCGGCCGCTGCCCACGCACCCATGGTGAGCCCGGAGCAGTCCCATGAGTCCGGTCCGGCGCCGCCCCACAGGTAGGGCTCGCCGAGCTGCGCCTTGGCAAAGGCGATCGCGGCGGAGGCTCCGCCGGACGGGGCGGGCGGAGCCTGGGCCGGCTCGGGCTCCGGCGCCGGTTCGGGCTGGGGGTCGGGGTCGGGCGCCGGTTCGGGGTCGGGGTCGGGGTCGGGGTCGGGGTCGGGGTCGGGGTCGGGGTCGGGGTCGGGGTCGGGGTCGGGGGGCGGGGGCGGGGGGGGGGCGGGGTTCGGGGGGGGGTCGGGCGGGGGGGCGGGGGGCGGGGGCGGG
>JBBSNM010000005.1:0-60731 GCA_038232655.1 Propionibacteriales bacterium | reverse complement strand
TCTCGTCGGACAGCTTCGCGCAGCGCTCCAGCAGCCGGCTGTGCAGGTAGAACACGTCACCGGGGTACGCCTCGCGGCCCGGCGGGCGGCGCAGCAGCAGCGACACGGCGCGGTAGGCCTCGGCCTGCTTCGACAAGTCGTCGAAGACGATCAGGACGTGCTTGCCCTGGTACATCCACTCCTGCCCGATGGCCGAGCCGGTGTAGGGGGCGAGGTACTTGAAGCCGGCGGAGTCCGAGGCGGGGGCGGCGACGATCGTGGTGTACTCCAGCGCGCCGGCGTCCTCGAGCGCGCCGCGCACGCCGGCGATCGTGGACCCCTTCTGCCCGATCGCGACGTACACGCAGCGCACCTGCTGGTCGGGGTCGCCGGTGTCCCAGAACTCCTTCTGGTTGATGATCGTGTCGATCGCCACCGCGGACTTGCCGGTCTGGCGGTCACCGATGATGAGCTGGCGCTGGCCCCGGCCGATGGGCGTCAGCGCGTCGACGGCCTTGATGCCGGTCTGCAACGGCTCGCTGACGCTCTGGCGCTGCACCACGGTGGCCGCCTGCACCTCCAGCGGGCGGCGGCCGCTGGTCTCGATGTCGCCGAGACCGTCGATGGCGTTGCCCAGCGGGTCGATGACCCGCCCGAGGTAGCCGTCACCGACCGCGACCGACAAGATGTCGCCGGTCCGGCGCACCGGCTGACCCTCCTCGACGCCGGCGAAGTCACCGAGGATGACCACACCGACCTCGCGGACGTCCAGGTTGAGCGCCAGGCCGAGGGTGCCGTCCTCGAACTCCAGCAGCTCGTTGGCCATCACGGAGGGCAGGCCCTCGACGCGAGCGATGCCATCACCCGCCTCCGAGACCGTGCCGACCTCTTCGCGCTCGGCAGTCTCCGGCTGGTAGTCGGAGACGAATTGCTGCAGCGCGTCCCGGATCTCCTCCGGCCGGATCGTGAGCTCCGCCATGTCGTGGTCCCTGCTCTCTGGTTCTCGTTGCCTGGATGTGTGGTCTGTGGTCGGTGCCTGGCGGTCGGTCGCTGTCAGCCGGCGACGCGCCGGCGGGCGTTCTGGAGTCGGGACGAAACGGTGCCGTCGACGACCTCGTCGCCGAGCTCGACCCGCGCGCCGCCGAGGATGCGCTCGTCGACGACGACGTTGAGGTGCACCGGAGCGCCGTACTGCGCGCCGAGCACCTCGGCCAGCCGCTCGTGGTCTTCGTCCGACAGCGGCTGCGCCACCGTGACCGTCGCCACGAACCGGTCGCGGCGGGTGGCGGCCAGCTTGGCGAACTCCTCCAGCGCTGCCCCCGGCGAGGTGTGCCGGCCGGCCACCGCCTGGGCGGCCAACCGCTGGGTCGCCGGCGCTGCCTTATCGGCCAACAGTGCGTCAAGGATCTGTCGTTTACCCTCGGTCGAGGCCGCCCGGTCCGACAGGGTGTCGCGCAATGCCGGGTTGCCACTGATGATACGGCCCAAACGGAACAGCTCGTCCTCGACGTCGTCGATGCTCCCGGCGGACTCCGCGGCGGCCACATGGGCCACCACGCCCGCGTGCTCGATGCTGTCGGCGAGGTCTCGAGATGAGGTCCAGCGCTGCGCGGCGGCGTGGGCCACCACGTCGGCCGCCGGTCCCGACACCTGGTCGCCGAGCACCTGGCCAAAGAGACCCGAACGCGCCTGGGCATCGAGACTGGGGTCGGTGAGCGTGCGCCGCAGCGACCCCGCGCCGTCGAGCAGCCCGGCCACGGCGAACAGCTCGTCGCCGACCGCCTCGGCGTCGACCCCGTCCAGCGCCTGCTCGAGCCGCTCGACGACCGCGGCCCTGCTCTTGGCCGAGCTCCCCCGCATCAGCGAGACTCCCCCACCGGTGCCGCTGTCGAACCGCTCTCGGAAGCGCCGTCTTCGCCGCCGCCCGGTTCGGGCTCGTCGGCTGCCTCCAGCTCGGCGATGAACCGCTCGACGGTGCGCCGCTGGCGTACCTCGTCCTCCAGCGACTCCCCCACGATCCGCTCGGCCAGCGTGGTCGCCAGCAAGCCGATCTCGGTGCGGAGCTGGTGCACGACCTGCTGACGCTCGGCGTCGATCTGGGCGTGCGCCGTGCTAACGATCCGCTGCGACTCGGTCTGCGCCTGCTGGCGCATCTCGGCGACGATGTTCGCCCCCTGCTCGCGGGCGTCCTCGCGGATGCGGGCGGACTCGTGCCGGGCGTCGGCGAGCTGGGCCTTGTACTGCTCCAATGCCGCGTCGGCCTCGGCCTGGGCCTGCTCGGCCCGCTTGAGACCCCCCTCGATCGCCTCGGTGCGCTCGGCGTAGGCCTTCTCGAAGGCGGGCACGACGAACTTGTAGACCAAGCCGAGCAGGATCGCGAAGACGACGACCCCGAGGACGATCTCACCCGTGTGCGGCACCAACGGGTTGACCTCGCCCTCCTCCGCGGCGAGCAGCAGGTCGCTCCCAAGCAGTGTGACGTTCATGGTGACCTCGTCCGTCGAAGTGGGGTTAGAGCACGAAGGCCAGGGCGATACCGATGATCGCCAGCGCCTCGGCCAGGGCGAAGCCGAGGATCGCGATCGCCTGCAGCCGGCCCTGTGCCTCGGGCTGGCGGGCGACGCCGTTGATGTACGCGGCGAAGATCAGGCCGATGCCGACGCCGGGGCCGATGGCCGCCAGGCCGTAGCCGACCATGTTCAGCGAGCCTTCCATCAGGTGCTTCCTTTCGGTGGGGGGAACTCAGTGCTCCTCGGCGAGGGCACCTTGGACGTACATCGCGGTGAGCAGGGTGAACACGTAGGCCTGCAGGAACTGGATCAGCAGCTCGAGGAAGCTGATGGCGATCGCCAGCAGGATGGCGATCGCACCGACCGGCTTGTAGAGCAGCTGCTCGGACTCGAGCAGCAGGTACTCCCCGCCGAGGGTGAACAAGATCAGCAGCAGGTGGCCGGCGAACATGTTGGCGAACAGCCGCAGCGCCAGCGTGATGGGGCGCACGAGCAGGTTGGAGATGAACTCGAGCGGGACGATGAGCAGCAGGATGGGTCCGGTCACGCCGCCGGGGACCGACTGGTGCTTGAGGTAGCCGGCCAGGCCGTGCTTCCAGATGCCGACGCCGTTGTAGAGGATCCAGGTCAGCGCCGCGAGGCCGTAGGCGAAGCCCGCCTTGGAGAACGTCGGGAACTGGAAGAACGGGACCAGGCCGAACAGGTTGTTGATCAGGACGAAGAAGAACAGCGACACCAGGTACGGCACGAACTTCATGAAGTCCTGGCTGCCGATGATGTCGCGGGCCAGGCTGTTGCGCACGAAGCCGTAGGCCTGCTCGCCGGCGAACTGCAACCTGCCCGGCACCATCGCCGCCCGCCGGCTGGTGAGGGCGAAGAAGCCGAACACCAGCACGCCGGCCAAGATCAGCTGCAGGCCGGGCTTGGCGAAGGCGTACGTGCCGCCGAACAACGGCGCCAGGTCGAAGTCGCCGGGCCCCGGTGGCGTGAACTCCGCGCGGATGACGTCTGCCCTGATCACGCGCTCTCCTTGTCGGTGCCGCGGTGACACCCGGGAGGGCGGCCACCTTGCTGAGCGTGGTCGATCACTGCTGACGCAGCCCGAGGAACGTGGTCCACAGCCCGAGGGCTGCACCGATCACGATCCCCACCGGCAGCAGGACTTCGGTCCCGAGCCAGCTGTCCCCCGCCCAGCCGATCGTTCCATAGATCGCCACGCCGGCCACCAGCCGGCCGAAGGCCGCCCAGGGATCGACCGCTCGCGACGGTGGTGCGTCGTGCCGGGCCATCGAGCACGGGAGCGTAGCAGCGAATCAGGCCGCCCTCTTGCCGAGGTCGTAGGTCGGGATGCGGGCGGTGATCGCGCCGCGGACCTCGGCGAACGTCCAGGCCAACGTGCACGCGATCACGCTAGACCCCAGGGACACCCGGTGCAGCAGATCACCCAGCAGACCGAGCCGGTCCAGCAGGACGAACCCCAGCGCCAGCGCGACCACCTTGGCGACGTAGAGCCCCAGCGCGATGACCAGCGTCAGCTCGGGCGGCAGCTGGACGGTCCACGCCAGCACCAGGTGGCTGAGGGTGAAGAACGCGAGCACGAGGACGACGCCGGCCACCGCGCCATAGAACCCGGCCCAGCCGCGCGCGGTCGAAGCGACGGCGATGACGACGGCCCCGACGGCAACGGTCGGCAGCCATAACCGAAGCAGCGTTCGGTACCGGCTTGGGCTCGGCATCAGGCGCTCCATCGCGGCAGCCAGCGGACCGCGATGGCGGTCAGCGCCGCGAGCACGCCCACGCCGACCAGCGACCGCCAGCCGGCCACCAGGCTCACCACGACCGTGCCGAACGCCACCAGTCCCGCGATCGTGTACATGAGCAGCACGGCGCGGCGGTGGGAGTGCCCGATCTCCAGCAGCCGGTGGTGCAGGTGCAGCTTGTCCGGGCTGAACGGGGAGCGCCCGGCGCGGGTGCGGCGGACGACGGCAAGCAGCAGGTCGAGGAACGGCACCAGCAGGATCGCCACCGGCAGCAGCAGCGGCAGCAGGGCTGCCTGCAACCCTGCCTCGGCGCCGGCCAGTCCCTCGGTGACCTCCTGCACCGGCAGCTGTCCGGTGAGGGTGAGCGCCCCACCCGCGAGCACCAGGCCGATCAGCATCGAGCCGGAGTCGCCCATGAACATCCGCGCGGGGTAGAAGTTGTGCGGCAGAAAGCCCACGCAGGCGCCGGCGAGGGCCACGGTGAGCAGCGCAGCGGTCAGCGCCCTGGTCTGGTCGTTCTCGACCACCAGCAGGTAGGAGTAGGCGAAGAACGCGATGGCGCCGATGCCGATGACGCCGGCGGCCAGCCCGTCGAGGCCGTCGACGAAGTTGACCGCGTTGACGGTGGCCACGATCAGGAACACCGTGAACAGCGGAGCCTGGGTGGGGTCCATGGCCAGCGAACCGCCGTTCGGCAGCGGCAGGTAAACCAGCTGCACCCCGAGGAAGGCGACCAGCCCGGCCGCCAGCAGCTGGCCGCCGAACTTGGTGAGCGCGTCCAGCTCGAAGACGTCGTCGAGCACGCCGACAGCGCACACCAGCACACCACCGGCCAGCACCGCGCGAGCGTCAGCGAAGACCGCCTCGTCGGCCGTGGACAGGAACGGCAGGTGCAGCGCAACCAGGTACGCAGCGCCGAGTCCGCCGAGCATCGCGACCCCGCCGAGATAGGGGATCGGCACCGCGTGCACGTCGCGGTCACGCACCTCGGCGAGCGCACCCACCCGCAACGCGACCACCCGCGACACCACGGCGAGCAGATAGGTCACGGCGGCGGCGACGGTGAAGACCAGGGCGTACTCACGCACGGCGACACCGGGCAGCAGTCGGGCCGGCTCGGGTCATGTCGCTTCGGCCGCGGCGATGCGGGTGTCGAACTCGAGCAGCCGCTCCAGCGGCATGGCCCCCTGACGCAGCACCCGTCCACGCGGCCCGGTCACGTCGAGGATCGTCGACGCGCTCCCGCCCGACGACGGCCCGGCGTCGAGGTAGACCTGGACGCGTTCGCCGAGCATCTGCACGGCTCGCTCGATGGTGGTGGCCGCGGCCTGCCCGCTGCGGTTGGCGCTGCTGACCGCGAGCGGCCCGGTGCGGCTGAGCAGCTCGGTGGCGACCGGGTGGTCGGGCATGCGTACCGCCACCGTCGAGCGGGCGTCCCCGAGGTCCCAGGTCAGCGACGGCTGCTGGGTGCACACCAAGGTGAGCGGTCCGGGCCACAACTCGTCGACCATGTCTCTGGCATAGGCCGGCAGGCCGGCGGCCAGCGCGTCCAGCGTGCTGGCGGCGGCCACCAGCACCGGCGACGGCATGGTGCGCCCGCGGCCCTTGGCCCGCAACATGCGGCGGACCGCCGCCGGGTCGAAGGCGTCGGCACCCACGCCGTAGACCGTGTCGGTGGGCAGCACTGCCAGCCGGGCGTCCTGCAGAGCCTTCGTCGCCGCCGCCAGCCCGGCCTCGAGCTGGTCGGCGTCCGCGCAGTCGAACACCCGGTCAGCGCCGGGGGCGGCCTGCACCTCCGGCTGGTGTGCGGCGTCGTCCGCGCCCGGCGCTGCGTCACTCACGGCGCCCATCGTGCCAGCCGGCGACCGGTGACGAGGCGACCGCCGTGGTGAAACGCGACCGGCCGGCGAGGTCGTCGTGATCGCACACCTCGGCCCACCGACCCGCACCGGCAAGGATCGCCGGCACCGACCCGCCCTGCGCGTCGGCGTGCTCACAGCCCAGCACACCACCGGGACGCAACAACCGGGCAGCGGCCCGCTCGACCGCCCGGACCGCGTCGAGCCCGTCGGTGCCGGACCACAGCGCCACCGCGGGGTCGTACGCGCGAGCCTCGATCTGCACGCTCTCGAAGGCGCCCAGCGGGATGTACGGCGGGTTGGCGACAACGACGTCCACGGTGCCGTCCAGGTCGCCGCACGTCTGCTCGATGTCGCCGAGGCGCAGGTCGACACCGGTGCCGCGCAGGTTGCGCTCGGCATAGGCGTAGGCCGCCGGCGAGGCCTCGACGGCGTGCAGCCGAGCGCCCGGGACCTCGTCGGCCAACGCTGCCGCGATCGCGCCGGAACCGGCGCACAGGTCGACGGCGACCGGCTCCCGTACCGCGTCCGCCAACAACCGGCGCAGGGCATCGCCCGCCCAGCCGGCGAGCGGCTCGGTCTCGGGACGCGGCACGAAGACGCCCGGGCCGACCGCCAGCTCGACGCCCCGGAAGGCGACCCGCCCGGTGAGGTGTTGCAGCGGCTCACGCGCCGCCCGGCGGGCGACGAGCTGCTCGTAGTGGTGCCGCTTGGCGACGGGCAGCTCGTCGACCAGCAGCAGCCGACCGCGGGGGACGTCGAGCACGTGGGCGAGCAGCACCTCGGCGTCGGTGCGGGGCGAGGCGACACCGGCTTCGGTCAGCGCCCGCTCGGCGTGGCTCAGCACGCGCTGCAGGCTCACGTGCTCGTGCCGGTGTCGAGCGCGGCGAGCCGTCGGGCCTCCTCCGCGTCGACGGCGGCCTGCACGAGGTCGTCCAGCGCCCCGTCCAGCACCTGCTCGAGCGCGTAGGTCTTGTAGCCGGTGCGGTGGTCGGTCACCCGGCTCTCGGGGAAGTTGTAGGTGCGGATGCGCTCCGACCGGTCCACCGTGCGCACCTGTGACCGGCGGCTGTCGGCAGCCTCGGCGTCGGCCTGGTCCTCGGCCAGCACCAGCAGCCGCGAGCGCATGATCCGCAGCGCCTGCTCACGGTTCTGCAGCTGCGACTTCTCGTTCTGGCACGACACCATCATGCCGGTGGGCAGGTGGGTGATGCGCACGGCCGAGTCGGTGGTGTTGACGCTCTGCCCGCCCGGGCCGGAGGAGCGGAAGACGTCGACGCGAAGGTCGTGGTCGTCGAGCTGCACGTCGATCGGCTCGGCCTCGGGCAGCACCAGCACCCCGGCAGCCGACGTGTGCACGCGTCCCTGCGACTCGGTGACCGGCACCCGCTGAACACGGTGCACGCCGGCCTCGTGCTTGAGCAGGGCATACGGCGCGCGTCCCGGCTCGGGCGGCTGCTTGGCCTGGACGGCGACGGTGGCCGACTTGATGCCGCCGAGCTCGGAGCCGGTGGTGTCGAGCACCTCGGTGCGCCACCCCAGCCGCTCGGCGAAGCGGGTGTACATCCGCAGCAGGTCGCCAGCAAACAGCGCCGACTCCTCACCACCCTCGCCCGCCTTCACCTCCAAGATGACGTCCTTGGAGTCCGCGGGGTCGCGCGGCACCAGCAGCCGGCGCAGCCGCTCGCCCAGCTGGTCGCGGCGCAGCTCGAGGGCGGTGGCCTCGGCGGCGATGGCCGGGTCGTCAACGCCGAGTTCGCGGGCGACCGAGAGATCGCCACCGACTCGTTGCCACTCCTGGTAGGCGCTGACGACGGCCCCGAGCTCGGCATAACGCCGACCGATCCGCCGGGCGCGGGCCGGGTCGGCGTGCACCTGCGGGTCGGCCAGCCGCAGGCCGAGCGCGGCGTGCTCGGCGGCCAGCGACTCGACCACCGAGAACTGCCCCGCCTGCCCCGCCTGCTCGCTCACCCCACCGCCCCTCCCGACGATCCGCGCATTTTGTCCGCACGATCCGCGGGTTTTGGTCACACCATCCGCGGGTTTTGGTCGACAACGTGCGGCGGCACCGGCACGACAGGTCCCAGAGCCCGCCGGCCGGCGCCGGTCGGTCGCTACTTGCCTGCGTTGGTCTTGCCCGACTTGCCGCCCTTGGCGGCGTACCGCTTCTCGAAGCGGGCCACGCGGCCGCCGGTGTCGAGGATCTTCTGCTTGCCGGTGTAGAACGGGTGGCACTGCGAGCACACGTCAGCGTGCATGGTGCCGCTCCGCGCGGTACTGCGCGTGGTGAAGGTGGCGCCGCAGGTGCAGGTCACCCGGGTCTCGCCGTACGCAGGGTGGATGTCGGGTTTCATGCGGGTCCTCTCGGTACGTGGCGCCGGGTCGCTCCCCGTCGGGGTGCGTGAACCGGACCGCCGATGATTGTCACACCGACGGTGCCCACAACGCTAATCACCGGCTCGGTTGTTCCGCCCGCTGTGCCCATGCACTCTAGGTTGCCCGCGTGTAGACACGTACGTGGGCGCACCGTGAGTTCAGTGAGGCCCTATGCCGGGGTCGGTGAGGTCCGCGCCCTGCGCTTGTCGCGCGTGATCGCCAACGACCTGGCGGTGCTGCGCGCCGAGTCCGAGGCTGACGAGCGGCGCCGCAGCGACCCGGTGTGGCTGCGCGGCACGGGAGTGGCTGGCGGTTCAGTCCTCGTCGCCGCGGCGGCCGGCAGTGGCCTGCGGCGTCGTGTTCTGCACCTGGCGGAGGAACTCGACGTTGCTGCGCGTCTTCTTGAGCTTGTCCAGCAGCAGCTCAAGTGCCTGCTGGCCGTCGAGCGCAGACAGCACCCGGCGCAGCTTCCAGACGATCTGCAACTCCTCGCGGCTCATCAGCAGCTCTTCGCGCCGGGTGCCGGAGGCGTCGACGTCGATGGCCGGGAAGATTCGCTTGTCGGCGTACTCGCGCCGCAGCCGCAGCTCCATGTTCCCGGTGCCCTTGAACTCCTCGAAGATGACCTCGTCCATCTTCGAGCCGGTCTCGATCAGGGCGGTGGCCAAAATGGTGAGCGAGCCGCCGTCCTCGATGTTGCGAGCCGCCCCGAAGAATCGCTTGGGCGGGTAGAGCGCCGAGGAGTCGACGCCACCGGACAGGATCCGGCCGCTGGCCGGAGCCGCCAGGTTGTACGCGCGGCCGAGACGGGTGATCGAGTCCAGCAGCACGACCACGTCGTGGCCGAGCTCCACCAGCCGCTTGGCGCGCTCGATGGCCAGCTCGGCAACCGTGGTGTGGTCGGTCGCGGGTCGGTCGAAGGTGGAGGAGATCACCTCACCCTTCACCGCCCGCTGCATGTCGGTGACCTCTTCTGGCCGCTCGTCCACGAGCACGACCATCAGGTGGCACTCGGGGTTGTTGGTGGTGATGGCGTTGGCCATCGACTGCAGCACCAGGGTCTTGCCGGCCTTGGACGGCGACACGATGAGCCCGCGCTGACCCTTGCCGATCGGGGCGACGATGTCGATGATCCGCGTGGTCAGGACGGCTGCCTCGGTCTCGAGTCGCAGCCGCTCCGCCGCGTACAGCGGCGTCAGCTTGGAGAACTCGATCCGCTGGCGTGCCTCGCCGGCAGGGGTGCCGTTGATCGTCTCGACGCGCACCAACGGGTTGAACTTGTTGCTGCGGTCGTTGCCCCCGCCCTCGCGGGCCTGCTTGACCTGGCCGGTGACCGCGTCGCCCTTGCGCAGACCGTGCCGGCGGACCATCGACAACGACACGTAGACGTCGTCGGGGCCGGGCAGGTAGCCCGAGGTACGCACGAACGCGTAGTTGTCGAGCACGTCGACGATTCCGGCGACGGGGAGCAGCACGTCGTCCTCGGACACGGTGGGCTCGCTGTCCTGACGTCCGCCGCGGTCCCCCCGGTCGCGTCCACGGTCGCGGCTGCGGCGACGCCTGCTGCGGCGGCTGCCGTCCTCCTCGTCCCGGCGGCTGCCACCCCGGTTGTCCCCGCGGTTGTCCCCGCGGTTGTCATTGCGCTGCTGGTTGCCCTGGTTGTCCCCCTGGTTGTCCCCCCGGTTGTCCCCCCGGTTGTCCCCCCGGTTGTCCCCCCGGTTGTCATTGCGGCCGTCGGACCGACCGCTCGAGCGGTCTCCGTTGGGCTCGGGGCGTGCCGTGGCGGGCTGCTCCGGCTGCTCGAAGGGCTGTTTGGTGGGTTGCGGCTCGGTGGGCGCCGCCGAGGGTGCGGGCGTCTGGGGTGACGTCGAGGGCGCTGCGGTGGTCTCGGCGCCGTTCCGCGCGCCGGCCTGCTCCCCGCCCGCGGGCTGGCTGCTTGCGGGCTGGCTGGCTGGAGTCTGACCGGCCGAGCCTTGGCTGCCGGAGGTCTGCGCGCCGCCCTGTGCGGCGGTGATCGCCTCGATCAGCTGGCTCTTGCGCATGCGGCCGGTGGCCTTGATGCCGAGCCCGCTCGCGACCTGCTGCAGCTCGGCGAGCACCATGCCGTTGAGCCCGCCACCAGAGCGTCGCCGCGGGCTGCCCGCGGCCGACTGACCCGGTGCGGCTGCAGTCGCCGCCCCGGTGGCCGACGTCCCGGTGGTCTCCGCGGCCTCCGCGGGCGATGGGGCAGTTGAGGTGTCTGACACGTGAGGTCCTTCCCACGTCGGGCGAGGGTTACGTCGCCTCGCCGGCGGCGGTCCTGGTCTGTCCAGGCTCCGCAGGAGCCGATCGGCACGTCTGGTCCTCGATCGGATGTGCGATGTCTGTAGTTCCCCCTCCCGCCCGCCACCAGGGGTGACGGCGGCTTTCCCACGCCTGCGCAAGTCTGTGCGGTGCGGCTGCACGGCTCAGCAGGCTCGCCGACGGCGGAGGGAAGAAACGCGACTGCGACCAATCCGTACCAAGGTTGAGGTCGGGTGGTGCTGCGCGCGACTCCGACAGTACCACTCAGCCCGGCGGATGTCGCTCACCCAGGTATCGCTGCGCCATCCATGTCTACCGCGAGCGGTTGCGGCTGCCAGCCCGGTGCCGCGCCGGCCAGCTCGCCAACCAGCCCCGCGGCGGGTGGGGCACCTGCCGCAGTGGCCGCGACCAGAACCAGCACGGCAGGGCCAGCGCCGGAGACGACCGCCGCCCGCCCCGCCGTCCGCAGCCGGCGTACGAGGGCGAGCGATGCCGGCATGGCGGGCTCGCGGTAGTCCTGGTGCAGCAGGTCCTCGGTGGCCGCCAGCAGCAGGTCCGGCCGAGTGGTCATGGCAACCGTCAGCAGGGCGGCCCGGGCACTGTTGGCGACCGCGGCGCGGTGTGGCACCTGGGCCGGCAGCAGCCCCCGTGCCAGTTCGGTCGACAGTGGCCGTGCTGGCACCAGCACGACCGCCGACACCACGGGGTCCAGCCGGATCGCCCGCGCGCCCGCCTGCTCGGTCCAGGCCAGGGTGCAGCCACCGAGCAGCGCCGCCGCCACGTTGTCCGGATGTCCTTCCAGCTCGGCGGCGAGCAGCAACGCTGCGTCGGCGTCGAGCCCCGCCCCCGCGCCCGGCTCAGAGTTCTCGACCAACGCCCGGGCGGCCACCACCCCGGCGACGATCGCCGCAGCCGACGAACCGAGCCCCCGCCCGTGCGGCACCCGGTTGCGGCAACGCAGCCGCAGGCCGGGCGGCTGCTTGCCGAGCGCGTCGAAGGTGGCGCGGGCAGCGCGCACCACCAGATGCTGCTCGTCGCGTGGCACCTCGTGGGCACCCTCCCCCGCCACGTCGACGTGCAACCCGGCCGGCGTCACTGCGACCTCGACGTCGTCGTGCAGCGCCAGGGCCAGCCCGAAGCTGTCGAAACCCGGGCCGAGGTTGGCGCTGGAGGCGGGGGTGCGCACGGCCACCGGGGTCTCGGTCCAGCGCATGCGGCCAGCCTCAGCGCAGACCCGCCGCCGCGGCTGCGGCGGCCAGGTCCGGGTCGACGACCCGGTCGACGAGCTCGCGACCGGCCAGCGCGGTGTCGGTGTCCTTGAGGCCGTGCCCGGTCACCGTCACCACCACCTGCTGGCCGGGGTCGACGTCGCCGCGGCCGGCGAGCAGCACCAGCCCGGCTGCACCGGCTGCGGAGGCGGGCTCCACGAACACCCCGTCCCGCGCGGCAAGCTCGCGCTGGGCGACAATGATCTGCTCGTCGGTCACCGAATCGAACCGGCCCCCGGACTCGTCGCGTGCCGCGACGGCGCGAGACCACGAGGCGGGGTTGCCGACCCGGATGGCGGTGGCAACGGTGTCCGGTTGCGCGACCGGACGCCCGGACACCAACGGCGCGGCCCCGGCTGCCTGGAAGCCCCACATCCGTGGGCAGCAGTCGGTCCTGCCGGCCGCGGCGTACTCGCAGTAGCCCAGCCAGTACGCCGACACGTTGCCGGCGTTGCCGACCGGCAGCACGTGCACGTCGGGGACGCGGCCGAGCGCGTCGACAACCTCGAAGGCCGCCGTCTTCTGCCCCTCCAAGCGCATCGGGTTGACGGAGTTGACCAGCGACACGGGGAACGAGTCGGCCAGCTCGCGCGCCAGCCGCAGGCAGTCGTCGAAGTTGCCCCTCACCTGGATCACCGAGGCGCCGTGCATGACGGCCTGCGCCAGCTTGCCGGCCGCGATCCGACCGTGGGGCACGAGCACGAGCGGGGTGAGGCCGGCCCGCGCTGCGTACGCGGACATCGAGGCCGACGTGTTGCCGGTCGAGGCGCACACCACCGCCTCGGCGCCCTCACCGCAGGCCGCCGAGATCGCCACGGTCATGCCCCGGTCCTTGAACGAGCCGGTCGGGTTGTCGCCCTCGACCTTGAGCCACACCTCGCCGTGGACCACCTCGGACAGCCACTGCGAACGCACCAACGGTGTCCCGCCCTCACCGAGAGAGACCACGGACGCGTCGCCGAGCACGGGCAGCCAGGCGCGGTACTCCTCGACCACGCCGCGCCACTGCCGGCAACCCTGCCGAGCAGCGTCCACCGCGGTCATCAGCCACTCTCCGGCTCGGGCTCGCCCTCGACGCGCATCACCGAGGTGACCTCGCGGACCATGTCCATGTGCGCGAGCCCGGCCACGGTCGCCGCCAGCGCGGCGTCACGGGCGAGGTGGGTGACGACGACGAGCTGGGCGTCGCTGCCGCGGCCCTCCTGACGGACGGTCTGGATCGAGACCTCGTGCCGGCTAAACTCGGTGGCGACGGCGGCGAGCACCCCTGGCCGGTCGTCGACGTCGACGGCGATGTGGTAGCGGGTGACGGTGTCCCCCATCGCCAGCACCTCGAGCTGCGCGTGCGTGGACTCCCCCGGCCCGCGTACGTCGGACAGCCGGTTGCGCGCGGCGGTGACCAGGTCGCCGAGCACCGCGCTGGCCGTCGGGGCACCGCCGGCGCCGGGACCGTAGAACATCAGCTGGCCGGCGGCCTCGCTCTCGACGAAGACGGCGTTGTAGGCCTCGCGGACGCTGGCCAGCGGGTGGTCCGCGGGGATCATCGCCGGGTGCACCCTGGCCGACACGGCCGGGCCGTCCGCGAGCTCGTGTCGCTCGCAGATGGCCAACAGCTTCACCACGCAGCCCATATCGCGGGCCGAGACCACGTCGGCGGCCGACACCTCGGCGATGCCCTCGCGGTGCACGTCGGCCACGGGGACCCGGGTGTGGAAGGCCAGGCTGGCGAGAATGGCGGCCTTGGCCGCGGCGTCGAACCCCTCGATGTCGGCCGTCGGGTCGGCCTCGGCGTAGCCCAACGCCTGTGCCTGTTCGAGCGCCTCGGCGAACCCGGCACCGGTCGTTGCCATCTTGTCGAGCACGAAGTTGGTGGTGCCGTTCACGATGCCGAGCACGCGGCGCACCCGGTCGCCGGCCAGCGACTCGCGCAACGGGCGCAGGATCGGGATCGCACCGGCGACCGACGCCTCGTACCACAGGTCGCGGTCGGCCTTCTCGGCCGCCTCGAACAGCGTGCTGCCGTCCTCGGCGAGCAGCGCCTTGTTGGCCGTCACCACCGCGGCGCCCTGCTCGAGGGCAGCGAGGATCAGCGCGCGGGCCGGCTCGATCCCGCCGATCACCTCGACCACCAGATCGACGTCGTCGCGCCGGACGAGGCCGGCGGCGTCGGTCGTGAACAGCTCGGCCGGGACCCCCTGGTCACGCGCGCGGCCGGCCCGGCGGACGGCGATGCCACGCAGCTGCAGCGGCGCCCCGACGCGGGCGGCGAGCTCATCGGCCTGGTCGGTGAGCAGCCGGGCAACCTCGCTGCCGACGACCCCGCAGCCGAGCAGGGCGACGCCCAACGGTCGGCCGGTACCGGTGCCGGTGGTCACGAGCCCATCACCCCACGTCCAATGCGAACAGATCGTCCTCGGTCTCTCGCCGCAGCAGCACCCGCAGCGCGCCGTCACGGACGGCGACCACCGGCGGCCGCGGCACGTGGTTGTAGGTGCTCGCCAGCGATCGACAGTACGCACCGGTAGCCGGCACCGCGAGCAGGTCGCCGCGCTGGACGTCACCGGGCAGGAACTCGTCCTTGACGACGATGTCGCCGGACTCGCAGTGCTTGCCCACCACCCGAGCGAGCACCGGCTCGGCCGCCGAGCGGCGCGAGGCGAGCGTGCAGGAGTAATCGGCGTCGTAGAGCGCGGTGCGCACGTTGTCGCTCATGCCCCCGTCGACCGACACGTAGGTGCGACACGCCCCGGCGTCCAGCGTGACCTGCTTGACCGTGCCCACCTCGTACAGGGTGAACGTCGACGGCCCGGCGATGGCCCGGCCCGGCTCGACCGACAGGTGCGGCACGTCGATGCCGAGCGCCTGGCACTCGTGCCGGACGATCGCTTTGATGCCCTCGGCGAGCTGCCGGGCGTCCTGCGGGTCGTCCCGGGTGCTGTAGGCGATCCCGAAGCCGCCACCGAGGTCGAGTTCGGGTGGCGCGGTGCCGAACTCGGTCGCCAGCTGAGCGTGCAGGCCCAGCACTCGCCGCGCAGAGACCTCGAAGCCGGAGGTGTCGAAGATCTGCGACCCGATGTGGCTGTGCAGGCCGAGCAACCGCAGACCGCCGGCGGCGTGCACCCGGCGGGCGGCCTGGGCGGCATGCCCGTCGGCCAGCGACAGCCCGAACTTCTGGTCCTCGTGCGCGGTCGCGATGTAGTCGTGGGTGTGCGCCTCGACGCCGACCGTGACCCGCACCAGCACCGCCATCTCGACCCCAGCCGCCCGGGCCGCCCGGTCGAGCCGGTCGATGTCGTCGAAGGAGTCGACGACAACCCGGCCGACACCGGCCTCGACCGCGCGCGCCAGCTCGGCTTCGGACTTGTTGTTTCCGTGCAGCGTCACCCGACCCGGCGGGAAGCCGGCCCGCAGCGCGACCGCAAGCTCGCCACCGGTGCACACGTCGAGCCCGAGGCCCTCGTCGTCGATCCACCCCACCACGGCACGACACAGGAACGCCTTACCGGCGTAGTAGACGCTGGCCGGGGTCTCGTCGTCGGCGAAGGCGTCCTTGAACGCGCGCGCCCGAGCACGGAAGTCCACCTCGTCCAGCACGTAGGCAGGAGTGCCGGCGTCGGCGGCGATGCGGCTGACAGGAAGCGCGCCGACCTTGAGTTCGTCGCCATCCTTGGTCACCGTCGATGCCCACAGACCGGTGACGAGGTCGTTGACGTCGTCCGGGGTCCGTAGCCAGGACGGCCGATCCTGCGCCTGGCCGTGCAGCGCACCGGCCTCATGTGCACGCATCAGGTCACATCCGCTCGGGTGCGGTGACGCCGAGCAGGCCCAGGCCGTTGGCCACCACGACCCGGGTGGCCGCGACCAGCGCGAGCCGGGCGCGGTGCAGCTCGGTCGGCTGCTCGTCGCCCATCGGCAGCACGCGGCACTCGTCGTAGAACTTGTGAAACGTGGCCGCCGTCGCCTCGAGGTAGCGAGCGACCCGGTGCGGCTCACGCTGGGTCGCTGCCTGCTGCACGACCCGCGGCAGCTCGGCCAGCGCCCGCAACAGGTCACCCTCGCGCGGGTGGTCGAGCACCGCGGGGTCGTAGTCGCCGGGACCCGTCGCAACGGCGATGCCGAGGTCGGCCGCACCGCGAAGGATCGCCGACAGGCGCGCGTGGGCGTACTGCACGTAGTAGACGGGGTTGTCGCTGCTCTGCCGGGTCACAGCGTCCACGTCGACCGTCATCGTCGAGTCCGCGGGGTAGCGGCACAAGGTGTAGCGCAATGCGTCGACTCCGGTGACGTCGACCAGCTCGCGCAACCCCAGGATCGTGCCGGCCCGCTTGGACAGCCGCAGCTCTTCCCCGCCGCGCAGCACCTTGACCAGCTGGCCGATCATCACCTCGACGTGCTCGTCGGGATCGTCGCCGGCGCACGCGGCCATCGCGCGCAGCCGCCGCACGTAACCGTGATGGTCGGCGCCAAGCATGTAGATGCAGCGGTCGAACCCGCGCTCGCGCTTGTCGACGTAGTAGGCGGTGTCCGAGGCGAAGTAGGTGTACTCGCCATTCGACCGGACAAGAACCCGGTCCTTGTCGTCACCGAAGTCGGTGGTCCGCATCCACAGCGCACCGTCGGCCTCGTACAGGTGTCCCTGCCGGCGCAGCTTCTCGATGCCGTGCTTGACCCGGTCGTCGGCATGCAGGGTGCGTTCGGAATACCACACGTCGAAGTGCGTCCGGAACTGCTCGAGCTCCTCTTGCTGCTCGTCGAGCTGCAGGCGGTAGCCCTCCTCGCGATAGGTCACCAGCCGCTCGTCGGCAGGCAGGTCGGCAAGTTCGGGGTGCTTGGTAGCAATGCGCCGGGCCAGCTCGGTCACGTACTCACCGTGGTAGCCGTCCGCGGGCACCGGGCGGCCCTCCGCAGCGGCCAGCAGGGACAAGCCGAACCTGTCCATCTGTGCCCCGCGATCGTTGATGTAGAACTCGCGGACGACGTCGGCGCCGCAGGCGGTCAACAACCGGCCCAGTGCGTCACCGAGGGCGGCCCAGCGGGTGTGGCCGATATGCAGCGGACCGGTGGGGTTGGCAGAGATGAACTCCACGTTGATGCGCTGCCCGGTCAGCGAGTCGTTGCTGCCGTACGCGGCGCCGGCCGCCAGCACCTCACCGGCGAGGACACCCTGAGCGGCGGCGTCGACCCGGATGTTGAGGAATCCGGGCCCGGCGACGTCGGCGGCGGCGACGTCGGGCACCTGCACCAACCGGTCGGCGACGAGCTGGGCGATCTCACGCGGGGGCCGAGCGGCCGACTTGGTCAGCTGCATCGCGATGTTGGTGGCGTAGTCGCCGTGCTCCTTGACCTTGGGCCGTTCCACGCGCACCTCGCCGGGCACCCCGTCGGCGAGCCGCAGCGCACCCTCGTCCACCAGCATGGACAGGGTGTCGACGAGGTGCTGCGACAGCTGCTCGGGGGTCACCGGGCAAGGGTATCCGCGCTGCGTCGCCCGGACGGGCCCGGTCAGCGCGGCGAGACGACCAGCCGCCGGACGGTCTCGATCATCTCGTCGGGGTCGTACGGCTTGGTGAGGTAGGCCTCCACGCCGACCGCGCGCGCACGCAACAGGTCCTGCGGCTTGGCGCTGGTGGTCACCATCACGATCGGAACGTCGCGCAGCAGCGGATCGGCACGCAGCTCGGTGGCCGTCGCGAGCCCGTCCAGGCGCGGCATCACGATGTCCATGGTGATCACGTCCGGTCGGCGGCGCCGAGCCTGTTCGAGACAGTCGATCCCGTCCACCGCCTCGGCGACGGCGAAGCCCTCCAGCTCGAGGTTGACGCGGATCAGGGCGCGCAACGACACCTGGTCGTCCACCACCAGGACGAGCGGATGCCGCTCGGTGTCGTCGACCGGCTCGCCAAGTGCAGGCGGGGGCATACGTGCAGGGTACGAGCGCGGACTGCGACGCAGGCGATCGGGCGGGGTGCGGTAGTCTCGGCCCGCCCGAGCCCCCGTAGCTCAGGGGATAGAGCATCGGCCTCCGAAGCCGTGTGCGCAGGTTCAAATCCTGCCGGGGGCACCCTGTGACGCGCACACTCGGTTCCTTCCGCACCCCGCAGCCCGTAGCTCGGTGCCGACCGAACCGAGTGCCGGCCGCAGCGGTGGGGACACCGGTCAGCAGCCGCCCTGCAGCGCCGCATCGGCGCGGGCCCGCGCCGTCCACGAGCGGACCTTGCCGACGTCGGGGAAGACCACGCTGGCGGCACCGGCGCTGCCCGTACGTCCGGGGACGACGCATCGCGTGACCTTCGATGGCTGCACCTGCAGCACGGCACGCGCCAGCCGGTAGAGCTCGGCCGGCGGCAGGTCGATGTCGGTGTTGGCGAGGAACGAGGCCACCAGCCGCTCGAAGGTGCCGGGCTGGTCGCTGACCTCGCGGACCCGGCGCAGGCCGCCGAGCAGCAGCAACCCCTGGTCGAGAGACCGGTCGAAGTCGCCGCGGGGCAGCTCGTAGCGCATCCGCGCGAAGGCCAGTGCCTCCGCGCCGTTGAGCCTGTTCTTGCCGCGCCGGACCGTGGCCACCGGGAGCGACCAGGAGAACGGGGAGTAGACGGTCACCCCGTCCAGTTGCTTCACCATCGCCTGCAGGCCGAGGAAGCTGGTGGTGAAGACGTAGTCCGGGGTGAGCCCCACCATGCCGGCGACCGAACGGGCCATCAGCTGCGGCCCGCCGTACAGCATCGCGGAGTTGATCTTGTTACGGCCGTAGCCGGGGACGTCGACGTAGGAGTCACGCGGGATGCCGATGACCGTGGCAGCCCCGGTACGAACGTTCATGCCGACGAGCTGAATGGCGTCGGCGCGGCTGCGCAACACCGGCTGCCCCGGCCGGGCATCCGAACCGAGGGCAAGGATCCACACCACGTCGTTGGCCGCATCAACGCTGTCCCCGGACTGCACGCGCACCAGCTCGGCCTCCGGGGCGCGGGTGGCTGCCGGCGGGAGCAGCACCGCGGTCAGCACGAGCACGACCACCAGCAGCAGCCGTCCGATCATCGGTCCCCCTTGTTCTTGTCGCCGGTGCGCCGCAGCGACCGCTGGAGGTCGTAGCCGAAGATCCGCCACGCCCCGTCCAGGCGGGCCAGCGACAACGAGCCGGTGAGCCGCAGCTGGGTACGCCGCCCCGACTTGCGCAGCGTGCGGAGCATGAGGTCGACCTTGGCGGTGGCCCCTACCGCCCGTCCGGCGGGTGCGAGCGCGCTGACCAACAGCTGCCGCCGGAGCGGCACGGCATCCACGAGCGTCGGCCCGAGCGTGGCATTGGTCGTCAGCCAGAGCTGGCTCCGCGCGTCCTTGCGGGCACCGGGCGTGAAGGACTCGAAGGACCCGGCGAAGCGCTTGGTCGGGTAGCGGGGTGAGACGAAGGCTTCGTCGAGCCACCGGTGCACGACCCGCCCGACGCCTCGCTCCAGGCGGGTCGTGCGCGGCCCGGACTTGTCGCCCGGCCACCGCCCGGCCACCCGGGTGACCCTGGTGCGGGGCACGTCGGGCTTGGCGCCGAGGCTCGGCTGGGCGCGGTTGTTCGACTGCCTGGTTGCCTGGCCGCGGGTGGAGCGCGTCGGACTGATGGGTTTCGTGGTCGTCGGCGACTGCGTCGTGCTCTTGCCGGACTGCGTGGCGGACCCGGTGTCGGACTCGGAGGCATCCGGGCGGCTCGACGCCTGCTCGGACCCGGTGCACGACGTGGTCGTGCCGACCACCAACACCAGGCAGGCCGCAACGGCGACCGAGCACGACCGGGCAGCACAGGGCATAGCCACCAACTATCACACGCGCCGGCGGTCATGTCGGGAGCACACTCGCTTGCCCGAAGGTCTAACCTGGGAGGCGCTGAGGCGGGCCCGTGCGGTGGCGGGCGCGTCATCAGTGCTGCCAACCAGCGCAGCGTGACCGAACCACGAGTCGTAAAGAGGCGATCACAGCCGTGGCTGAGTCCACTTCCGGCAACCCCCAGACCGAATTCGGCGCCAACGCTTGGCTCGTCGACGAGATGCACGAGCGGTATCGCCGTGACCCTGACTCGGTGGATCAGGCCTGGATCGAGTTCTTCCGCAACGGCGGCGACTCCGATGCCGACTCCGGCCGCTCGTCCGGACCGCGTGGCGCGGACACCGCGGACACCGGCAGCGCCGGCCGCGGGGGCACCAACGGTAAGTCCGAGCGGCAGGCCGCCCAGCCAACCAGCAAGCCGGCCGCTAAGTCGACCGCCAAGCCGACGGCCAAGTCGGGCAGCAAGCCGACGGCCAAGTCGGGCAGCAAGCCGACGGCCAAGTCGGGCAGCAAGCCGGCCGCCAAGCGCCCCAGCTCGGACAAGCCCGACGCCCAGAAGACCGAGCAGTCCAGCACGGTGTCTCGGGCGCGGGATTCGGCCGAGGCGCCGTCGGCGTCATCGGCGGCTGGTCAGCCGACACCGAAGGAGCCGTCCAGGGCAGCCGCCCCCGAGGCGGTCGAGCAACCCGAGCGCGCACCCCTGCGCGGCGCGTCCGCGCGTACAGCAACCAACATGGACGCCAGCCTGGAGGTGCCGACGGCCACCAGCGTGCGCTCGGTGCCGGTCAAGCTGCTCATCGACAACCGCATCGTCATCAACAACCATTTGGCCAGGGCCCGTGGCGGCAAGGTCTCGTTCACCCACCTCATCGGTTTCGCGCTGGTCAAGGCACTGGCGGCGATGCCGGACATGAACCGCTCGTACGACGTCGACGAGAAGGGCAAGCCAGTCCTGGTCACGCCAGGCCACGTCAACCTCGGTCTGGCCATCGACGTCGCCAAGTCCGACGGCAGCCGGCAGCTGCTGGTACCGTCCATCAAGGCGGTCGAGGCGATGGACTTTGCCGCCTTCTGGGCGGGCTACGAGGACGTCGTGCGCAAGGCACGCGACAACAAGCTCGCCGTCGACGACTTCGCCGGCACCACCTTGTCGCTCACGAACCCCGGCACGATCGGCACCAACCACTCGGTGCCCCGGCTGATGAAGGGCCAGGGCGTGATCGTCGGGGTCGGGTCGATGGACTACCCGGCCGAGTACCAGGGTGCGTCGGACAAGGCACTGAACGAGCTCGCCGTCAGCAAGACCATGACGCTCACCTCCACCTACGACCACCGCATCATCCAGGGGGCGCAGTCGGGCGACTTCCTGCGCCGCGTGCACGGCCTGCTGCTCGGCGAGGAGGGGTTCTACGACGAGATCTTCGCGGCGCTGCGCATCCCGTACGAGCCGGTGCGGTGGGCCCGCGACGTCGACGCGACGCACGACGACGAGGTCAGCCGGCAGGCGCGGGTGCTCGAGCTGATCCACGCCTACCGGGTGCGCGGGCACATGATGGCCGACACCGACCCGTTGGAGTACCGCCAGCGCAGCCACCCCGACCTCGACGTGGTGACCCACGGGCTGACCCTGTGGGACCTCGAGCGCGAGTACGCCACCGGGTCGTTCGGCGGGACCACCCGCCGGTTCATGAAGCTGCGGACGATCCTCGGCATCCTGCGCGACTCGTACTGCCGCACCGTCGGTATCGAGTACATGCACATCCAAGACCCTGAGCAGCGCCGCTGGATCCAGCAGCGAGTGGAGCGGCCGCACGAGAAGCCGCCGCGCGAGGAGCAGTTTCGCATCCTGCACAAGCTCAACCAGGCCGAGGCGTTCGAGACGTTCCTGCAGACGAAGTTCGTCGGGCAGAAGCGCTTCAGCCTGGAGGGCGGCGAGACCACCATCCCGCTGCTCGACGAGCTGTGCGAGGCGTCGGCGGACGCGGGTCTCGACGAGGTGTGCATCGGGATGGCGCACCGGGGCCGGTTGAACGTGCTGGTCAACATCGTCGGCAAGAACGCCGCGCAGATCTTCCACGAGTTCGAGGGCAACATCGACCCGCGCACCGTTCAGGGCTCGGGCGACGTCAAGTACCACCTCGGTGCCGAGGGCACGTTCACCGCGGCCAACGGCGAGACCCTGAAGGTGTCGGTCGCGGCGAACCCGTCGCACCTGGAGGCGGTCGACCCGGTGCTGGAGGGGATCGCCCGGGCCAAGCAGGACCGGCTCAACCGCGGTGCGGCCTACCCGGTACTGCCGGTGCTGGTGCACGGCGACGCCGCCTTCGCCGGTCAGGGTGTTGTCGCCGAGACGCTCAACCTGTCGCAGCTGCGCGGCTACCGCACCGGCGGGTCGGTGCACGTGGTGGTCAACAACCAGGTCGGGTTCACCACCTCACCGGCCTCGTCCCGGTCCTCGCTGTACTGCACCGACGTCGCAAGGATGGTGCAGGCGCCGATCTTCCACGTGAACGCCGACGACCCGGAGGCGTGCATGCGGGTGGCCCGGTTGGCTTTCGAGTACCGCCAGGCGTTCAACACCGACGTCGTGATCGACCTGGTCTGCTACCGCCGGCGTGGGCACAACGAGGGGGACGACCCCAGCTTCACGCAGCCGCTGATGTACGACCTGATCGAGAACAAGCGCTCGGTGCGCAAGCTGTACACCGAGGCGCTGGTCGGTCGTGGCGACATCACCATCGAGGAGGCCGAGCGGGCGCTCAAGGACTACCAGCAGCAGCTGGAGCAGGTGTTCGCCGACGTACGGGAGGCCAAGAAGGCACCGGCCGAGTACCACACGGTGCCGGAGTACCCGGCCAAGCCCGAGGCGCCCGACGGTGCCCGCACCGCGGTGCCTATGGAGACCCTGAAGACCATCGCCGAGGCGTACTCCACCCCGCCGGACGACTTCGCCGTGCACAACAAGGTCTCCCCGCAGCTGCAGCGGCGGGCCAACGCCATCACCGGCGGCCCGATCGACTGGGCGACCGCCGAGATGGTCGCGATCGGCTCGCTGCTGATGGACGGTCGCCCCGTACGGCTGTCCGGCCAGGACTCGAGACGCGGCACGTTCGTGCAGCGCTTCGCCACCATCATCGACCGCAACAGCGGGGCGGAGTGGACGCCGCTGCGCCACCTCAGCGACGACCAGGCCAGCTTCTTCGTCTACGACTCGCTGCTGTCCGAGTACGCCGCGATGGGCTTCGAGTACGGCTACTCGGTGGCCCGACCCGAGGCGCTGGTGCTGTGGGAGGCGCAGTTCGGTGACTTCATGAACGGCGCGCAGGTCGTCATCGACGAGTACATCGCCGCCGGCGAGGCCAAGTGGCAGCAGTACTCGGGCATCGTGCTGCTGCTCCCCCACGGGTACGAGGGCCAAGGACCCGACCACTCCTCGGCGCGGATCGAGCGGTTCCTGACGCTGGCAGCCGACGACGCCTTCACGGTCGCCCAGCCCTCGTCGCCTGCGAACTACTTCCACCTGTTGCGCCGGCAGGCGCTCAGGGACACCCACAAGCCGATGGTGGTCTTCACGCCGAAGTCCATGCTGCGCAACAAGGCGGCGGTCTCCACCCCGGACGACTTCACCGCGGGGGGCTTCAAGCCCGTCATCGGAGACGACGTCACCGACGCTGACGCGGTGACCACCTTGCTGCTGTGCTCGGGCAAGGTCGCCTGGGAGCTGCGGGCCGAGCGCAAGAAGCGCCAGGGCGACGAGGTGACGACTGCGATCGCAGCGGTCGAGCAGCTCTATCCGCGACCGGCCGACGAGATCCGTGCGGAGATGGAGCGCTACCCCAAGCTGCGTGAGGTGCGCTGGGTGCAAGACGAGCCGTCCAACATGGGCGCGTGGCCGCACATGGCCTTGAACCTGGCTCCCGACCTGGGCGACCTCCCGTTCAACCGGGTGTCTCGCCCCGGTGGCGCCGCGCCCTCGGTGGGTCAGGCCTCGCGCCACGCCGAGCAACACAAGCAGCTGCTCGAGGAAGCCTTCACCTGAGGTGTACTTCACCGATCGAGGGGTGGAGGAGCTGCAGGCGCGACGCGGCGACGAGGTGGTCACCATGGGCTGGCTGGCCGAGCGGCTGAGTGAGTTCGTCGATCTCAACCCGGAGTTCGAGACCCCCGTCGAACGGCTGGCCACCTGGCTGGCCCGCCTCGACGACGACCCCGACTAGTCACCGCCATCCGTCACTTTTGGCGTGCCGATCCGTCACTTGTGGCGTGCCACCCGGAC
This sequence comes from Propionibacteriales bacterium, assembly GCA_038232655.1. Classification (GTDB taxonomy): domain Bacteria; phylum Actinomycetota; class Actinomycetes; order Propionibacteriales; family Nocardioidaceae; genus JACCVL01. The sequence goes on along the minus strand of JBBSNM010000005.1, from coordinate 36,608 downwards.
CATGCGCATAACGATCGCGTCGCCGAAGCCTTCATCGGTCTTGGTGTGACCGTCCGCAGTGAAGCCGATCTTGCGGTAGTAAGCCAGCGCCCGCGGGTTCGTGGCCAGCACCCACAAGTAGGCTGCCTGCTCCCCGATTGCCGGCTCGCTGAGGCGGTCGGCCAAGCCGCTGCCGTACAGACGGGCGCGGATGTAGAACGCATGCAACTCCACCACGTGTGCCAAGTCCTCGTCGCGGGGCGCCCCGGCGCTGGCGAAGCCTACGACCTCACAATCGATCACCGCGACGTACGTCCGCGAGGTCCCCTCCAGAGCGCTGGACCATCGCTCACGGCGGCCGTCCAAGTCCGCGGTGCGGGCTTCGAGGACGTCGGCGGGCATCAGCCCCGCGTATGCCTCGCGCCAACAGGCAAGGTGACAGCGGGCCAGAGCATCAACGTCGGCGACGTCGGCTCTGCGCACCTGTGGGTCGGGCATAGCCACGCCGACCACACCGTCGTACGGCTGCCATTGGATTTCGCAGGCGCAGGTGCCAAAAGTGACGGATCGGCACGCCAAAAGTGACGGATCGCGGGTGAGCGGGTGGGGTTGGTGGGGCTAGGGGGTGAGGACGACCTTGCCGAAGACCGACCCATCATGCAGGGCGGCGAAACCGTCACGGGCCTGGTCCAGCGGCAGCGAGCGGTCGATCAGGGGCCGTACACCGGTCAGCGCCATGAACTCGGCCAGCTGACGCAGCTCGTCGCGGGTGCCCATGGTGGAGCCCTGGATGCGCAGCTGGAGGAAGAAGATCCGATTGAGCTCGCCGACCTCTGGGGTGAAACCCGACGTGGCGCCAACGATCACCAGGCTGCCACCCGGCCGCAGCGACTTGATGGAGTGCGACCAGGTCGCCGCGCCGACCGTTTCCATGACGGCGTCCACCTTCTGTGGCAAGCGGGCACCGGTCTCGAACGCCTCGTGCGCGCCGTGCTCCTCGGCGCGGGCCCGCTTGGCTTCGTCGCGGCTGGTGGCGAACACTCGCATGCCGGCCGCCCGCGCGAGCGCGATCACAGCGGTGGCGACACCGCCGCCGGCTCCCTGCACGAGCACGCTGTCACCGGGACGCAGGCCCGACTGCACGAACAGCATCCGGTACGCCGTGAGCCACGCCGTTGGCAGGCACGCGGCCTCCTCGAGCGCCAACCCTGGCGGTTTCGCGACCACGTTGCGACGCGGCACCCGCACCCGCTCGGCGAGGGTGCCCGGCCAGCGTTCGGACAGCAGCGACCGTTTGGGGTCGAGCGTCTCGTCACCGAGCCACGAGGGGTCGGAGATCACCGAATGGACCAGCACCTCGTTGCCGTCGCCGTCCAGCCCGGCGGCGTCGCAGCCGAGCACCATCGGTAGCCGGTCCGCTGACAGGCCGACGCCCTGCAGCGACCACAGGTCGTGATGGTTGAGCGCGGCGGCCTTGACCTCGACGTCGACCCAGTCGGTCGGCGTCTCGGGCTCGGCGAGGTCACCGACACCGAGGCCGGCCAGCGGATCTTCGTTGTCGAACTTGTGCACGTACGCGGAGAACATGACCCCGACACTAGAGGAGACGGTCAGCGGCGGCGCGGCCGTGCCTGCCACCGACCCGCCGCCAGCCAGCGGAGCACGCCGGCAGGAGGCCAGAACACGATGATCGCGATCGCTCGTACGTCGGCCGCGGGGATCGCGCCCACGCTCCACGAGTCGACACCCTCGGCGGGGTTGTCACGCTCGACCCACCAGCCCCCGCGCTCGGCGAAGGCCAGCCGCTTGACCGCCAGCACCCCGCCGGGCAGCCGCACGACGGCCACCGCACCGGCCCGCGGTCGCCCGCCGTGTCGGACCCACAACCGGTCACCGTCGACCAGGGTGGGTGCCATCGACCGCCCCCGTACGACCGCCACTCCCCACCGACGCACGCAGCAACACCTCCAAGCGATCGGCCCGCCGTACGCAGTGCGCGGGCGCATGCTGTCAGGGGTAGTGTCCGAGTGACATGGCCGCCCCAACCACCACTGGAAGGATCCTGATGCTCCAGCGCCTGCTGCCCAGCCTGCTCGCCCCGACCGTCGAGGTGCACGCCCACTGCGACCTCCCCTGCGGGGTCTACGACCCGGCGCAGGCGCGCATCGAGGCCCAGTCGGTGAAGGCGATCGCCGAGAAGATGGCCGACAACGACGACCCGGCCTTCCAGGCCCGTGCAATCTTGATCAAGGAACAGCGCTCCGAACTGGTCAAGCACCACATCTGGGTGCTGTGGACCGACTACTTCAAGCCGCCGCACTTCGAGAAGTACCCCCAGCTGCACGAGCTCGTGAACAAGGCCACCAAGCTCGCCGGCGGCGGCGGTGGCACGAAGTCCAGCAGCGACGTGGCGACGGCCGACGAGCTGCTCGCTGCGGTCGACGAGATCGCCGAGATCTTCTGGGAGACCAAGAGGGGCTGAGCGCGTCGCGCCCGTTACCACCTGTAACAGTAGATATTGTCCCTGTAACCAGTCCGGGCGGTCGGTCGGCCGCGAGGGACAACATCGAAGGGTCGCAGGGTGGTTTTCGAGGGCCAAGCCCGCACGGCGCGACGCGCCGAGGTGGTCCTCACGGTGCCAGCGGACGGCGTCTTCTTGGCCGTCGTCCGTACGGCCACCGCCGGCCTAGCCGCGCGGCTCGATCTCACCCTGGACGACATCGAGGACCTGCGCATCGCCGTCGATGAGGCCTGCGCACTGCTGCTGCAGCAGGCGCGGGTCGACTCGGCGGTCACCGTGGCGTTCACCTTGACCGAGGGCGCACTGAACATCCAGGCAACAGCCACCTGTGACCGTCCGGAGCTGCCGTCACGCGACGGCTTCTCGTGGACCGTACTGGCCGCCCTGACCACCCATCTGGACATGTGGGTCGACGGCTCGGACCTCGTGGTCAGCCTCGATCGAGCCCGAGATGACGACTGAGTATCGGCGCCGGCGTGACGCCCCATGACACCCAGCCCCGGCCCGCAACCCAGCCGTTGAACCAGCGTTCACGGGAGGGCTTCGCGCAGCTGCACGACGACCGGCTCCACGACGCCGATCGGCTGGCGGTGCGGGCCGACCTGGTCGCACTGCACCTGCCGTTGGTCCACCACCTCGCCCGCCGCTTCGGCAACCGCGGCGAGACGGTCGAAGACCTCGTGCAGGTGGGCACCATCGGCTTGATCAAGGCCATCGACGGCTTCGACCCCGGTCGCGGGGTCGAGTTCTCCACGTACGCCGCGCCCACGATCCTCGGCGAGCTGAAGCGATGGTTTCGCGACAAGGGCTGGTCAATCAGGATGCCCCGCCGGCTGCAAGAGCTGCGTCAGGCCCTGCTGAGCGCCTCCGCCGACCTCGGTCAAGCACTTGGCCGCTCCCCAACGGTGGCCGAGCTCGCCGCCCGGATCGGGGTGAGCGAGGAGCAGGTCGTGGAGGGGCTCGAGTCGGCGAACGCCTACTCGACGGTCTCGCTGGACGCCCCGGACTTCCTCCGCGCAGAGCAGGCGCACGCCGCGGTGGCCCTGGCCACAGCCGACGAGTCGCTCGAGCGCGTCGAGCTGCGCGAGTCCCTGCGCCCCGGCCTCGACCGGCTGCCAGCTCGGGATCGGGCCATCGTCGAACTACGGTTCTTCGGCCAGCTGACGCAGGCGCAGATCGCCGACGAGGTCGGCGTCTCGCAGATGCATGTGTCCAGGCTGCTCCGGCGATCGTTGGTCGCGCTGAGAGTGGGCCTCGACGAGGCCTGACGCACCGGGACCCGTCGGCGCGACGGGCCCGTTGAGCCGGTGGTGGGCTCGCCCGGTTCAGCTTGTCCGGGTGAGCGCGCGGGTGGTCGACGGCAGCAGCAGACCGGCAAGCGTCAAGGCGGCGACAGTCGCAAGAACCGCTGCCGCCAGCGGGTACGGCCGGTGGTAGGTCCACGTCAGCGCAAGCAGCAACAGCTGGGCGGCCACCAGCGGGCCTCGGCTCCACGACTGCGCCATCGCCAGCCCACGCGCGCACCACAGCACGGCACTCGAGCAGGCTGCGAAGAAGACCGCCACCGGCACGGCACCCAGGCGCCCGTCGGTGACCAGCTCCACCAGCTGCCCCGCGGCCAGCAGCGCCAGCAGGCCACCCTCGACGGCGGCAAGGGCAACGGCCAAGAACCGGGGAACGGCAATCACGGAGACGAGCCTAGGCCGAAGACTGTGACCCAACAGACGTAGCGACGGGCACCCAAAGGGCTTGTGCACATGCCGATCGGTTGCAACCCTGTAACCCTTGGCTGCAGATCCTTTGCGGCCGCAGTTAGTGAACGAGTTCACAATGCAGGCACCTGACAATGGCTCTAGGGTGCTTGCTCAACGCAACGAAGGAGCACTGCCCGTGGACTGGCGCCACCGTTCCGCATGCCTCGACGAGGATCCGGAGCTGTTCTTCCCGATCGGCAACACCGGCCCTGCCCTCTCTCAGATCGAGGAGGCCAAGGCCGTGTGCCGTCGCTGCGAGGTGCGCGAACAGTGCCTGGCGTGGGCGCTGGAGTCCGGGCAGGATCACGGCGTCTGGGGTGGCCTCAGCGAGGACGAGCGGCGAGCGCTCAAGCGACGCACGGCGCGGGCCCGCATCCGCACCGCCTGACCCCGTACCCGCTGACCGGTACCGGCTGACCCGAACGTTCGACCCGGCGACGGTGGTCACGACACCGGCAGCCTGATGCGCACGGTGGTGCCCGACTGCTCGCGCTGGGAGAACAGCAGGGTTCCACCGAGCTCCGACTCCACGAGCGCGCGGACGATGGCGATCCCGAGCCGGTCCGACGTTGCGGGATCGAAGCCCGGTGGCAGTCCCACCCCGTCGTCGTGCACCCGTATCTCCAGCTCCTCGGCGCTGCGACTGGCCGACACGCACACATGCCCGCGCCCCCCGGCGAAGCCGTGCTCCACCGCGTTTTGCATCAGCTCGGTCAACACCATGGCAAGCGGGGTGGCCACCTCGGCCCCGAGCGTGCCGAAGCTGCCGACCCGCTCGGTCGTCACCGCTGACTCCGTCGCGGTCACGTCCACAACCATGCGCCGCAACCGGTCGACGACCGCGTCCACCTCGACGGACTCTTCGGCCGACTGGCTCAAGATCTCGTGCACGACGGCGATCGAGCCGACCCGTCGGGTCGCCTCCTGCAGCGCCTGGCGGGCGGCCGGCGCCTCGATCCGCCGCGCCTGCAGCCGCAGCAACGCCGCCACCGTCTGCAGGTTGTTCTTCACCCGGTGATGGATCTCGCGGATGGTGGCTTCCTTGGTGACCAGCTCGCGCTCGCGGCGGCGCAGCTCGGTCACGTCTCGCAGCAGCAGCAGTGACCCGCTCCACTGCCGCCCCGACATCAGTGGCATGGCCCGCACCGCCAGCGAGGCGCTGGTGTTCTCGATCTCGGTCGTGCTCGGTGCCCGACCCGACAGCACGGCGCTGACCGCCACGTCCACGGGCTCGCTCGATGGCGGCGCCAGCCCGCGCACGGTGGCCGCCAGGTGCAGACCAACGAGTCCGGTGGCCAGACCCAGCCGGCGCAGGGCCGACTCGGCGTTGGGGCTGGCGTACAGCACGGCTCCTGTTGAGTCGGTGCGCACGAAGCCGTCGCCCACCCGCAGCGAGTCCTCGAGGTCGGAGCGCTCGCCGGAGTACGGGAAGTGCCCGTCGGCGATCATCCGGGTCAGGTCGGCAGCGGTCTGCAGGTACGACAGCTCCAGCCGGCTGGGGGTGCGGATGCCCAGCAGGTTGGTCGAGCGTCCGACGACGCCGAGCAGCCGCTCACCCCGGCGCACCGGGATCGCCTCCACCCGCACCGGCACGTCGTCGCGCCACTCCGGGTCGCCCTCACGCACGATCCGCGACTGCGCCCACGACGCGTCCAGCAGCGGACGACATCCGGCGGGGATGTGGTCGCCGACCAGGTCGTCGGTGTAGGCGGTGGGCCCGGTCGTCGGTCGCATCTGCGCACCGACCCAGAAGCCGTCACCGTCACGGTCGGGCAGCCACAGCAGCAGGTCGGCGAACGACAGGTCGGCGATGATCTGCCAGTCGGCCAGCAGGCGGTGCAGCCAGGCGAGGTCGTCCGGCTGCAGCGCGGTGTGCCGGTGGGCGACGTCGTCGAGGGAGGGCACCCGCTGAGCCTAGGTGTTGCGTCCGGCGCGGTCGGTGGCCCGCGCGGCGCAGGCGCGATAGCCTCCCGGCGGCTCACGTGGACCATCTGGTCCCGCCGTGTCGGCCGGGTGAGGATGCCCACCGGCGATCAGCTGCCCCGGAGGTGTCCGATGTCCAGCCCGGCACGCTCGACCGAACCCGGCGGCGCCAGACGCCGGCCGAGGCCACCGCTTCCGACCGGCACCAAGGTGCTGCTGGGTGCGCTGCTCAGCGTGCCGGTGGACGTTGGTGACGAGGGCGTGGTCGAGGAGCTCGAGCCCGCGGTCGAGCCAAGTGACGGGACCGGCCGTTAGCCACGGCGGCGAGCTCGCCCTCGCGGTGGCTCGGGCGCACGGCGTGAACACCGTGTTCACGCTGTCGGGCGGGCACGTCTTTCCGCTGTACGACGCGGCAGTGTGCACCGAGCCGACGCTGCGGCTGGTCGACGTGCGGCACGAGCAGACCGCGGTGTTCGCCGCCGAGGCAGTCGGCAAGCTCACCGGTCGGCCCGGCCTGGCGGTGGTGACCGCCGGCCCGGGGGTCACCAACGCGGTCAGCGGCATCGCGCAGGCATCGTTCGCCGGGTCGCCGCTGGTGGTGCTCGGCGGCCGGGCACCGACACCCACCTGGGGCCGCGACGCTCTGCAGAAGCTCGACCACCCGCCGCTGATCGCGCCGCTGGCCCGGCTGGCCGAGACCGTGTCGTCGGTGGAGCGTATCGCCGATCGGGTCCCGGCGGTGATGGTCGTCGCCAACAACTCCGGCTGGGGCCTGGAGCGACACCCGATGCAACAACTCTACGGCTACCACGTCGCCGCGGACCTCGCCCCGGGCACCCGCTACGACGACGTGGTCAAGGCACTGGGCGTCGACGGCGAGACGGTCAGTGATCCGCGGCGGATCGGCCCGGCGCTGGACCGTGCCTTCGCGTCGTCGGTGCCGTACCTGGTCAACGTGCTCACTGACCCCGACGTCGCCCATCTCCGGCAGGTCGCCTATCCCCCGCAGACCACCGGTGTCTGAGCCGGTTGCGGTCCACGTGCGGCGGGCCACTGACGCCGACCTGGACTCCGTCGGGGAGCTTACGCTGGCCGCCTATCTCGCCGACGGGTTCGTCACTGCCGAGGCCGATTACGTGTGTGAGCTGCGCGATGCGGTCGCGCGCGCCCGCGACGCCGAGGTGTGGGTAGCTGCCGAGGCTGGGGTGGGCGCGGTGAGCAGCACCCCAGGGCGTGTGCTGGGCAGCGTGACGTTCTGTCCGGTCGGCTCTCCGTACCGCGAGATCGCCGCCGATGACAGCGAGGCCGAGTTTCGGATGCTGTCGGTGGCCCCGTTCGCCCGGCGCCGCGGCGTCGCCCGGCTGCTCACGCTGCACTGCTTACAACTTGCCCGAGATCTCGGGCAAGTGCGTATGGTCCTGTGCAGCGACCGGCGGATGGTGGCTGCACATGGCCTGTACCTCGGGTTGGGCTTTCGCCGGCTCCCCGAGCGGGACTGGCAACCCGCGCCCGGCGTCGACCTGTGGGCGTTCGGTCTGGAGCTGCGACGCCGGGGCAGTGGCGCTGAGCGCTAGTCGCCCGTCGCCTGGTCGACGCCGCTGGATCTTCCGACGGCACCAGCGAAGGATGTGGCCACAACGTCGGAAGATCGCCCGGCGGACAGCCCACCAACGACGAGGAGCCGCACGTGGCACCCACCGGCGAGTGCACGAGCCTGCGATGGCTCGGGCTCGCGCCCATGATCGGCCGGGGCTTGGTCGAGATCGCGAAGGGCCAGCGGCTGGCCCGGCTCAGGTCCGCGGACCCGGAGCGGAAGGTGTGACCGGGGCGTGCGCACCGGGCCGCCCAGCGCGTCCGGCGCAGCCCATGCTCGGCTCGGCCCGCCACGGCACTGCATGCGACACTATCGATTGCTCGGATCACAGCCGAAGAGGAGCCAGCATGGGAAAGACCGGTCGCAAACGCCGCGCCCGCCGCAAGAACAACGCCAACCACGGCAAGCGCCCCAACGCCTGAGCCGCTGAGCACGACGAGGCCCCGACCACCGTGGGTGGCCGGGGCCTTCGACTGCGTGCGCGAAACCGCGCGGTGCAGCCCGGGGAGCGCCGGTGCAGCCCGGGGAGTCAGAGCCGCCGAGGCGGCGTCTGCCAGGGCATGTTCCCCGCGGGCGGCGACTGCGGATGCGACTGCGGCGGGCGCGGCGGGTCGACCTGGACGCCGAACTGCACGTCCAACTCCACCACCTGGTGCAGCCTCAGCCGCACCCGGTCGCGCAACGTCTCGGGCGCCCGGTCGGCACACGAACGGGCCACCAGGCGCTGCACGATCAGGTCGACCTCGTGCTCGCGCAGGCAAGGCCCGCACTCGTCCAGGTGCTGCTGGATCTCGGTGGCCGAGGCCGCGTCAAGCTCGTGGTCGATGAACCGGTAGAGCTCGCCGAGCACCTCGTCGCAGTGCTTGTCGTGGTGCTTTCCGCAGCTCATACCTCGTCACCACCCTGGGTGCTGGCCGAGGCGGCCAGCCCGCGGTCGTGTGCGTAGTCGGCGAGCAGCGTGCGCAGTTGACCGCGACCGCGGTGCAGCCGAGACATCACGGTGCCGATCGGCGTGCCCATGATCGCGGCGATCTCCTTGTAGGCGAACCCCTCCACGTCGGCGAGGTAGACCGCGTACCGGAAGTCCTCGGGCAGCTGGGCCAGCGCGTCCTTGACGTCGGAGTCGGGCAGGTGCTCCAGCGCCTCCATCTCGGCGGACTTGAGCCCCGAGCCCGTGTGGGTGGCCACGGCAGCCTGCTGCCAGTCCTCGAGCTCCTCGGTCGGTTGTTGCAGGGGCTGGCGCTGCTTCTTGCGGTAGGAGTTGATGTAGGTGTTGGTGAGGATGCGGTAGAGCCACGCTTTGATGTTGGTGCCGACCCGGAACTGCTGGAACGAGGCGAACGCCTTCGCGAAGGTCTCCTGCACGAGGTCGTCGGCGTCGGCCGGGTTGCGCGTCATCCGCAGCGCGGCCGAGTACAGCGGGTCGAGGTACGGCAGGGCGTCGCGCTCGAAGCGCGCAACGCGGTCTTGCGGCAACTCGTCAGCATCGGCGCGGTCGGGGTCGTCCCCGATCTCGGGCGGGTCTTGCACGGTGTCATTCATTGGGTCGTTCATTATCGACAAGCCTAGCGTCGAGCCCGACAACAGGCGCTCGACGAGGTGGCCTGCTGGACCACCGACGGTGAGCATGGCCTCGGTGGAACTGGCGAACCGGACGGGCATCGGCTCACGAGACGTCGGGTATGCGGTGGTCGGCACGTCTGAATGCAACGGCGCGTACAGCTCAGGTGTTCCCGACCACTGGCCCACCCACGACACGCCGCAGCCAGGCAGCGGTCTGGTCGACCGCGCACGCCAGCCCGGCAGCCTGTGCCTGCGGGCCGCCATCGCGAACCCTGACGGCGAACCCGTGGTCGGCACCCGGCACGGCATGCGCGGTGATGTGCGGGGCTGCCGGCAGCGCGTCGGGACCCCCGAACGGGTCGCGGTCGCCCTGGACGACCAGGGTCGCGACCCCCGTGCCGGCGAGCTCGTCCGCGCGGGAACGATCCGGCCGACCCGGCGGGCACAGCGGGAACGCCAACGCCAGCACCCCGGCGGCCCCCAACGTGGCCGCGGTGCGGCAGGCGACCCGGGCGCCCGCACTGCGCCCGCCGACGACGAACGGCGGCCGCGGGCCGAGCTGCTCGACCACGGCGACGAACGCCTCGTCGAGCGCTGCCGGCGCGGGCGCCAGCCGCCGACCGGCCACCCGCCACGGCTGCTCGACCAGCAACACGTGCGCCCCATGGGGCGGCAGGCCGGCGGCCATCGCGACCAGGTCTGTAGCCCCGATGCCACCGCCGGCACCGTGGCTGAGCAGCAGCGTCGTACGTGCAGGGAAACTGGCAGCAGCACAGGCACCCGGCGAATCGATCGCGGCCGGGTAGGTCGTGACCCGGGCGTCGCCGCGCGGCGTCGCCAGCACGACGGGCTGCGGCACGCCCGCTGCCAGGGTGTGGCCGGTCAGCGGGCCACCTCCTCGGGGGGCAGCGGGTCGATGAGGTGCGCGCCGTTGTTGCGCACCGAGTTGACCTCGGTGGAGACCGGATATGCCTCGAGCCGGCCCGGTGCAGCCGGCACCAGCAGGTCGAGCAGCGGCCCGCTCGCCTGCTGCTCGGGGTCGAGCCAGGCGCCCCACCGGTCGGGCTCGACCAGCAGCGGCATCCGGTCATGCAGGTGGCCGAGGTCGTCTTCGGCGCTGGTGGTGAGCACCGCGCAGGTCCAGCGGTACGCGTCGGGGTCGTCGTCGGGGCGCGTACGGTCGCGCCAGATCTCGTACAGCCCGGCCATCGCCAGCGAACCGCCGCCTCGCGGGTGGATGAAGAACGGCTGCTTGACCGGCTTGCCCTTGGCATTGCGCTGCTGCGTCTCATACCACTCGTAGTAGCCGTCGGCCGGCAGCAGGCACCGCCGTCGGGCGAACGCCTTGCGGAACGCGGGCTTGTCGGCCACGGTCTCGGTGCGTGCGTTGATCAGCCGGCTGCCGATGGCGGGGTCCTTGGCCCAGGACGGCACCAGGCCCCATCGCAGCACCGCCAGCTGGCGTACGGCAGGTGCGTCGCGTTGGCCCCTCGGCGGGCGGGTGAGGATCGCGGGCACCGGGTCGGTCGGCGCGACGTTGAAGTTGGGCGGGGGGTGGCTGGGTGGCAGCTGGCGCTCGGCGTCCGCCTGATCGGCGGCCGGCCGGCGGGGCTGCCGCTCGGCGACCTGCTCGACATCGAACTCTTCGACCAGGTCGTCCGGTGACCGGCTGGCTGCGTACCGACCGCACATGGCGCCGAGGGTGCCACATGTCCCGCCCTGCCGCGGACCGGCGATCATGCATCCGCGGCGCTCCAACCCCCGAAGTGCATGATCGCGTGTCCGACGCCGTCGGCTAGCCTTGGTCGTGCAACACCCGACGGCACCGACGAGACCGAGTACGGCCGCGACCCCGGAATTCAGACAGCCGCCCCCAGGCTGCAAGGGCGGACTTCGGACGCGGCCCGAAGACAGCTCCGAGCCGGGCACGACCAGAGGTCGGTGCCGCCGCGCGCGGCACCGACGAAGGTGTGGTGGCACCACGAGGCCCCGCTCGCCCACACCTCCCGGGATGACATCGGCCCGGAGGTGAACGCGTGTCCACGCCAGCTGACCACCAGCCCCACCAGCAGCCCGACCAGCGCCACGGCCCGGTCGAGGGGCAGCCCCGTACGCTCGCCCGCGACCTCGCCGAGTACGTCTCGCTCGACGCCGAGGTCGGCTTCATCCGCGACCACCACGACGTGCTCGCCGTGCTGCGCGACAGCCTTGCCGGCATGGTCGACGCCGTCTGTACGTACGCGGCGGCCGCCGTCGAGCTGCTGGGGGTCGACCTGCCCACCGTGCCGGAGCAGATCCCGGTCGTGCACTTCGCCGACGCCCTGGGCCTGGTCGGCGCCGACCCCGGCGAGCCCGACCTGGCCCCCGAGCACGAGCGGGCGCTGGGCCGGTGGGCGCTGGCCCAGCACGGCAGCGACCTGCTCGCCGTCGAGGGTTACCCGCGCTGGCCGACCGGGGTGAGCCGGCGAAGCCGTACGCGGCCTACGTGGACACCTTCCGGCACGGTGTTCCGCCGCACGGCGGGTTCGCCATCGGGCTCGAGCGGTGGACGGCCAGGCTGGTGCGCGCGGAGAACATCCGGGAGGCCACACTGTTCCCCTGAGACCTGCACCGGCTGGCCCCGTGACCCACCACTGAGCGGCCGTGCACCCGACACGATAGAAAGGGGCGTATGACGTTGATCCGCTCACTTGCCCGCCCAATGCTGTCCTCGATGTTCGTCGCCGGGGGCATCGACGAGATCCGCAACGCAGCCACGCTGGCCCCTGCCGCCAAGCCGGTGACGCAACGGGTTGCGCCGCTGGTGGAGTCAAGGATCCCCAGCGTCGTGCCGCTGCCGACCGACACCGCCGGCTGGGTGCGGGCGGACGGTGCGCTCAAGGTCGCCGCCGGGCTGGCGCTGGCGACCGGACGCTTCCCGCGGGTCGCGTCCCTGGTGCTCATCGGCAGCCTGGTCCCGACCACGCTGACCGGGCATCCGTTCTGGAAGGAGACCGACCCGGGCGAGAAGGTCCAGCAGCGGCAGCAGTTCTTCAAGAACGTGTCGATGGCGGGCGGGCTGCTGATCGCTGCGGTCGACGTGGAGCCGACCGCTCGTGAGCGGATGGAGCTGGCCGCGCGCCGGGTCAAGCGCAAGGTGCAGCGCGACAGCTGATCGCACCGCTTTGCAGCATCGCCGGCAGATAGGCTCGACGGTGATGGACACCACGGCGACCACCCCGGCGGCGGCCGCCGCGTGCTGGCGCGCCCCGGTCGCTCCCGCGCACTGCCTCGATGCCTCGGTGGCGCTGCCGGGCAGCAAGTCGCTGACCAACCGGATCCTGGTGCTGTCCGCCCTGGCGGTCGGCCCGTCGACCGTCCGCGGGCCGTTGCAGGCCCGTGACACCGACCTGATGGTCGGGGCGCTGCGAGCCCTGGGGGTCTCCATCACCGCCGGTGTCGACCCCGGCGTCCCGGTCTGGCGGGTCTCCCCCACGACCCTGCGCGGCCCGGCCGACGTCGACTGCGGGCTCGCCGGCACCGTGATGCGTTTCGTCCCCCTGGTCGCGGCCCTGGCCGACGGGCCGGTGCGCTTCGACGGCGACCCCTGGGCCCGCAAGCGGCCGATGGACCAGACGCTGGCGACGCTGCGCGGCCTCGGCGTGGCCGTCGAGGCTGTCGGCGACTCGGCGGACGGCGACCAGACGCTGCCGTTCACCGTGCGCGGCACCGGCGCCGTGCCCGGCGGCGTGGTTGACCTCGACGCCTCGGCCTCCAGCCAGTTCGTGTCCGCGCTGCTGCTGGCCGGCGCCCGCTTCGACGACGGGGTCGATGTCTGTCATCACGGCAAGCCGCTGCCGTCGCTGCCGCACGTGCAGATGACCATCACCGAACTGCGTCGGCGCGGTGTCGATGTCGACGACGCCGAGCCGAACCGCTGGGTCGTACGCCCCGGCGAGATCGCCCCGCTGGACGCCGACGTGGAGCCCGACCTGTCCAACGCCGCGCCGTTCGTCGCTGCGGCGCTGGTGTGTGGCGGCCGGGTGCGGGTGCTCGGCTGGCCCGAGCGCACCGACCAGGCAGGTGACGAGCTGCGGCACATCGTTGCCGCGATGGGCGCCGAGGTTGCTCGCGACGGTGCGGACCTCGTGGTCACCGGCACCGGCACCATCGCCGGCGTCAGCCTCGACCTGCACGACGTCGGCGAGCTCACCCCGGTCGTCGCCGCCCTTTGTGCCCTCGCGGACGGTGCCAGCACGCTCAGCGGGATCGCGCACCTGCGCGGCCACGAGACCGACCGCCTCGCCGCGATCGCCGCCGAGGTCAACCGCCTCGGCGGTGCGGTCACCGAGGCCGACGACGGGCTGCGGATCGAGCCGCACCGGCTGCACGCCGGTCGCTGGCAGACCTACGCCGACCACCGGATGGCCCATGCGGGGGCGGTGCTGGGGCTGGCCGTGCCCGGCGTCGAGGTCGAGGACGTCGCGACCACCGCCAAGACCTTTCCCGGCTTCGCCGACACCTGGGCGCGGCTGGTGCGATGAGCCGATGGGACGAGGAGGCGCAGTACGACCGGCCGCGCCGGCACACCCGCCCGCGTACCAAGGACCGCCCCACCTACAACGACGCGACGACAGCGCTGGTCACGACCGTCGACCGTGGCCGGTTCACGCTGCTGATCCGTGACCCCGACGATGCCCCTGCCCGCGACCGGGTGGTGACCGCGATGAAGTCCCGGCCGCTTGGGCGCAAGGGCGTTGTCGTGGGCGACAGTGTCCGGGTCGTCGGCGACCGCACCGGCGACGAAGGCAGCCTGGCGCGCATCGTGGAGGTGCTGCCGCGGCGTACGGTGCTGCGCCGCACCGCCGACGACGACGACCGCGTCGAGCGGGTGGTGGTCGCGAACGCCGACCGGCTGGTCGTCGTGACCTCGCTGGCGGATCCGCCGCCGCGACCCCGGCTCGTCGACCGCTGCCTGGTCGCCGCGCTCGACGCCGGCATGAAGGCGTTGCTGTGCCTGACCAAGACCGACCTGGCCTCGCCGGACGACCTGCTGGCCGCCTACCGCCCGCTCGGCGTGTCGGCGGTCGCGGTCGAGCGCGGCGGTGACCTCACCGAGCTGCGGGGGTGGCTGCGCGGCTCGGCGTCGGTGCTGGTCGGGCACAGCGGGGTGGGCAAGTCGACGCTGGTCAACGCGCTGGTGCCGGACGCGCTGCGAGACACCGGCGGCGTCAACGCCGTGACCGGCCGGGGCCGGCACACCTCGACGTCGGCGATCGCGCTGCGGCTGCCCGGCGGCGGCTGGATCGTCGACACCCCCGGCATCCGGTCGTTCGGGCTGGCCCACGTGGACCCCGACCGGCTGCTTGCGGCCTTTCCCGACCTGGACGCGGCCACCGCCGACTGCCCCCGCGGCTGCGGGCACACCGCCGACGACCCCGAGTGCGGCCTGGACGGCGCCGCGGCGGCTGGCCGGGTCGACCCCGATCGGGTGGAGTCGTTGCGCCGGCTGCTGGCCAGCCGGGAGTCCCAGCGCGGCGACTGAGCGGGCCAGGACGGGCGCAACGGCATCGAGCGGGGCTGCCAGACCGGTGCGGCTAGGACCCGCGATCAGCGTGCGGACCTTCGCCAGACCAGGCGCAGCCCGGACCAGTCGTGGTCAACGGCGGCGACCTTGACGTCGACCAGGCCGAGAGGCAGCGCAGCGGCCGGGATCGCGTACGGCTCGCCGGGTCCGGCGAGCGCGGCCATCGCCCGCTCGGGGACGGTGCCGGCGATCGCGACCGCGACGGCGCAGGTGATGGCCAGCGGGAGCAGCAGCTGGCGCAGCTGGCTCGCGGCGTACCAGCCGGCGTCGCCGGTCTCCTGCCACCAGCCTGCCCAGCCGGGGTCGGTGCCGTCGCACCCGCCGGCGCCCACCGGGGCGCCCACCCGGCTGGTGGCCGGCAGGTGGACCCGATCGCGACGACCAGCACCGGGTCGAGGACCGGGGAGGCGAGGAAGAAGGCCGCGGCGGCGGAGGTACGGACGCGGCTGCGCAGCAGGCCGGTCAGCACCGGGATGGCCGACCAGCTGCAGAAGGGGGTGACCACGCCGAACACCAGCCCCTTGATCGGCGCGGTGAGAGCGTTGCCGCCGACCCAGCGCCGGAGCCGCCGCTCGCCGATGCGCCGGGTGAGCAGCGTCATCGCGGCGGTGAGCGCCCCGAACAGCAGCAGGGTGCCGGCGAGCAGCGCTACAAACTGCGCCAGCGCAGTGCTCACGGTGGACCGGCGACCGCCGATGCCTGACCGCGCCAGGGTGGCTCGATCGGTGCGTCGGGCAGCGGGACCGACCCGACCAGGGTGCCCATGACCTGCTCGGCGGCCTGCGGGAACTGCTCGATGCACGCCGCGTTCACGATGTACCAGCTGGCGGTGCCGGAGCGGTCCACCAGGACGAACTCGTCGTCCAGCAGGCGCTGCAGGTGCACCGACGCGGTCGACTGGGCGATACCCACGGCCTCGGCGACCTCACCCACCCGCAGCGGACGCAGCTCGGTGGCCAGCGCATGCAGGACCTGCAGCCGGGTGGGGTCGGCCAGGCAGCGAAACCACGAGGCGTACGCCTCAGCTGCGGGCCGGCCCAGAGCATTCATCGTGTATCGACGATAGACGATGGTGCCCCGGCTTGGCAAAGACCCAGGCAAACCTACGCGCGCGACCCGCTCGCCGCCTCGATCTGGCGCTCCACGATCCCGCGCACGAAGGCGGCCTGGCCGGCGTGCTGGGTGCCGTCGTCGATCACGCTGACCAGCCGGACGGCCAGCGTGACCGGCGTGCCCCAGCTCTCGTCCACCACCCGGGCGAGCGCCTCGTCGTCGAGGGTGCCCACCCACGCACTCGACCGTGCGTGCACGGCCTCGTGATAGCCGGTGAGCAGCGCAGCGGGCGCCCGGACGTGGGCGACCTCGTCCGGGCTGTGCCCGTAGCCGATCGACTTGTCGGGGAACGGCAGCCGGAACCGCTGGGACCAGCCGTCGGTCGTCCACACCTGCGCCGACCCGGCGGCGGTGGCGAGGTGGTCGTCCTGCACCCGGGTCAGGTGCCACACCAGCCAGGCGATCGAGTTCGCCTCGGGGTCCAGCCGGATCGTCAGCTGCTCCTCGTCGAGGCCGTCGACCGCCTCGTGCACGGTCTGGCGGATGCGTTCCAGGGCGTCGACCAGCAGGTCGGCTGCGGTGGTCATGGGCGTCCTCCGGTTCGGTCGGCGAGCGAACCTACGCTCGTCGAGCCATCGGCAGTTGCCTCCATGTTCTCGCAGGGCGACGCGCCGGCCGAGCCGGGTGAGACACTCGTGAGCCACCGGGCCGGAGGGTGACGATGGCACTGACCCACGACGAGGCTCGCTCGGCGTACGACCGGATCGGGCGGCGCCAGGACTGGCAGGCCTTCTACGAGGACCGGACCACTGACCGGCTGCTGGCCAACGCCGCGATCGCTGAACGCCGACCCCCATCGCGTGGTGCGGGGAGGCGCACGACGAACCTGGACCGGTGGTCCGCGGCCGGCCGCTCAGTTGTCGCGATCCGTCGACCCGTAGTCGACGGTGTCGGTCGGGTTCCAGACCGCGCGCGAACCGAGCTCACCCACGCGAAACGTCTGCACGCCGACCGCCACCGCACCGAGCACCACCAGCACGCTGAGCACGATGGTCACGCCCCGGCCGGCCCGGCGAACCACCACGACCGCGATTGTCACCGCGACGGCATAGGCCACCACCATCAGCAACAGCTGGTTCCCCAGGTCCTGATGCTCGGCGACCAGCTCGGCGACCGGGCCACCCAGGCCGGCGGCCCCCTGGCCGCCGGCGGCCTTCAGCGCCTCGCCGCTCTGCACCGAGACCCAGGTGGCTATCGCGGCACCGGCGGCGACCAGCGGCAGCGGGAACGTCGTCCACTCGCGCAGCCGTGGGACGGCGAACAGCACGCCGAGCGCGGCGGCCAGCGGCACGAGTACGACGGTGGCGTGCACCGACAGCGCGTGCACAGGCAGACCGTTCAAGGTGTCGGGCAGCATGTGCACCTCCCGCTGCAGGCCGCGGTCCTCTCGCCTGGTGTTCGACACTAGGCGCTCGCCGGACTGGGTCCCACGATTCGTTGCGGCCTGCCCGTACGAGCGGGCCCACACCGGGGATAGCCTCTCGGCCATGGCAGCCCGCTCGCACACCGACGACCTCCGGCTCGCGCACGTGCTCGCAGACGACGCCGACTCGCTGACCATGGAGCGCTTCCGAGCCCAGGACCTGCACGTCTCGGCCAAGCCCGACACGAGTCTGGTCACCGACGCCGACGTGGGCGTCGAGGAGGGGGTGCGGCGGACGCTTGGCCGCGCCCGCCCCCGCGACGCAGTGGTCGGTGAAGAGGCCGGCTCGACCGGCTTCGGCCCCCGGCGCTGGGTGGTGGACCCCATCGACGGCACCCACAACTTCGTCCGCGGCGTGCCGGTCTGGGCGACGCTGATCGGCCTGATGGAGGGCGACGAAGTGGTGGTGGGCTGCGTCTCTGCGCCCGCGCTGGGACGCCGGTGGTGGGCCTCGGCCGGGGGTGGCAGCTGGACCGGCAAGTCGCTGCTCAACGCCAAGCCCTGCCGGGTGTCGGACATCAAGGAGGTGAGCGACGCCTCGTTCTCCTACTCCGACCTGAACGGCTGGGACCACATCGGCCGCCTCGACGCGATCCTGGCGCTCACGCGGCGCTGCTGGCGCAGCCGCGCGTACGGCGACTTCTGGTCGCACGTGCTGGTCGCCGAGGGCACGGTCGACATCGCCGCCGAACCCGAGCTCGCCTTGCACGACATGGCGGCGCTGGCGGTGATCGTCACCGAGGCTGGCGGGCGCTTCTCCGGCTTGGACGGTCGCACCGGGCCCCTGGGCAACAACGCGCTGTCCACCAACGGCCACCTGCACGACGCCGCGATGGCATTCGTGGGGCACTTCCCCGACGACGGCGAGTCGGCGCAGGACGACGGTGGGAGCCTGCACGACATCGGCTCACGGCGTCGCGGCAGCGAGAGCGACAACGGGACCTGACCCCCCCCCCGATCATCCGAGGGTTAGCGCGCGCCATCGGACCGACGATCATGCATACGTGGGGCTCGAACCCCCACAAAGCATCATCTCGCGTCCGCGCGGCCGCGATCTCGGGGCGCGTCAGTCGGCGACCGACGCGCGCAGCCGCCGCCAGCGGGCCAGCAGCGGCCCGGCAAGCCACAGCGCGTACAGGTCGAACCAGCCGTAGCCGCCCGCGGCCCCCGACGGGGGGTTGCCGATCGTGACCAGCCCGGTGGGGTCGCGCGGCTGCCACTGCCAGGTGCCGAGCACGGTGCCGACAATCTCCAGGTACGACACGACGACGAACGCGCCCACGTACAGCGGCCGCGACGGCCCCCAGCACAAGAAGCCGGCCAGGCAGCAGAACCAGAACAGGCCGAGCGCGTCGGGCCGGGAGGCCAGCAGCACCCCGTACCCAGCCCACGCGCCGCCGACGACCAGCACCAGGGCGGTGCACACCCGCAGGTGGGCACGCACCAACAGCGACCGCCCCAGCGCGAGCGCGGCGACGTAGACCAGCCCATGACCCGGTGGGACGTACGACGGCACGTTGTCGAACCGGTAGGTGTAGACCTCGAGCAGCGGTGAGAAGGTGTACTCCACCGCGGTGGCGATCACGACCACCACACCGGTCTGCACCCGCACCAGCGGCCGCTCCGCACGCAGCACCAGCAGCAGCACCCCCCACGTGGCGACCCCGAGGCCACGCTGCAGCCACAGCGAGCCGTCGGAGTCGAGAAGCAGCACCACCGAGATCCAGGCCAACACGGTCGCCGCCACCGCCGGCCCGCTCGCGCCTGGCGGATGGCCGGTCGTGGACAGCCCTGCCGACCGGGAGGCGGTGGTGGGCGCGGTCACCCGCCCCATGGTCGCACCGGTTGTGGCTTGATGTCGGTCGGGCGCTTGGTCTGGCCGCGAGCCCTCCGGCAGCACTACCCTGCGCACATGCGGATCAAAGACGTGCTCGCAGCCAAGAAAGTCGGAACGGTCGTCACCATCGAGCCGCAGGCGTCGGTGCGTGATCTGTTGCACCTGCTCGCCGAGCACAACATCGGTGCCGTGGTCGTCAGCCCCGACGGTACGCAGGTCACGGGCATGGTGTCCGAGCGCGACGTAGTGCGCCGCATCGCCGAGGGGCCGGACGCGCTGGCCGCAACCGTCGACACGATCATGTCCACCGACGTGGCGGTGTGCGACCCGGGCGACAGCCTGGACGACCTGATGCGGCTGATGACCCTGCGCCGCATCCGGCACGTGCCGGTCGTCCAGGACGCGCAGCTGCGGGGCCTGGTCAGCATCGGCGACGCGGTGAAGACGCGCATCGGTGAGCTGGAGTTCGAGCGCGACCAGTTGAACCAGTACGTCTCCGGCGCCCAGTAGGGGCTCACAGCAGCTGGGCCACCCCGAAGCCGGCGGTGGCGGCGGCGAGCCCGGCCAGCACGTTGGCGACCACGTTGAGCGCCCCGTACAGCACCGCGCCGTCCTCGACCAGCCGCACCGTCTCGTAGGCGAAGGTGCTGTAGGTGGTGAACGCGCCGCACAGACCGACGCCGACGCCCGCGACCAGCGCCCCCGCGGTGGCCTGGTGGCCAGCGACGCCGACCACCAGCCCGAGCAGCAACGAGCCGGCGGTGTTGACCGCCAGCGTCCCCCAGGGGAAGACCGAGTCGTGCCGGTGCTGCACCGCCCGGTCGGTCAGGTAGCGCAAGGGGGCACCGACCGCGGCGCCGAGGCCGATCCACCACCAGCTCACCGCGGTGCTTGTCGGCCGCGGTAGCGGTGCACGTACACGTCCTCGACCAGCACCAGCCCGTCGATCTCCAGGTCGTCGAGCCTGTCCAGAAACGCGTCGATCCGCTCCGCGGAGTCGACGATCACCACCGCCACCGGCAGGTCCTGCGACAGGCTGAGCATCCTGGTGGTGTGGATGTGGTTGGACACGCCGTACCCCTCCAGACCGCGGAAGACGCTGGCGCCGGCGAGCCCGGCCGCATGGGCACGGTGCACGATCTCCGAGTACGTGGGCTTGTGCTGCCAGGTGTCGTCCTCCCCCAGCAGCACCGTGAGCCGCCGCGCGGGGCCGGCCAGGGTCATGACGCGCCTGCTCTTCGCGGTGCGGTGGACGTGACGAGCGCGCGGGTGGCGACGACGGCGAGCAGCACCGCACCCAGCGCACCGACCACTGTGGCGCTCAGGTACGCGAGCGCGGGCAGTGGCCGGCCACCGTCCACCAACCCGAGGACGTCGACGGTGTAGGTGGAGAAGGTGGTGTAGCCGCCGAGGACCCCGACACCGACGAAGGGTCGGAGCAGGCGATGGGTCGGCCACCCCTCGGAGACCAGCACCATGAACGCGCCGATCAGCGCGCAGCCGGTCACGTTCACGGCCAGCGTCGCCCACGGCCAACCGCCCGGTGCCCCCGGCAACGCCACGCTGACGCCGTGCCGCGCGGTGGCTCCCACGACACCACCGAGGGCGATGCTGGTGAGCACGGCGGCGTACGCACGGTGCTGCGCGGTGCGCCCCCTCATGCCGCAAGCCTCCCAGGTCGGCTGGTCAGCCGGCGACCGCGGGCCTCTCGAAGACGAGCTCGAGGCCGCCGAGCTCGTCGACCTGCTCCCCCACCTGCTGGAACCCGGCGCGGCGGAGCAGGGCCAGTGACGGCGCGTTGTCCGGCGCGACGCTGGCCCGCAACACCCGCGCCCCGTTGCCCACCGCCCACCCCCACATGCCCGCCGCGGCTTCGGCGGCGTACCCACTGCGCCGGTGCGCGGGTCGCACCTGGTAGCCGATCTCGACCATGCCGCGATCGTCCGGCGGGGCATGGAAGTTGACCCGACCGACCGCCACGCCGGTCGCGCGGAGCACCACCGCCCGCAGCAGCCAGGGCTCGTCGCCCGGCGCGTGTGCCAGCTGCTCGACGCGCAGGTGCACGGTGTGCGCCGCACCGGCGAGGAAATCGTCGGGGTCGGCGAAGCCGAGGTCGGGCAACTGCTCCCCCACGGCGTACGCGCGCAGCCACTTCCCGGTCAGCAGCACCAGGTCGAGCCGCGCGGTGCGGATCGGATCAGCGCGGAGCCGATCAGCGCTGGCGCGGCCGGCAGGGATCGGGTCGGTGGGCACGGCCGCGTCGTCAGGCCGCGAAGACGGCGAGCGGGTGGTCCACCAGCGGACGAACCTGCACCCTGGTGCCGACCGGCAGCGGCGCCGTGTGCGGGCGTAGGCCACGCAGGGTGCTGCCGTCGGCGAGGCGGACGTGGTGCAGCACGAGCGCGCCGCGGAACTCGGTGCGGGTGACAACGGCGCTGCCGGTGTCGGCGGGCTCCATCGTGACCTCGTGCGGGCGCAGCATCACCTGACACGGGCCGGCACCCGGCGTCGTGACCGGCAGCGCACCGAAGGCCGTGTACGCGTGGTCGCCGAGACGCTCCCCCGCGACGAAGTCTGCCTCGCCGAGAAACGTCGCCACGAAGCGGCTGGTCGGGTTGTGGAAGACCTCCTCCGGCGCCGCCACCTGCTCGAGGCTGCCCGCCCGCATCACCGCCACCCGGTCGCCGGCGGCCAGCGCCTCCTCCTGGTCGTGGGTGACGAACACCCCGGTGGCGCCGGCCGCGTGCAGCACGTCCACGGTGTGCTCGCGGACGAGGGTGCGCAGGTTGCGGTCCAGGTGCGAGAACGGCTCGTCCAGCAGCACGACGGCCGGGTGCGGCGCCAGCGCCCGCGCGAGCGCGACCCGCTGCTGCTCGCCACCGGACAGCTCGTGCGGATAGCGCCGACCCAGCCCGTCGAGCCCGACCAGCTCGAGCACCTCGTGCACCCGCCGGCCGCGAGCGGTGACGCGACGCTGCAGGCCGAAAGACACGTTGGCGGCGACGTCGAGGTGCGGGAACAGCGCCAGGTCCTGGAAGACCACCCCGACGTCGCGGCGCTCGGGTGGCACGAACGTGCGGGGGCCCGCGACCTCTCGCCCGTTGGTCCAGATCTGACCGGCGTCGATGGCGAGCAGACCGGCAACGGCCCGCAGCATCGTGGACTTCCCGCAGCCGCTCGGCCCGACCACGGCGAGCAGCTCGCCGGCGGGCACCTGCAGACGTACGCTGTCGAGCGCGACGACACCACCGAACCGCTTGCTGACCTCGCGCAGCTCGAGGACCGGCGCCGCCGGAGCAGGCGTGCGCACGGAGGCAACCGATGGCTCAGGACTGGCCACGCTCACCGCTCCTCACTGGCACCTGGTCGGGATCTTGTCGGGTGGTCTCGGGAGCCAGCTGCAGGGTCTGACGAAACAGCCAGACCACCGGTACGACCGCGACTGCGACGATCGTCAGGGCGGGTAACCCGGCCAGCTCCCACCGCGACTCCGAGGCGAGCTGGTAGACCCAGATCGCCAGCGTCTCGAACCCGAACGGCCGCAGCAGCAGCACCACCGGCAGCTCCTTGAGCGCGTCCACGGCGACCAGCACGAGGGCGACACCGACCCCCGAGCGTACCAACGGCACATGCACCCGCCGCACCACGCTGCGTGGGGAGGCTCCGAGGGTCAACGCCGCGTCGGTCATCGACGGTGCGACCTTCTCAAGGCTGGCGTCGACGCTGGTGTAGGCCAGCGCGAGGAAGCGCACGACGTAGGCGTACAGCAGGCCGACGATGGTGCCGGTCACCAGCACCGCCCCGAAGGACAGCCCCACCAGGTCGAGCGTCGAGTCGACCGCCGCCAGCATCGCCAGCACGCCGATGGCGACCACCGGGCCGGGAACGGCGTAGCCGACCGTGGCCAGCCGCGCCAGCCGCCGCGTCGAGGTTCCACCGCCCAGGCGGGTGGCGCTGGCCACCAGCACCGCGATCGCCGCACAGGCCAGCGCGGTGAGCACCGCGATCGTCAGGCTGTTGACCAGGTAGCTGAGGTAGCGCGGGTCGAGCCCGCCGGTCGAGCTGAGCAGGGTCGCGGTGCTCGACCAGGCCACCAGTTGCAGCACCGGGATGACGAACGTGACGGCGACGACCAGGCTGCAGATGCTGGTCGCTGCCCACGCCCGCCCGCCCCGCAGTTGCACCGGGTCGACGGCGCGCGCGCCACCGCCCTGGTGGAAGCGCGCCCGCCCCCGGCCCACCCGCTCCAGCCCGATCACGGTGATCGCGAACAGCAGCACCAGCGAGGCGATCTCGCTGGCCGCCACCCGGTCGTACATGCCGTTCCACACCTGGTAGACCGCCACCGACACGGTCTGCACGTTGAAGTACTGCACGGTGGCGAAGTCGGTCAGCGTCTCCATCGCGACCAGCGCCGCACCGGCGGCCAACGACGGCCGCGCCATCGGCAGCACGACCCGACGCGCGGCCTGCACCGGGCCATGACCCAGCACCCGCGCGGCCTCGTAGGTCGCTGCGGTCTGCTCGGTCAACGCCGCCCGGGCCAGCAGATAGACGTAGGGGTAGAGGGCCAGTGACAGCACCACCACCGCCATCGGCAGCGACCGGACCGACGGGAACCATACGTCGTCACCGAACAGCCCGCGCAGCGCGGACTGCACCGGGCCCGGGTAGTCCAGCAGGCCGAGGTAGACGAAGCCCAGCACGTACGCCGGCACCGCGAGAGGGAGCACCAGCAGCCACGAGAACCAGCGCTGCCCGGGGAAGCGGTAACGGCCGACCAGCCACGCCAGGCCGGCACCGAGCAGCAGGGTGCAGCAGACGACGGCAACCAGCAGGCCGACCGTGGTCATCAGCATGTCGGGCAGGTCGGTACGCCACAGCAGCGACCACACCTCCACGGTCGGCGTGAGGATGCTGACCGCGACCAGACCGACCGGCACGACGACGAAGGCGGCGACGGCGACGACGACCAGCCGCCAGCCGCGGCGGCCGGTCTCACTCATGACCGCTCCTCGATGTCGAGGTCACTCATAGCCGGTCTCTGCCATCAGCCGTACCGCCTCGGTGTTCCGCTGGGCCAGCTCGGCGGCGTGCAGCTTGTCCGCTCGGAAGTCGCCGAACCCCTCGATCAGCGGCACCGGCGCCACGTCGGGGTTCACCGGGTACTCGAAGTTGCCGGCCGTGAACGCCTGCTGCCCGTCGGTGGCCAGCCACTCCAACAGCTGGCGTGCCAGGTCGGGGTTGTCGGCGGCGGCGGTGACGCCCGCGCCGGACACGTTGATGTGGACACCGTCGGTCTGCTGGTCTGCCCAGAAGATCTTGACCGGGAAGTCCGGATCCTTGTCGAGCAGCTGGGCGAGGTAGTAGTGGTTGGCGATGCCGACCTCGCAGTCGCCGCTGGCGATGTTCTTCAGCAGGTCGACGTCGTTGCTGAAGATCTCGGCGTCGTCGACCCAGCCCGCCACCACGCGCTTGGTGTCGGCGTAGCCGTTGCGCGCGATCAGGCTGGCCACCAGCGACTGGGTATAGGTCTCGGTCGCGCCGCGCAGGCAGAGCCTGCCGTCCCACTTGGGGTCGGCGAGGTCCTCGTAGGTCGACAGCTGCGACGGGTCCACCCGGGACGGGTCGTAGACGATCGTGCGCGCCCGCTCCGCAAGCCCGAACCAGCGGTCTTGCGGGTCGCGCAGCGTCTTCGGCACCGCAGCATCGAGCACGTCGGAGCGCACCGGCCGGAACAGGCCCTCCTCGGCGGCGGCGGCCAGGTTTCCGGCGTCGACGGTCAGGTAGACGTCGGCGAGGGTGTCCTCGCCCTCGGCCTGGATCCGCTCGCGCAGCTCCGCGTCGGTGCCGTACAAGAACTCCACCGAGACACCCGTGTCGGCCGAGAACTTCTCGAACGCTCTCTCCAGGTCGTAGTGCCTGGCGGTGTAGACGCGCACGACGTCGTCGTCGGCGCCCGCGAGCGAGCAGCCGGCAACCGCCACCGTCGTGCAGACGACGGCGGCTAGGGCGCGGAGGGCGCGCAAGGTCACCGACCGGACCTCACAGGCGGCCTCACTGGCAACTTCACTGGCGACCTCGCTGGCGAACTCACCGCTCTCGACCTCACTGGGACGACGACCCCTCCGACGGGCACTCCTCGCTGGCGGACCCGCCGCCCGACCCGGACTCAGACCCGCTGCCCGACCCGGACCCCGAGCCGCTCTCGGCGCAACCCGGCTCGAGCTCGCGGACGCCAGCACCGTCGTCGCCACAGCCGGCAAGCCCGGTCAGGGCCACGGCCAGCACGGCGGTGGCGCCCAGCCTGGCCAGGCTGGGCAGGGAACGCGGGTGGGACAGCTTGACGCGCATGCGGGTTCTCCTCATCGGTTGCCGGCCGGCTGCGGGGTTCGGTGCGCAACGGCAGGTGCGCTTTCAGGTCGGTACGCGGGTCTGGCGCTGCGCACGCCGAGCGCGGCCAGCGCGAGCAGCGCCAGCGCCCAGGCGGCGTGCAGCCACCAGGCCGATGCGTCGAGCACGCGGTAGTCGGGCAGGGCTGAGCGCAGCGCGGTCAGTGCGCCCGGTACCGGCTGGTCGGGGGCGTCGACCCAGCCGAGGCGCCCTGCCCAGCCGGTGGCCAGCACCCAGCCGTACGTGCCGAGGCCGGCGCCGGCGAGCAGGCCGCCCGCGCCGAGCACGACCCGTTGCCACGCCGGTCGGGCCGCTCGTAACAGCCCGGCCAGCCAGACCGCCACGGCCAGCACCGCCAGCGGCAGCACGACGACCAGCTGGCGCCCGGGCCACCAGTAGCCGTGCATGGTCAGCGCCACGAAGGTCGCCACCAGCCAGCCCGTGAGCAGCGGTGCGAGCAGCACCGGCCAGCCCGGCAGCCGGCCGAGCGGGCCGGTGCGAGGTAGCAACCACGGCAACGCGGCGACCGCCGGGACCAGCAGCAACCAGGCGGGCTGCCAGGCGACCAGGCCGAAGTCACGGTCCACCAGCAGGCCGACCAGCCGGGTGCTGCGACCGGCATAGTCCGGGGCGAAGCCGACCACCCCCATCTCGCCGGAGTCCTGGAAGTGGTCGCCCGCGGCGTAGGCGGTCCACCCGCCGTAGAGGACCCGGTGCAGGCCGAGAAAGCCGATCCCGGCCAGGCCCAGGGTCGCAGCGACCACGGTCGCGGCGCGGCGCCGGCCGGCCTGCCACAGCGCGGCCAGCCCGAGTAGCGCCAGCACCGCCGCCACCGGGACGTACTTGACCGACAGCCACGGCAGCGCGACGACGGCGACCACCAGCGTGCCAAGGCCGCCGCGGCGGAGCCTGCCCGTGAGCGCCGCCACCGCGGCGACGGCGGCCAGCGCCGCGGGCAGCTCGGGGTACACCTGCTGGCCGTAGACGGCGAGCGGGGCGCTGGCCGTGGCCACTCCCACCACCACTCCGGCGATCGGCAGTGGCACGGCGAAGCGGCGGGCAGCCACCCACACCAGCAGGGCGGCGAGCACTCCGGCGACCGTGGCCAGCGCGAGCTTGGCGCCGACCCAGCCGCCGGCCGCGACGGCGGGGGCCAGCAGCACCGCGAGCAGCGGGTCGTGCGGGCTGAGCTGGGAGCCGTCGGGGCGGATCTGGGTCTGCACCGGCAAGTCGTCGGGGTGGAAGTCCGCTGCCCGGCCGGCGGCGAGCTCGTCGGCGATGTCGAGGTCGCCGTCCTCGGCGAGACTGAGCGCGCTCAGCAGGTACTGCGGCTCGTCGACCGCCGCGCTGGCACCCGGGTCGCCCGATAACGCCGGCACGCCGATGCCGACGGCGGCGCTGGCCGTGGCCAGCAGTCCGACCAGCACCATCGTCGCGCCGAGCCGGGCGGCCGTGAGGGGCATCGTCATGCCGACACCGGGTCGGCCGCGCCGGCAGGCTCGAAACGGGATTGGGCCGCAGCCTGGCGGGCCACCAGCGCGGCGAGGTCTGTGCTCGGCACCACGTCGACGAGCGACTGCAGACGGCGGGTGTCGGCCAGGGTGTGCCGCACCTCGACCGGAGCCGCTGGCTCGACCACGACCGGGACGTCGCGACCGGTGGCGGCACGCACGGCGTCGGCGAGTTGGGTAAGGGTGTGCGAACGGCCGGTGCCGACGTTGACGGTCCCCGCGTCGGCCGGCCACTGCCGGCCCGGCGCCACCAGCCGCACCAGCACGTCGGCCGCCTGGTGGACATCGGTGACGTCGCGGGTGCGCTCGGGTGCGCCGAAGATGCGCAGTGGGCGCCCGGCGCGGGCGGCGTCGATCCACTGCGCGATCGCCATGTCGGGGCGCTGCCGCTCGCCGGCGAGCGTGAACGGCCGGACCACGAGCACCGCACCGCCGGCCGTCCGCCGCGCGGCGCACAGCCGCTCGGTGAGGACCTTGCTCGCGGCGTACCCCCCGCGGGGGTCGACCGGGTCGGTCTCGACGCTGGGCCGGGCCCACTTGCTGCCGCCGTAGACCGATGACGAGGACGTCACCAGCACCGGCGTCCCCAGCGGCGTGTGGTCGAGGACGACCGCGGTGGCATCGACGTTGTCACGGCGACGGCGATGCTCGACGTCGCCCGAGGCGTCGCGTACGCCGGGGCAGCCGGCCAGGTGCAGCACGGCGCCGGCCGCACGCAGCGCAGCCCGCACCTCACCGGCGCCGGCGGCTGGTCCGCCAGCAGGCCCGGGTGCCGCGGTGACCTCGGCCTGCAGCCAGACCAGGCCGGTACGGTCAGCCAGGCGGGCCGGCGCCGGCCGCCGGTCGATGCCCCACACGCGGTGACCGCCGGCCAGCAGCGCATCGACAACGTGACCGCCGAGGAAGCCGGCGGCGCCGGTCACGGCGACGCTGCGGGTCATGGAGCGGTTCCAATCGGTGGCGAGCGGGTCGATGCGGGGTCGGCTTGGCCGGCCACCGCAACTTAGGGCATCCTCTCCTAACTATGCAACGCATCGCCGACCACTCAACCGGCGCCCCCCCCTCGTGGCGGGCCGCTGCCCGCGCCCGTTCCCGGTCCGCCCGAACGCTGCTGGGGCTCGCGCTGCTGCTGACGGCCGTCGCCTACGTCGCGCTGGGCGCGGACCTGGCGGCGCTGCGGGCGGCCACGCACCAAGCCGGCGCGGCGGTGGCCGGGTCGCCGGTGCTGATCGGCGCCGCCGTGCTGGCCTACGCCGCGGCGTTCGGCCTGCGCACGTGGGGGTGGGCCCAGGTGCTGCCGGCGCTGTCGGCGGGGCAGGCATGGGCCGCGCTGCACATCAGCCTGCTCGGCAACCACCTGCTGCCGCTGCGGCTGGGTGAGGCGCTACGGGTGTCCAGCGTGGTGCGCCGCACCGACGTGGGGTGGCGGCCGGCGACTGCCAGCACCGTGCTGCTGCGGCTCACCGATCTGCTGACGGTCGCCGGCCTCGCGCTGATCCTCGCCCCCGCCGTCCTGGTGCGCATGGTCGGCGTCGGCTGGGCCGTCGTCGCGGCCGCAGCGCTGGCCGTCGTCGCGGCCGCAGCGCTGGCCGTCGCAGGCGTCGGCGCGCTGCTGTGGCTGCGCCGGCTGGCCACCGACAGGGCGCGGCTCCGGCTGCCCGGCCCGTTGGTGGTCGCCGCGGCCACCGCCGGCTGGCTGCTCGAGGCGACCGTGATGCTCGCCGTCGCCACGTCGGCCGGGGTGCCGCTGTCGTACCCGGAGGCGGTCGGTGTCACCGCGGTGACGATCGTGGCGCAGGCGGTGGCGGTCACGCCGGGCGGCATCGGCAGCTATGAGGCCGCCGGCACCGCCGCACTGGTGGCCCTCGGCGTGCCGGTCGCCGATGCGTTCGCCGTGGTGCTGCTGGCGCACGCGGTGAAGACGGCCTACGCGCTCGTGGTCGGCGCGGTTTCCCTGGTCGCGCCCGCGCCCGGCTGGTGGGGTCGCTGGCGGTTGCCGCGCGAGCTGCCGCCCCGCCCGGCGCCGCGTACGTTCGACCGAACGGCTCCGGTGGTGGCTTTCCTGCCTGCCCACGACGAGGAGCAGACGGTGGGCGAGGTGGTGCGCCGGCTGCCGCGCGAGGTCGACGGGCGTCCGGTGCGGGTGGTGGTGGTCGACGACGGCTCGACCGACGCGACCGCCGCCCGCGCGGCCGAGGCGGGGGCCCGGGTCGTCGGCGGGCACCCCCAGCGCGGGCTCGGATCCGCGGTGCGGCGCGGGCTGGCCGAGGCGGTGGCGACGGAGCCCGCCTGCGTGGTCTACCTGGACGCCGACGCGGAGTACGCCCCCGAGGACCTGCCGGCGGTCGCCGCACCGGTGCTGGCGGGGAGCGCCGACTACGTGGTCGGCAGCCGCTTCGCCGGCACGATCGAGGTGATGCGGCCGCACCGCCTGGTCGGCAACCTGGTGCTGACCCGGTGGGTGCGCTGGATGACCCGCCGGCAAGACGTCACCGACGGGCAGAGCGGCTATCGGGCGTTCTCCCCCGCGGCCGCCGCTGCGGCCGAGGTCGTGCACGACTACAACTACGCGCAGGTGCTCACCCTCGACCTGCTGGCCAAGGGCTTCACGTACGCCGAGGTGCCCATCCACTACGCGTTCCGCACCAGCGGCACCTCCTTCGTCCGGCTGCACCGCTACCTGCGCCGGGTGCTGCCGGCGGTGCACGCCGAGCTCAACGACCGGCGGGTTCAGTCCTCGACGACATGAGCACGGAACCCCTCCCGGGCCGCCGACCAGGCGGCATCGTCCCAACCGCCGTCGGCGTCGAGGCAGTCGACCGCGGCCAGCGCCATCACCATCGCGTGGTGGCTGTTGTCGTGGGCGAACAGGCCCGCCCGGCCCAGCGTGGTGACGCTAGGGAGGTCACGCGCCCATGACTCCAGGCCGGCCAGCCGGTCGGCGAAACCCCGTGCGTACACCGGGTAGACGTGTGGCAGCCGCCGTACTCGCACGCTCGTGCGGCGCAGCGGCGGCAGTCCGGTCGTGGTGATGGCCTCGGCCACCAGATCCGCGAGCGCGCCGTCGCCGGCGCCCCACAGCCGGTCACCGACCGTGCACGGGATCTCGGCGCAGACCACGCTGCGGTCGGTCGGGTCGTCGGGGTTGTCGCGGTAGTTGGCGGGTTCGCTGATGCGGGTCACCGGGGTCTGCGAGCCGGGCAGGTAGTGCGCGTCGTACGGCGTCCACCTGCCGCCGACGTGCCCGACGTAGACCAGCAGCATCGCCCGGAAGGCCAGCGCCTGCGCGTCGGTACACGCCGCCTGCGCCGGGGCGGGGTCGACCAGGCGCGCCAGCACCGGTAGCGGCAGCGTCGACAGCACCCGACCGGCGCGCAGCCGGGTGCCGCCCGCGGTGCTGATCTCGGCCCCCGCGCCCGCGGCGCCGACGCCGGTCACGCGGGCGTTGAGGCGCACGTCGACGCCACTGGACTCCGCCGCCGCCGCCAGCGCGGTCGCGATCTGGCCGAAGCCACGGCGCGGGTAGTGGAACACCCGGCCCTGGGCGCTGCCTTCTGCGCTGCCTCGCCGGCCACCCCGCCGACCCCGCAGCATCCGCGCCGCGACCTTCCACGGCGTGTCGGCGGTGACCCGCACCCGGGCCTGCTCCGCGTCGATCTGGGTTCCGGGCAGCCCCCACAGCTTCTCCGCGTACGGGGCGTACATCGCCTCGTACAGCTCCGGCCCGAGCGAGGCGGTCAGCACCGACGCGTACGAGCTGGTGTCGCGGCCGCGGCGGAGCGGGGCCCCGAGCGCGTCGCGGGCGATGCGCACGGCGGCTGCGGCTGGAACGACGCGGGCCAGCTCGCCCGCACGCAGCGGGAAGCCGACCCATCGGTCGTAGACGCGCAGCCGACCGTTGCGCGGCCGCGTCTGCAGGTCGTTGCCCAGCAGCTGGCGCAGCATCGCCAGCACCGGCGCGGGCGTCGCGGGGTGCAGCCGGTGGCTGCCATGGTCGACCTCGATGCCGTCGACGGTGAAGCTGGCCGCCATGCCGCCGACGCGCTCGCCCTGCTCGAGCAGCGTGACCGAGTGGCCGCGGACGGCCGCCTGGAAGGCCGCCGTCAGGCCGGCAGGCCCGGCGCCGAGCACCACCACGTCGCGCCAGGCTTGCGTCTGCACGGCGCCGACCGTAGCCCCAGCGCCCGCACGCACCAGCAGGCACAGCGCGAGCGCTTCGCCAGGCGCGGCATGGGTACGGCCAGCAGTACGAGAAGATTGCGACGACCCCAAGACCCGAGGAGCACCCATGCACCACACCGACGGACGCCGATGAGCAAGCTGATCGAGGACTACGCCCTGCTGGGCGACCTGCAGACCGCCGCCCTCGTCGGCAACGACGGGGCCATCGAGTGGCTGTGCCTTCCGCGCTTCGACTCCCCAGCCTGCCTGGCCGCGCTGCTCGACGACGACGACCACGCGGCCGGCTCCTGGCAGCTGGCACCGACCAGCGGCGGTGCGTGCACGCGCCGCCGCTACCGCGGTGACACCCTCATCCTCGAGACGGAATGGGAGACTCCCGACGGCACCGTGCGGATCATCGACACGATGCCGATCCGCGGCGACGCGATCGACGTGGTGCGGCTCGTGGAGGGCGTCAGCGGACGGGTGCCGATGCGCATGCAGCTGTGCCTGCGCTTCGACTACGGCCAGACCGTGCCGTGGGTGCGGAGCGATCACGGTCAGCTAGTCGCGCTCGCCGGGCCCGATGCCGCCTGGTTGAGCACTCCGGTCGAGGTGACCGGGCGCAACCTGACCTCGGTGGCCGAGTTCGAGGTGGCCGCCGGTGACCGGGTGCCGTTCGTGCTCACCTACCACCCGTCGTACCTGCCGCAACCCGAGCCGGTCGATGCCGAGAAGGCGATCCAGGACACCGAGCAGTTCTGGACCGACTGGATGGCGGGGCTGACCTACGAGGGCGAGTGGGACGAAGCGGTGCGGCGTTCGCTGGTCACGCTGAAGGCGCTGACCTTCGAACCCACCGGCGGCATCCTGGCCGCCGCCACGACGTCGCTGCCCGAGGAGATCGGGGGTTCGCGCAACTGGGACTACCGGTACTGCTGGCTGCGGGACGCGACGTTCACGTTGCAGGCGCTGCTGGGAACCGGCTTCGTCAAGGAGGCCGCCGCCTGGCGGGACTGGTTGCTGCGGGCGATCGCCGGCGACCCCGCCAACTTGCAGATCATGTACGGGATCGACGGCGCCCGTCGCCTGGAGGAGTACACCGCCGACTGGCTGGCGGGCTACGAGGGCTCGGCCCCGGTACGGGTGGGGAACGCCGCCTCTGACCAGTTCCAGCTCGACACTTGGGGTGAGGTGCTACACGGCCTGCACCTGGCCCGCACCCACGGCATGGCTGTCGACGAGACCGCCTGGGACATGCAGCGCGCCCTGCTGGACTTCCTGGAGAATCACTGGGGCGATGCCGACAACGGGTTGTGGGAGGTGCGCGGCGAGCGCCAGCACTTCGTGCACTCCAAGGTGCTGGCCTGGACCGGACTGATGAACGCCGCCGAAGCGGTGCAAGAGCACGGCGTCGACGGTCCGGCCGACGAGTGGCGGCGGCTCGCCGCCGAGATCCATGACGACGTGTGCCGCAACGGCTTCGACGCGGAACGCAACACGTTCACCCAGTTCTACGGCTCGACCGGTCTCGATGCTGCGCTGCTGCTGATCCCGCGAGTCGGTTTCCTGCCGTGGGACGACCCACGGGTCGTCGGTACGGTCGACGCGGTCCAGCGTGAGCTGTCCCGCGACGGGTTCCTCCTGCGGTACGACCCCGAGGCCGATGGTGGCACCGACGGCCTGCCCGGCAGCGAGGGCGCGTTCGTCGTCTGCACCTTCTGGCTGGTCGATGCGTTGCACGGCGTCGGACGTGAGGATGAGGCCCGGGCCTTGTTCGAGCGGTTGATCGCGCTGCGCAACGACGTCGGTCTGCTCGCCGAGGAGGTCGATCCGGACAGCGGCCGGCACCTCGGCAACACCCCGCAGGCCTTCAGCCACGTCGGCCTGGTGAACTCCGCGCTGATGTTGTCCTCGAGCCCGGCCGTGACCGCCGAGCCGGCGGGTTGAGCGCGCTCAGTCGCCGCCGAGCGGATCGGCGACACCGCCGAGCGGGTCTGTGGTCGAGGGCCGGACCACCACGACCGGGCAACGCGCCTCCCTGGCCACCTGGTCGGCGACCGAGCCCAGCGCGAACTCCGCCACCCGTCCCTGGCCGCGGGAGCCGACCACGACGAGATCGGCGCCCCGAGAGGCCTCGACGATGATCCGCGCCGGCTTGCCGTGTGCCGCGTGCAGGTGCAGTTCAGGGACGTGCTCGCGCAGGCCCTGCCAGGCGTCCTCGAGAACCTCGGTCACGGCGGTCTCGTACTCCGGCAGCGACGGGACGTACCCGAAGGACCAGGTCGAGGGCCGGGGCGCGTGGGTCACGGTCCATGCCCGCACGACGTGCAACGCGCAGCCGCGCACCGCCGCCTCCTCCGCTGCCCAGCGCACCGCCGCCTGCGACCGTTCGGACCCGTCGTGACCGACGACGATCCCGCTGGACACCGCCGGGCGGGTCGTGACCTCGCGGTGCGCCGCCTGGTGTTCGTGCTCTACCGACTCGTGCTCCGCCATGGCTCAGCACCGTCCCTCCCGCGCGCGTGGCGGGCAAACGTACCGCCCCGGCACCCATGCACCCGGCACACCGGGATCAGGCACACCTGGATCAGGCGGCATGGCGGACGCAGCGGGTGGCGTACGGGCGGAACTCGAGCCGCTCCGCACCGATCTGCTCACCGCACTCGTCGCACACCCCGTAGGTGCCGTCGTCAACCTTGGCCAGTGCGCGCTCGGTCTCGCGCAGCTTGGCCAGCAGGGTCTCCTGCTTGGCCACGTCGGTGATGCGCTCGACCGCGATTGAGGTGCTGTCCCCGACGCGCTTGCCGAAGCCGATGCCGCTGCCCGGCTCGGGGCGGGCGGTGAGCGTCGCCAGTTGGGCGCTCAGGGTCTCACGCAGCTCGAGCAGGCTGCTGCGCAGATCTGACGCCGGCATTGGTGCGCCTCCTTCCGGCCGTCACGGGTGCACCTCGCACGTATCCCATCGTGCGCACGAGACGTGTGAGTCACAACCAGTGTGATCACGGTGAGATACGCGGGGAGCACCCGGGCCTGGAGACCGAGGCGCTGCCGACCGGTCGGGCCCGGTTCCCGTCTCAGGCTCGGCCAGCCAGGCCCCGGATGCTGTCCCCGTGCTGGTCCAGGGTGGGTGGCGCCGTGTGCTCGCCAAGGAAGCCGTCACCGAGCCGTAGCGGCGGCCCGGGCAGCGCGATCCGCCCCAGCGTGGGGTGGCCGACCTCGATCAGCAGTTCCTGGGATCGGGTCTGTTCCCAGTCGTAGACCCGACACCGGTCATGGCCCGACAGGTGCGACGAAGCATCCGCCATGCTGGCGTCCCGCGAGCCGGTACGCCGTCACACCCAGCACCGCGCTCGTCGGCGGCACGAAGGGCTGAGCCGTGAACTGGACCGTGTACTGGTTCATGTTCCCCGTCTGCATCATCATCGCCGCGGTGGCGATGCTCTCCGGGATCAGCGGCGCGGCCATGCTGATCCCGGTCTTCCTGATCGCGTTCCCGCTGGCCGACGTGCCACGGCTCACCACGGTCGAGGCGATCGGCACCTCGCTGCTGCTCGAGACCTCCGGCTCGGCCGCTTCCTGGCCGTCGTCGCCGCCGCGACGTCCACCGTCGTCTTCGCCGGCACCGTGGTCGGGGCCGCGTGGCGCGCGGCAGAGGCCGGCTGGCGCCACGGTCCGGGCTAGCGGGGGGACAGGGCGCGCCGGCAACGCCGCTCCAGCTCGCGCTGGCGCCGGATCCGCTGGAACAAGCCAGGCACCGGCTCCAGCGCCCGGCTGGTGGGGCGCGAGTCGGGGACCAGCCCGCCGGGTGCGAGCCGTCCGTACGTGCGGTGCGGCGACCACCGCTCCAGATCGGGGACCGAGAAATCGTGTCCCATCAGCAGGCCGGAACGGCCGTCGGTCGGCACCGTCCGGCCGCTCAACGACCCGAGCCTGAGGGGCTCGGCGCCCCAGTCCTCGACCTGCACCGTGTCGACCTCGGGGCTGGCGACCGGCCGGCTGGGTGGCACGGACACCAGCAGCCCGTCCCGCTCCCCTGCCCGGGCGCCCACCTCAGCCACCGCAGCGTCGCCGAGCAGCAGCACGAGCCGGGGCAGGTACCACCAGTGCTCGCGCCGCAGCAGCGGCGACCCGACCAGCGCCCGGGAGGGGGGATACTTGCGCAGCTCCTGGTCGAGCAGCTGGGCTGCGAACAGCGAACCGTCGTCGTCGACCACGAGCCGCGGCGTTGCGATGGCCGCCAGCGGCTGCCAGCCCCCACCGGTCATCCGGGGGTCGGAGAGCACCAGGGCCGCACGGGGTGCGGCTCCCACCCGGCAGGCCAGCTCGGCGAACGCGTACGGCACAGCGACCGCGGGTTCGTCGGCCAGCAGCAGCGGCACCACCGGCACCGCCGCCGGCCGGCCCGCCGGGTCGATCCAGGCCAGCTCGGCAACCGAGGCCGCGGCGATCGCGGAAACGAGCCGGCCGGCGGCGCCGTGGGTATCCACAGGGCCACCTTCGTGGCAAAATAGCGTCGCCACAATGCGGCAGGGATCGCACGCCAAGGTCCATGGTGGGCATCGCACCGCCCGTGGTCGGCCGGTATGAAACCGACCGTCGGCGCAACAGGGAGGCGATATGCCCGCCATCGTCGTCGCGGCAGTCGCGCTGGGGCTGTTCTTCCTCGGCTACCGCTACTACTCCGCCTACCTCGCGCGCAGCGTCTACGGGCTCGACCCGGCCTTCGTCACGCCTGCGCATGAGATGCAGGACGGGGTCGACTACGTGCCGACCAACAAGCATGTGCTGTTCGGCCACCACTTCACCTCGGTCGCCGGCGCCGCACCGATCGTGGGCCCGGCCATCGCAGTGTTCTGGGGCTGGGGACCGGCGCTGGCGTGGATCGTGCTGGGCACCATCTTCGCCGCCGGGGTGCACGACTTCGGCTCACTCGTCGTGTCCGTGCGGCACAAGGCACGCAGCATCGGGACGCTGGCCGGTGAGGTAGTGACCAAGCGCGCGCGGGCACTGTTCCTGGTGATCATCTTCTTCCTGCTGACGCTGGTGAACGCGGTGTTCGCCGTGGTCATCGGCAACCTGTTCGTGGCCAACCCCGGTGCGGTCATCCCGATCTTCGTCGAGATCCCGCTCGCGATGGCCATCGGCCAGTACATCTACAAGACCCGCGGCTCGGCCCTGGTGCCGTCGCTGTTCGGCGTGGCCGCGCTCTACGTGCTGATCTACGTCGGCCAGATCTTCCCGGTCGACATCACCCCGCTGGCCGAGGG
>JBBSNM010000004.1:0-62030 GCA_038232655.1 Propionibacteriales bacterium | reverse complement strand
GTTCTCCGACACCCGCATGGGCCAGCAGCCGGCTGAACCGATCGAAGCGTTGACCAGCCGGGAGGAGGAAGTGCTGATCCCGGTAGCGCTGGGTCGGACAAACGCCGAGATCGCCGACGAGCTCTACATCAGCCTCAGCACCGTCAAGACCCACCTGGCCAGCCTGATGGCCAAGCTCGGCGCCCGAAACCGTGTCGAGATGGCCATGTGGGCGCACGAGACGGGCCGGATCAAGCGCTAAGCCCAGCCAGGGCAAGCGCCCGCTCCGCGACGTTCAGCCACAGAACCACGCGGACAGCGTCACCGGTCTCTCGGGCGGGTCCTGCATGATCGTCGGTCTGCGACAGCCAGCTACCGGGCTCCCGACGCCGGTCGCAGGTCGGATTGCCGGCACGGGGCTCAGCGTCCGGTGTTGCGCGGGTGGCGCTTGGCGCTGCGTTCGTTTCCGCGTCGGTAGGTCCCGGTCGGCCGCGCCATGAGCCTGGGGGTCGGTGGTCTCGACGTCGACGAGGAACTTCTGCGCTGCGTCCCCTCTCAGCGTCGCCGCGTGTCGACCGTGGTGCCGGACAACCACGGTGTCGCCCCGCTTGTCGGACGCGAAGCCGCTCGGTCGGCTCATCAGCCCTCGGCCAGCTCCTCGGGAGTGAGCGGCCGCAGCACGCAGAACTCGTTGCCGTCGGGATCGGCGAGCACCACCCAGGTGACGTCGGCGCCCTGCCCCACGTCGGCCCGGCGAGCCCCCAGCCCCTCGAGCCGGGCGACCTCGGCCTCCTGGTCCTTCGGACGCAGGTCCAGGTGCAGGCGGTTCTTGCCCGCCTTGCCCTCGGGGACCCGAAGGAACAGCAGGTCCGGCACCACGCCGTCCTCACGACTCCCGGCGGGTGGCTCGAGCACCACCTCGTCGACGTCGGCGTACGTCCGGCGCCACCCCAGGGCTGACTGCCAGAAGCCGGCCAGGCGGGCCGGGTCGGTGGTGTCGATACACAGGCACTGGATGCGAAGGTCCATGCGTGCACTGTGCCGACGAGCGTGACGTCAGTCCATCCCATTTCCGCACGGGACGGCGTCGCGGGGCACGGGTCCGACCGGTACGCGGGGCTATATCACCAGCCCGAGGGCAAACGGGCCAATCAGCACCGTGAACGCGGTGATGAGGATGACGCCGACGACGTTGAGCACCGCGCCACCACGGGCCATCTCGCGGATCGTGACCGTGCCGGTTCCGAAGACGATGGCGTTGGGTGGGGTGCCGACCGGCAGCATGAACGCGCACGTTGCGGCCAGGGCGGCGGGGATGAGCAGGGTTGTCGGGTCGACACCGATGCCCACGGCGACGCCCCCCAGTACGGGGATGAACGTGGCCGCGGTGGCGGTGTTGCTGGTGAGCTCGGTCAGCATCAGCACGATGGCGGTCACGGCACCGAGCAGCAGCACGATCGGCAGCGCCTTCAGGCCTTCGACCTGCTGGCCGAACCATTCGTCGAGGCCCGAGGAGGCCACCGCGGCGGCCAGGCTCAGCCCGCCGCCGAAGAGCAGCAGCACACCCCAAGGCAGACCCCGCTCCGCGTCCTTCCAGTTCAGCACCATGCGCCCTGCACGGTCGCCCGGGAGGAGGAAGAGGATGATCCCGGCGCCGATCGCGATCGCGGTGTCGTCGAGCAGGGCCAGCCACGGCAGGCTCTCGGCAAGGGCGCCGATGTTGCTGAGCAATCCGGGCACGATCCAGAGGAAGGCGGCTCCACCGAAGACGGCGAGCACCATCTTCTCGCCCTGCGTCATCGGGCCGAGCGAATCGAGCTGCTCGTCGATCATCTCCTTGCCCCCGGGCACCTCCTCGAGGTCGAAGCGGAACAGCACGCGGGTGATGAGCAGCCAGGCGAGAACGAGGAAGACCACCAGGGTCGGCAGCCCGAGCGACATCCACTGCAGGAAGCCGACCTCCTTGTCGAGCTCGGAGCTGATGTAGCCGGCGACGATCGCGTTCGGCGGGCTCCCGAGCAACGTGCCCAGACCGCCGATGGAGGCGGACCAGGCGATGGCCAGCACCAGGGCAACGCCGAAGATCCGGACATCGCGGTCCTCGACGACGGCGCTGATGGCCTCTCCTCGCTCCACCTGCTCCTCGAGATCCTTGGCTGCCTCGGCCCCCGACTTTCCCGTGTCCCCTTGGCGGCTCCGCTCGACCACGAGAGTCAGCACGCTCATGGCGATCGGCAGCATCATCAAGGTGGTGGCGGTGTTCGACACCCACATCGACAGGAACGCTGTCGAGATCATCATCCCGAGGATGATCTGCCGGGGGTGGGTGCCGACCCGCCGCAGCGTGAGAAGTGCGATCCGGCGGTGCAGGTTCCACTTCTGCATCGCGATGGCGATCAGGAACCCGCCGAGGAAGAGGAACACGATGGGGTCGGCGTACGGCGTCGTGGCGTCGAGCACGGCCACATCGGTGAACGGCGGGAACAGCACGATCGGCAGCAGCGCGGTGGCCGCGAGCGGGATCGCCTCGGTCATCCACCAGACCGCCATCAGGGTCGCGACGGCTGCCACCGTCCGGGCGTCGGGCGGGATGTCGGCCCCTCCGAGGAAAAGGTAGACGAGCGCGGCCAGCACCAGACCAAGCCCGCGAAAGGCCCAGATACGCCCGGCGGCTGGTGCCGTGTTGTCGGGGGAGGGCCGGTCAGTGCCCTGGTCGCCGCGAACGGCGTCCTTCTCCGACTCAGCCATGGGCTTCCTCCAGTTGTTCGCCAGCCCGTCCCGGTCATCGTGATGCACGGGCACACGTCTGCTTGTTAGCGAAGGACACTAGTGCCGTGGGCGCTCATCAGACAGGTGACGACGCGACCCGGGGGGGAGATTCCGTCGGGAAGGATGAGGCAACTGTGTCGACCGGCGGCTGATCGGTCCACGACCTTTTCCACCCGGGCCGCTTCTATCTCTTCGAGATGTTCCCGCATGCCTCGTCGATGACGTCAAGGATGCGGTCCAGCTCGGGTGCGACGGGGTGAGCACGACCCGTTGTTCCGACAGACCGCCGGCCCGTACGGACGCGCTGAGCAGGAACGTCTGGGGGGAGCCGCCAAGGGCATGGGGGTCGCAGCGCCCGTTGCTGCCCAGCAGCACGGGTGTCACGGCGCGAGCCGCGGTTGCCGACAGGTCGACCGACGAGTCCTCCGGGCGGAGGTCGATGAACACGCTGCCCTCGAGCGAGCGGAGATCGACGGCTGGCCAGCCCGGCGGAGCGGCGCGTCAGCACCAGTCGTGCGGCCAAGTGGGGCTGGGTGTCGACGGTGACCCGACGGTAGGGACCTGACAGCCGGACCGAGACCTGCTCAGCCAATCGCAGTCTTCCGCACTCGGTGTCGAGCAGCCGGCGGACCGGCGGACGGCCGAGGCGTGCAACGTCTGGCCGTTGTGGTTTCGACGCCTACAGTTCTCGTCGTAGCGTCAACACGTCGCTGCAGCACCGTGACTGCGAGGTCGTCGCCCAGCCAACTCGGCTCGGGGTCGGTGTCGGGGGGTGGTGAGCTGCACCCTTGCAGGGCCAGGATCCCGGCCATCCGCACACGACGGCCGTCAGGCAACGCCGGTGCTTCATCTAGCGAGTATCGCTCGCGGACAGCCGCTGCCCACTGATACGTCGGCAGCCGCGACGCTTCGTTCACTCACTGATCCGGCCCGCTCTCGCACGCCCGAACCGATGGGACGGTGCTCGCTCAGGCGGCCAGCTCGCTTTCGGTGTTCGCGGGGCTCTCGGTGCTCGCGACGGCAGAGGGCGCTGACGACAGCTGACGGCGCTGACGACAGCTGACGGTGCTCGTCCGGCTCGTCGGCAGGCTTGGCGTCGGGCTCCGAGTCGTCGGCGGCTTCTTGACGGGCCTGCGTCGAAGCGAGCGCGTACACGCCGAACACGATCCACACGACGTTGATCACGGTGTTCGGCAACGCCCCGCGGTAGAGCGCCGTCCCGGTCAGCAGCACCCCGCCGGCGATGTTGAGCACCTGGAACGCGGGGGAGTCGGCGGTGATCCGCCGGGTCGAGATCAACACGTACCCCACCACCACGAACACGCCGCCCAG
Source organism: Propionibacteriales bacterium (assembly GCA_038232655.1). Taxonomy (GTDB): domain Bacteria; phylum Actinomycetota; class Actinomycetes; order Propionibacteriales; family Nocardioidaceae; genus JACCVL01. Next base: position 57,950 of record JBBSNM010000004.1, on the reverse strand, counting down.
CCAGCCGGCGGCGTCGAGCACGAGCACCATCAGGATCTTCCCCCACTGCGAACGAGGCCGCAGCGCCTGCGGTCGTTACCAGTCTGAGACCCGTCAACCGTTCGTGTCTAGTTCACAATACTGGACGGCTCGTTCATGATCAGTGAATGGACCTGAGTCTGCATCGACTGCGAATTCTGCGCGAGGTGGAGCGCCACGACGGGGTCACGGCGGCGGCCCACGCCATGGGCTACTCACCCTCAGGTGTGTCGCAACAGCTCAGCGCGCTCGAGCATGAGGTGGGCGCCCCGATCCTGGAGCGAGTCGGGCGCCGAGTGCGGCTCACGGCGGTCGGCCGGGTGCTGCTGGAGCACGCCGACATCCTGCTGGACGCAGCCCACGATGCTCAGGCGGCGGTCGAGCAGGCCCGCGACACCCATGCCGTCGAGCTCACCGTCGGCGTCTTTGCCTCGGTCGCCGCCGGACTCATCCCCACGATCCTTGGCGACCTGGCCACGCACTACCCGCAGGTCACGATCAAGACCCGCGAGGTCGACCCCGAGGACGCGCTGACCGATCTGCGCCACGGCCATCTGGACCTGGCCTTCCTGATCGACTACCCCCAGGCCGCGGAACCCTGGCCGACCAGCCTCACCGTGGTTCTCGCCGGTCGCGACCAGATGCACCTGGTCGCGCCGGCCGGCCAGTTCGATGCCGGTGCCGTGCGGCTGGGCGATCTGGCCGACCACGACTGGATCATCTCGGGTCCGCACACGTACTACGGCCGGGCCGTGCGAGCCGCCTGCCGGCGCGCCGGGTTCGAGCTGCGCATCGCGCACCAGGTCAACGAGCAAGCCACCGCGCTCGCGATGGTCGCCGCCGGGCTGGGCATCACGTTGATGTCCGACCTCGCGCAAACCTTCCGGCCGGCTGGCGTTGACGTGCTCGAACTGCGGCGCCCGATCCACCGCCGCCTGCTCATCGCGCACCAGACCGCCGCCCGGCAACGGCCGGCGGTGCCGATCTTCGTCGACAGCGCGACCCGCGCGGGCGCCGCGCTCAGCACGCGCACCGAGTCCTGACCGCGCCCACGCGCTGCCACGCCGCCACAGCCTGGCCGCGATCCCGCCCCGACAACCCGGGTGTGGGTACGGAACGCGCGGATCCCGCGGTCGAGGCGGGGGCTCGAGGCGCAGCTACTCGGCGCTGCGACGCAGGCTTTGCGACAACCGCTCGGCGGCCGCCATCACCGCCGGCGCGTGCTGGCGACCGGGCTGGCGGCTCAAGCGCTCGACCGGGCCCGAGACCGACACGGCGGCGACCACCTTGCCCGACGCCGCGCGCACCGGCGCGGAGACCGAGGCCACCCCGTCCTCGCGCTCGCCGACGCTCTGCGCCCACCCGCGCTTGCGCACCGCGGCCAGCGCGGCGGCGGAGAAGGCGGAGTGCTGCAGTCCACGGTGCACCCGCTCGGGGTCCTCCCACGACAGCAGCACCTGGGCGGCAGAGCCAGCGTTCATCGTGAGCTGCGAGCCCACCGGAACGGTGTCGCGCAGCCCGGTCGGTCGCTCGGCACCGGCCACGCACACCCGTACGTCGCCCTGGCGGCGAAACAGCTGGGCCGACTCGCCGGTGATGTCGCGCAGCCGGGCGAGCACCGGGCCGGCGGTGGCAAGTAGCCGGTCCTCACCAGCCGCAGCGGCCAGCTCGCTCACCCGGGGGCCGAGCACGAAGCGGCCCTGCAGGTCGCGGTTGACCAGCCGGTGGTGTTCGAGGGCGACGGCGAGCCGGTGTGCGGTCGGACGGGCCAGGCCGGTCTGCTGCACGAGGGTGGCCAACGTCGCGGGACCAGCCTCCAACGCGGTGAGTACCAGCGCGGCCTTGTCCAGGACGCCGACTCCGCTAGTGTTGTCCATGAGATGATACTGCCGTCTCGCATGTTGATATGCAAGGAGGTCAGTCGGATGGGCCGGACACTGGCAGAAAAGGTATGGACCGAACACGTGGTCCGACAGGCCGATGGTGAGCCGGACCTGCTCTACATCGACCTGCACCTGGTGCACGAAGTGACCAGTCCACAGGCCTTCGACGGGCTGCGCCTGGCCGGTCGCACCGTCCGACGACCGGACCTCACGATCGCCACCGAGGACCACAACATCCCCACCCTCCACGTCGATCGACCGATCGCCGACCCGGTGTCGCGGACGCAGGTCGAGACGCTGCGCGCGAACTGCGCCGAGTTCGGCGTCCGGCTGCACCCGCTCGGCGACGCCGACCAGGGCATCGTGCACGTGGTCGGTCCGCAGCTCGGGCTCACCCAACCCGGCACCACCGTCGTCTGCGGCGACTCGCACACCTCCACCCACGGCGCGTTCGGCGCGCTCGCGTTCGGCATCGGCACCAGCGAGGTCGAGCACGTGCTGGCCACCCAGACGCTGCCGCAGCCGCGGCTGCGCACGATGGCGGTGACTGTCGAGAGCTCGCTGCCGGACGCGGTGAGCGCCAAGGACCTGGTGCTTGCACTCATCGCCCAGGTCGGCACCGGCGGGGGCCAGGGCTACGTGGTCGAGTACCGCGGCGAGGCTATCCGCGCGCTGTCCATGGAGGCGCGCATGACGGTCTGCAACATGTCCATCGAGTGGGGGGCCAAGGCCGGCCTGATCGCGCCGGACGACGTCACCATCGACTACCTGCGCGGGCGACCGCACGCACCGAGCGCCGACGAGTGGGACGCCGCCGTCGAGCACTGGCGCTCACTGGTCACCGACGACGACGCCGAGTTCGACCGCGAGGTCGTGCTGGACGCCGCCACGCTGGCACCGTTCGTCACCTGGGGCACCAACCCCGGCCAGGGGGTGCCGCTGTCGGCCAGCGTCCCGTCGCCGGACGTCTTCGACGACGCCGATGACCGGGCCGCCGCCGTACGCGCGCTGGACTACATGGCGCTCACGCCCGGAACCCCGATGCGCGCGATCGACGTGGACACGGTGTTCGTCGGCTCGTGCACCAACGGCCGGATCGAGGACCTGCGTTCGGCGGCCGCGGTCATCGACGGCCGTCGGGTCGCTGACCACACCCGGCTGCTCGTGGTGCCCGGCTCGACCCGGGTCCGGCTGCAGGCCGAGGCCGAGGGGCTCGACGTCGTGTTCAAGGCCGCGGGGGCCGAGTGGCGCGGCGCCGGCTGCTCGATGTGCCTGGGCATGAACCCCGACACGCTGGCGCCCGGCGAACGGGCCGCGTCGACGTCCAACCGCAACTTCGAGGGCCGGCAGGGCAAGGGCGGCCGCACGCACCTGGTGTCCCCCCAGGTCGCGGCCGCCACCGCCGTGCTGGGCCACCTGAGCTCACCGGCCGACCTGGTGGAGGCCTGACACCATGCAGCCCTTCAAGACCCACACCGGCACCGCCGTCCCCCTGCGGCGCAGCAACGTCGACACCGACCAGATCATCCCGGCGGCCTACCTCAAGCGGGTGACGCGCACCGGTTTCGAGGACGGCCTGTTCGCGTCCTGGCGCGGCGATCCCGACTTCGTCCTCAACCGGCCCGCCTCGGTTGGCGCCAGCATCCTGGTCGCGGGCCCAGACTTCGGCACCGGTTCCTCCCGGGAGCACGCGGTGTGGGCGCTGCAGGACTACGGCTTTGCCGCGGTGGTGTCGCCGCGGTTCGGTGACATCTTCCGCAGCAACGCCGGCAAGGCCGGGCTGCTCGCGGCGCAGGTCGACGCCAAGGTCGTGGCCGCGCTGTGGGACCTGCTCGAGCGTCAGCCGCGGGCGGCAGTGACCGTCGACCTGCGAGCGCGCACGATCACCGCGGGCAGCGACGAAGACCGGATCGAGGACTCCTTCGACATCGACGACTACACCCGCTGGCGGCTGCTCGAGGGCCTCGACGACGTGGCGGTGACGCTGTCGCACGCCGACCAGATCACGGCCTACGAGGCTCGCCGTCCGGCGTGGAAGCCGCGGACGCTGCCCGCCCGGGTGGCACCGTGAGCAGGTGCACGAGCCGCACCACCGGACGGCAAGTGCTCGTGTCCACCTGCACGACCACCCGCTGACCGCGCCGCAGGAACCGGGCCGAGCCCGGCCGCAGCGCACCGGCGGGCAGGTCGAGGGCGACCCCGTCGTCGAGCAGCACCTGACCCGTGCCGGTGGCGACGTCGAACGCAGCCACGGTGGCCTGCAGTCGCTCGTGCCCGGTCTCTACATCGTCACCCACTGCCGAGCACCGCCTCGGTGGCTGGCCCCACGCCAAGTCGCCGCACCTCGTCCAGGTCCGGTTCGGTGTCCACGTCCCGCGCCGCGCGATCGAGGCCGGTGGCATCGATCGCCACCGCGCCGTCGGCCAGGTGTGCGGCGTACGAACCGGAGCCGAAACGGGGTCGCGGTGGGCTGCCAGGCAGGCCCGTGAGCATGGTGGTGCCGGAACCTTCCCCGTCGGCCAGCGCCGTACGGGGATGGTTAGCCGCGAGCCGCAGCACCCGGGTCACGTCGCGGGGGCGCAGCGCCGGCAGGTCGGCGGGCAGGACGACGATGGCCGCGTCGCCGTGGTGGGTGGCGGCCCAGTCGACACCGGCGCGCGCGGCCTCGTTGAGGCCACCGGGGGTCGGCTCGTCCACCAGCACCACCCCGGGGGCGGCCAGCGCCGCGACCAGAACCTTGTCGCTGCAGACGAGCACAACCGCACGCACATCGTCGGCGGCGCGCAGCGCTGCCACCGTGTCGGCTGCGAATGCGCCCGCGAGCGCCCGCCGCCGCTCGTCAGAGCCGGTGGCCAGGCGGGACTTCGCCGTGGCGAGCGCCTTGACGGGCACCACAGCGACCCAGCGCAGAAACGTGCCGGCACTCATCACCACCGATCCTGCCAGCAGCGACCCTCGCACTAGAGTCGGGCGACGACACGACGGGAGGGTGACGTGGCTCGCAGGGAGCGGCGCGGTGCCGCGCTGACCTTCTGTGTCGGTCTGCTCCGGCCGCTGCTGACTGTGCTGACCCGCCGGCGCTGGTCGGGCACCGAGCACCTGCCGGCAAGCGGTGGGTTCCTGTTCGCCGCCAACCACATCTCCTACGCCGACCCGTTCCTGTTCGCGCACTTCGTGCACGACTCCGGCTATGCGCCGCACTTCCTCGCCAAGCAGTCGCTGCTGGAGCTGCCGGTCGTCGGCCGGCTGGTGCGCGCCACCGGCCAGATCCCCGTGCACCGCGAGACCGATCAGGCCGCCCAGGCCTACCGCGACGCTGTCGCCGCCGTCCGCCGCGGGCAGTCGGTGATCGTCTACCCCGAGGGGACGCTCACCCGCGACCCGGATCTGTGGCCGATGGTCGGCAAGACCGGTGCGGTGCGCATCGCGCTCGACAGCGGCTGCCCGGTGCTCCCGTGCGCCCAGTGGGGCGCCCATGAGCTGCTGCCGCCGTACGCACGTCGACCCCGGCTGCTCGCACGGCCGGTCAACCAGGTGCTCGTGGGGCCGCCGGTGGACCTCGACGACCTGCGCGGGCGGCCCGTCACCGCCGAGCTGCTGCGCGCGGCGACCGCCCGGGTGATGGCAGCGATCACCGACCTGCTGGGACAGCTGCGCGGGCAGACCCCGCCGGCGGTACGGTTCGACCCTCACCTGGCCGGGTTGCCCACCACCGGCGACCCCTACCGGTCCACCGCCCGGCGGCGAGGCACCCACGACCGGCAGGAGGACGGCCCGTGACCCGGGTGGCCGTGATGGGCGCCGGGTCATGGGGGACCGCCTTCTCGCTGGTGCTCGCCGATGCGGGCAACGACGTCGACATGTGGGGGCGCCGGCCGGAGCTTTGCGAGCAGATCACGACCGGCCACGAGAACCCGGAGTACCTGGCGGGCATCAAGCTGCCCGACACGGTGCTGGCCTCACCCGACCCCGCCGACGCTCTGACCGGCGCGAGCGTGGCGGTGCTCGCGGTGCCGTCGCAGACGCTTCGCCACAACCTGCAGGCCTGGGCGCCGCTGCTGGCACCCGACGTCGTCCTGCTCAGCTTGATGAAGGGCGTCGAGCGCGGCACCGCCAAGCGGATGAGCGAGGTGATCGCCGAGGTCACCGGTGCCGGCCCGCGGCGCGTCGGTGTCGTCAGCGGCCCCAACCTGGCTCGCGAGATCGCCGAGCGGCAGCCCGCCGCGAGCGTGGTCGCCTGCGCCGACGAGGACGTCGCCGCACGGCTGCAGCAGCTGTGCCACACCGCCGCCTTCCGGCCGTACACGAACACCGATGTGGTCGGCTGCGAGCTCGGGGGGGCGACCAAGAACGTCATCGCGCTGGCGGTCGGCATGGCCGCCGGGCTCGGCCTCGGCGCCAACGCGACCGCGTCGGTCATCACCCGCGGGCTGGCCGAGACCGCGCGGCTGGCGCAGGCCGCCGGCGCCGACCCGATGACGATGGCCGGCCTCGCCGGGCTGGGCGACTTGGTGGCCACCTGCTCGTCCCCGCTGTCGCGCAACCGTACGTTCGGTGAGCGGCTCGGCTCGGGCATGAGCGTCGAGCAGGTCATGGCCTCCACGCGGCAGGTGGCCGAGGGCATGAAGTCGGCGGAGTCGCTGCGCGAGCTGGCGCGGCGCTACAGCGTGGACATGCCGATCGTCGAGCACGTGACGAGCGTGCTACGCGGTGAGCTGACGCCGGAGCAGATGCTGGCCTCGCTCATCTCGCGGGCGGCTACCTCCGAGCGCTGAGGTCTCCGCCGGTGACGAGCAGGAATACGACTGGTCCGGAGCGTGCTCGGTCTGGGTAGAAGCCCGCGGTTGGTTCCGCCCCGCGCGGGGCGGTTGCGATCGTCTTGTGGGAAGGATAGTTGGATGCGAGCACTGCAGTTCACGGCCTACGGGGGTCCAGAGGTCCTCGAATGGGGCGAGGCTCCTGATCCGCACGCGGGCCCGGGGCAGGTCCGGATCGCTGTCCGGGCGGCCAGCGTCAACCCGATCGACTGGAAGACCGTCACCGGCGCCATGTCCGGCGGCCGGCCGATGACCGGGACGGGTTACCTCGGGTACGACGCCGCCGGCGTGGTCGACGAGGTCGGGGCGGGCGTTACCGGGGTGTCGGTCGGTGATGACGTGCTGGGCCGCGGCCAGGGCACTCAGGCGGAGTATGCCGTGCTGGACTCCTGGGCGGCCAAGCCGTCGTCCGTCGACTGGGCGGTGGCGGCCGCGGCCGGCGTGGCCGGGGAGACCGGTGAACGCGGTCTGCGGCTGCTCGACGTCAAGGCGGGCGACACGGTCTTCGTGGACGGTGGCGCGGGCGGTGTGGGGGCGGTCGCCGTGCAGATGGCGGTCGCCCGCGGCGCTCGGGTGGTCGCCTCCTCGAGCGAGGGCAACCATGGCTACCTGCGGGAGATCGGGGCGATCCCCGTGCTCTACGACGAGGGCGTGGCCGCCCGGGTGCGCGACGCCGCCGGCGGGCCGGTCGACGCGGTCTTCGATGTCGCGGGCAAGACCCCCGTCGAGGACTTGATCAGCCTTGCCCCTGAACCGTCCCAGGTGGTCAGCATCGCCAACTTCGCCGCCGGTGCGGCTGGGGCCCGGGTGACCAGTGGTGGCGAGGACAGTCAGCCGATGGTGGCCATGGCGCAGGTCGCCGAGCTGCTCACAGACAACGCCGTGGTGATCAAGGTGCAGACCTTCCCGTTCGACCGCGCCGCCGAGGCCTACCAGATCATCCAGGGCGGCCACGCCCGCGGGAAGCTCGTCTTGGTTCCCTGACCTGCACCAGCAGAGCCCGGCTGTGCATCGCGGGGCTTGTCGACGAAATCGCGCACCAGTCCGCGCCGAGCCGGGAGCGCGAATGCGGTCACAGAACAGCCCCGCGCGGCGCCACTTCCAGCGCGGCGACGCCCCGGCCGTACAGCACGACGAGCCGGTCACCGTGCTTGCTGCGGAGCACTCCGGAGTCCGCCGCGAGGGTTGAGACCGCCCGCTCGGCGACCTCGGCTGCGTCGGCGGCGTCGGCCTGCTCAACGGTCACGTCGATCTGAGCGCCACCGATGAGCCGAACGCGCAACACGATCTCTGTCATGGTGAGCAAATCTAGACCGCCCACCGCCCCGCACTCAGCCGGGCAGTGTCCCGGTCGCGTCCAGCGCCGCGCTGAGGTCGCACCACAGATCGTCGACGTCTTCGACGCCGACCGACAGCCGCACCAGGTCGTCCGGGATGGTGGCCGCCTCACCCTTCCAACGCCGCCGGCGCTCCATCGTCGACTCGACCCCGCCGAGGCTGGTGGCGTGCACCCACAGCCGGGTGCTGTGCACCATCAGGTCCGCGGCGATGGCGCCGCCGGTGAACTCGATCGCGACGATGCCGCCGAAGCCGGGGTAGCGCACGGTGCGCACCGCCGGGTGCTCACGGAGCCGCTCGACCAGCGTCTGGGCATTCGCCTCGGCGCGGTCCACCCGCAGCGCGAGCGTGCGCATGCCGCGCAGCGCCAGCCAGGTCTCCAGTGCCCCGGGCACGGCTCCGGTCATCCGCCGGCGCTCGTCAATCGCCATCAAGACCTGCTCGTTGCGCGTGACCACGACGCCGAGCAGCGCATCGGCGTGACCGGCGATGTACTTGGTGGCCGAGTGCACCACCACGTCGGCGCCGAGGTCGAGGGGGCGCTGGCGCAGCGGGGTGGCGAACGTGTTGTCGACGACGCAGCTGGCGCCGGCGTCGTGTGCGGCGGCGGCCAGCTTGGCCACGTCGGCGACCTCCAGCGCCGGGTTGGTGGGTGACTCCAGCCAGAGCACCGCCGCGTCGTCCAGCGCGGCGACCACCTGGTCGGTGTCGGTGACGTCCACCGCCCGTACGCTCAGCCGGCCGCTCGCCTCCATCGAGGCCAGCTGGTGCAGGACGCCGAGGTAGGCGTGCTTCGGGACGACGATCGCCTCACCGTGGGCGACCAGGTCGACCACCGCGGTGACCGCCGCCATCCCGGACGAGAACGCCAACGCCTTGCCGCCGCCCTCGAGCAGCGCCAGCGCCTGCTCGAACGCCTCCCAGGTCGGGTTCGCGTAGCGGCCGTACTCGCGGTCGCCACCGGCGACGTAGACGCTCGCCGGTAGGAGGGGTGCGTTGAGCGGGGCGTCCGGCTCGTGCGCGGGTCGGCCGGCGGTCACCGCAAGCGTCGCGGGCTTCTGGGCGGGTGCGTGTTCGTCAGGCATGGCATCCATGAGATCCATTGTCCCGGCCGCTACTGTCACTCGGTGCGCACGCCCGCGGAGCAGACCGGTCGGACCCGCGTGGCCGTCGTCTTCGGCGGTCGGTCCAGTGAGCACGGTGTGTCCTGCCTCACCGCCGCGGACGTGCTGCGTGCCCTCGACCCCGACCGCTACGAGGTGGTGCCGGTCGGCATCGCCCAGGACGGGCGCTGGGTGCTGGAGTCCAACGACCCGCACCGCTTCGCGATCGCCGACGGCCGGCTGCCCGAGGTGGATGCGGCCCGCGCGACGGTCGCGCTGCGCTCGCCGGAGGAAGGGGGCCTGGTCGTCTCCGAGGCGGGCGCGGTGCCGCGCGCGTTGGGCGACGTCGACGTCGTGCTGCCGCTGCTGCACGGCCCCTGGGGGGAGGACGGCACCGTGCAGGGGCTCATGGAGATGGCCGGGGTGCGCTACGTGGGCGCGGGGGTGCTGGCCAGCGCGGTCGGCATGGACAAGGAGTTCATGAAGGTCGCGTTCGCCGCGGCCGGGCTGCCGCTGCTGCCGTACGTCGTCGTGCGGCCCCGTCGGTGGCGCCAGCAGGCCGGCGACGTCCGCCGCGAGGTGGCCACCCTCGGGCTGCCCGTCTTCGTCAAGCCGGCCCGGGCCGGGTCCAGCGTCGGCATCACCCGGGTGGACGACGCCGGCGATCTGGACGCCGCCGTCGAGACCGCGCAGGCCCACGACCCCAAGGTGATCGTCGAGGCCGCGGCCATCGGGGGTCGCGAGGTCGAGTGCGCCGTGCTGCAGGGCGCGGCCGGTGGGCCACCCGAGGCCAGCGTCGTCGGCGAGATCGTGATCGACCCGGCCGCCGGGCACGACTTCTACGACTTCGAGGCCAAGTACGTCGACGGCACCGCCGGCCTGCAGATCCCCGCCGACCTGCCCGACGACGTGAGCGCCCGGGTGCGGGCGTGGGCGGTCGACGCCTTCGAGGCGATCGGGTGCGAGGGTCTCGGCCGGGTCGACTTCTTCTACCTCTCCGACGGCTCCGTCGTCGTCAACGAGATCAACACCATGCCGGGTTTCACGCCGACCTCGATGTTCCCCCAGCTGTGGGCCGCCAGCGGGCTGACCTACCCCCAGCTCGTCGACCGGCTGCTTCGGCTCGCGCTCGAGCGCGGCACCGGGCTGCGCTGAGAGTGCTGGCCCTGGGCCGACCCGCGGAGGGACGAATCGGTCCCGGCCGCAGCTGAGCCAACCCAATGGACGCGACGGCGTCTCCGGTCCCGCCCTCCTCAGCGGCCGTCGGCATGTTCGCGTGCGTGGCCGCTGACGACCACGCCGCCGTTGTCCTGCGCTCGCTGTGGGAACGGATCGACGCCCAAGCCTGGGACCGCCTGGCGGACTTGCTCCATCCCGACTTCCGCTCCAGATATGTGCACACCGGCGAGGTCCTCGACCGTGCCGGCTACGTCGCGGTCAACCGTGACTACCCTGGGCGCTGGCGCGTGCACGTCGACGATGTTGTGTCCAGCGGCTGGCGGGCGGTGACGCGAACCACGGTGACCGACGGCAGCACGACGTTTCATGTCGCGTCCTTCGGCGAGGTCCGAGACGCCGGAGTGGTCGAGCTGGTGGAGGTGTGGGCGGACAGCGAGGCAACCCCGCCGCCGCATCGGCGTCCACCCCAACCGACCGGCCACTGAGCGTCGCGTCGCCAACCCGACCGGCCATGACGGCGTCCGACTCGTGGGTCACCTCCGCCGGCAGATACTCCGTCGGCCGTGGGTGTGCGCAAACGCACCACGGTGCGGGCGCCTCGTGGTGCGTTTGCGCACACTTGGCGGCCCATGTCCGGCGAGCGCCATCAGCTGCGCTGGGAGGCCGAGCATCCAGTGCACCAGCTCGTCCCGCCCGGCCCGCCACAACGGGTACGGGGGCATCGACTGGGTCGCCCATCGTCTCCTGGACGGCGTCCTCGGCATCGAAGGCCGAGCCGAGCATGCGGTAGCAGTAGCCCGTCAGCTCGACCCGGGACGGCGGCGCGGCGCTGCTGCCACCTGGCGACGTCGGCGGGCTCGGCCGGATGTTCATCGCCGCCGACCCGACGGGCGCCGCCTTCGGCGTGTGGCAGGCCGGTAGCCACATCGGTGCCGGCGTCGTCAACGAGCCGGGCGGTCTGGTCTGGAGGATCTGCGCTCGCCCGACCCCGAGTCGGCGCGGAGCTTCTACGCCGCGGTGTTCGGCTTCGGGACCGAGCAGATGCGAGAGGCCGGCCCGGACTACCACTGGTTCTCTTTACCCGGTGAGCGGGCTTCGTTGGGTGGCATGGGTTCGATGATGGACGCCGACGGCACTCCCGCGCACTGGCTGGTCTACCTCGGCGTTGCCGACACCGCCCTTGCGGTCGCGGCGGCCGAGCGCGCGGGCGGCTCGGTGCTTGCACCCACGTTCGACACGCCCTACGGCCGGATGGCGGGGCTGGCCGACCCGGCGGGCGCCGCGTTCTGGGTGATCCAGGCCGACGGCGAGGGGCAGCCCGACCGGGAGGGATGACTCACAGGCAGCGCTTCTCGACCGGCACCGAGGCACGAACCGCGCCGCCCACGTCGATGAGTGCGTCGCCGGCCGGCTCGTAGTCGTCCGGCACCCGCACCTCGACCGTGGTGGCTCGTCCGATGGTGGTGAAGACGAAGCCGTCGGCGGTCCCGCGGGTGAACCAGTCGACGTCGTCGATGGTGTCGCAGCGCGCTCCCGGCTTGAGCGCAGCAGGCACCGGCACGCCGCAGCGCAGCACGATCGGCGGGTCACCCCAGGCTAGGGCGACCCCGGTGGTCTCCACCTCGCGACGCTCCGCGCCGGCGACGCTGTCGGGTGCTCGCTCGGCGAGAGCGGCGCACTGCCGCGACCGCTCCCCGTCGAGGACGGGTGAGTCGACCGGCACCGACGCGGCGCAGCCGGCCACCAGCGCTCCCGCCGCGACGCTTCCGACAAGACCCGGCCGGGTCACGGACCGCTCAGATGTGGACGACGGGGCACGTGAGCGTGCGGGTGATGCCGGGGACGTTCTGGACCCGGGCCACCACCAGCTGGCCCAGCTCGTCGACGTTGCCGGCCTCGGCGCGCACGATCACGTCGTACGGCCCGGTGACATCCTCGGCGAGCGTGACGCCGCTGACGTCGGCGATCTCGTGGGCCACGTCGGCGGCCTTGCCGACCTCGGTCTGGATGAGGATGTAGGCCTGCACCACCATGATCGTCCTCCACGTCGACGGGGTGACGGCCGTCGAGGCCGCCGCGCCGGACCAACCTACAGCCACCGTGTGGCGGTCCGACAAGATGGCGCCCATGACGTCGAGCCCCGCGCAGACCACCGTGGCCGGCCAGAGCGTCGCCGCGTTGGGCGAGCACGGGCTGGTGGGCGCGGTCACGGCCCTGCTCGCGGCCACGACCGAGACCGACCCCGACGTGCTGATCGGCCCCGGAGACGACGCCGCCCTCGTCCGGGTGGGTGGTGGCGAGGTCATCGTGTCCACCGACGTTGCGGTCGAGGGCCGGCACTTCCGGCGCGACTGGTCGTCGGGTGAGGACGTGGGGCACCGGGTCGCCGCCTCCAACCTGGCCGACATCGCGGCCATGGGCGGTCGTCCTCGGGCGCTCGTCGTGGCCCTCTCGGCACCGGGCGACCTGCCTGCGCAGTGGGCGCTCGACCTGACCCGCGGCCTGGTCGACGAGGCCGCCGAGGTGGGCGCTCGGATCGTCGGGGGCGACGTTTCCGCCGCCGACCAGGTCCAGGTGGCGGTCACCGTGCTGGGCGCGGCCGAGTCCGGTGTCGTGCGCCGCGGCACCGCCAGTGCTGGCGACGTCGTCGCCGTCACGGGGCGGCTGGGCTGGGCGGCCGCGGGGTACGCGGTGCTCAGCCGGGGGTTCCGCTCCCCGCGGGTGGTCGTCGAGGCGCACCGGCGCCCGCGGCCGCCGTACGCCCAGGGTCCGGCCGCCGCCGCTGCCGGTGCCACCGCCCTGGTCGACGTGAGCGACGGGCTGCTCGCCGACCTCGGGCAGGTCGCACGGGCCAGCGGCGTGCGCATCGACATTCAGGCCTCGGCGTTCGACGTGCCCGAGCCGCTGCAGGCAGTGGGCGCGGCGCTGGGTGCCGAACCGATGCGACTGATCCTCACCGGCGGCGACGACCACGCACTGGCGGCCACCTTTCCGCCGGATGTGCTGCTCCCAGACGGCTGGGCGGTGGTGGGTGCGGTCGGGTCCGGTGAAGGAGTCACCGTCGACGGTGCGGCCTACGACGGGCCGCAGGGTCACCAGCACTTCACCTGACGGTGGGTGCGGGCGAACGTGTGGCGGGGTGCCGGCAGGCCGCGGCGGCCGATCCCCGGTCATCTTCCGACGTTGCGGCCGGTCTGGTCGCTCGTGGTGTCGGAAGATGCTGCGTGGGGTCACCCGCTCAGGTCAGCGGGGTGACTCAGCGGGTGACTCAGCGCGTGACCTTGCCGGCCTTGAGGCACGAGGTGCACACGTTCAGCCGCTTCGGCGTCGCACCGACCTTGGCGCGGACCCGCTGGATGTTGGGGTCGAAGCGCCGCTTCGTACGCTTGCGCGACCACGGCACGTTGTTGCCGAAGCCGGGCCCCTTGCCACAGACGTCGCAGACCGCAGCCATGGCGAAACACTCCTGGAGAAAGTCGATGTCGTGCACCGGCGCCGCCTGGCGACGGGGCCCACGGAGGCGGGCAACCACAGGAGCGTACCGGATGGGGGGAGGCGCATACTAATCTCCCTGCCGTGACAGCGGAGCCTGCCTCGGTGCTGTTCGCGCGCTGGCGCGGGCAGGTCGTCGCCGCGCTCGGGGCGGCGCGGGCCGAGCTCGACGCGCTGAACGTCTTCCCGGTGCCCGACGGCGACACCGGCACCAACGTCTACCTCACCGTCGAGGCGGCGGCCGAGGCCGCGGCCGAGGCTGAGTCGGCCGGGGCCGATGTCGCCGAGGTGGCCCGCGCCTTCGTCGACGGTGCGCTCCGCGGGGCACGGGGCAACTCCGGGGTGATCGTGTCCCAGTTGCTCCGTGCCAGCCTGCCGATGCTGGTACGCGCCGACCTGGCCGCCGCATCGGACGCCGACCCCGCTGTCGACCCGGCCGCAACCCCGCCCGCTGACCCGGCGGCCACCGGCCAGCTGCTCGCCCAGGCTCTGCGGGCGGCGTCCGACGCGGCGTGGGCGGCGGTCGGTGACCCGGTCGAGGGCACGATCTTGACCGTCGCCCGGTCCGCGGCAGACGGCGCCGAGGTTGCCGCCAGCCGTGCCGCACCGCCCGCCAGCGTGCTGCGCGCCGCCACCGTCGCCGCCCAGGAGGCTCTCGAACGGACGCCCCAGCAGCTCGAACGGCTGCGCCAGGCGGGGGTGGTGGACGCCGGCGGCCGGGCCCTGGTGGTGCTGCTCGACACGACCGAGCGGGTGCTGACCGGTCGCGTCGACCATCGTCGCGCCACCGCGCGACAGCCGCTGCCGATCCCGATCCCGTCGCCCGCCGACCAGCTGTCGGCCGATGGCCCGTCGTACGAGGTGATGTACCTGCTGGACGCACCCGACGATGCCATCCCCGACCTTCGAGCCGCGCTGACACCGCTGGGCGACTCGGTGGTGATCGTCGGCGGCGAGGGGCTGTGGCACGTGCACGTGCACGTCGACGATGTCGGTGCGGCGATCGAGGCCGGCACCGCCGCCGGCCGCCCGCACCGCATCCTCGTCACCCACTTCGCCGACCAGGTCGATGCGCCGGCCGCGCAGCCGCGGCGCCGGCGCGCGGTGGTCGTCACCGCCGCCGGCCCCGGCCTGGCGACGCTGTTTCGCGGCGCGGGCGCGGTGGTGGTCGACGCCTCCGACGGCCGGCACACCCGCGCCCACGAGCTGCTGGCCGCGATCACCAGCGGCGGGGCCGGCGGGGTGGCCGGCGAGGCGGTGCTGCTGCCCAACGACCGAGCGGTGGTCGCGGCCGCTGAGGCGGCCGCCCACCAGGCCCGTGAGCGGGGCGTACGGGTGGCGGTGATCCCCACGCGGGCGCAGGTGCAGGGCCTGGCTGCCCTCGCGGTGCACGATCCCGGCCGCAGCTTCGACGACGACGTGGTGCACATGAGCGCCGCTGCCGGGCAGGCCCGCCACGGCGCGGTCACGATCGCCACCGGGCAGGCGATGACCACGGCGGGGCCGTGCGAGCCTGGCGCCGTTCTCGGCGTCGTCGACGGTGACTTCGCCGTGGTGGGCGACGACATCTTCACCGTCGGGGTCCAGGTCGTCGACCGGCTGCTCGGCGGGTCGGGCGAACTCGTGACCATCGTGGCCGGCGCCGACCTGGCCGCGGGGCTGGCCGAGCGGATGGAGCGGCAGGTCGTCGCCGCGCGTCCTGACCTCGACGTCCAGGTGCACGAGGGCGGCCAGCGCCGCTACCCGCTGCTGCTGGCGGTGGAGTGAGGTGGCTGCCGCAGCCAGCGGGGTCACCCTCGACACCCGGTTGCCGTTCGTCCTCGGCGGACCCAGCGCCAAGAAGCTGGCCGACGCTTTCGCGATCCGCACCGTGGGCGACCTGCTCGCGCACTACCCACGCCGCTACGTCGAGCGCGGCACCGCCTCTGACCTCGATGCGCTGGTCGTCGACGAGCACGTGACCGTGCAGGCGCGGGTGCGGTCGGCGCAGAACCGGACGTACGGCAAGCCGGGTCGTGGCCGCCGCAACCGCCAGCCGGTGCGCACTGAGGTGGTGGTCACCGATGGCAGCGGCGAGCTGCTGCTGACGTTCTTCAAGCAGCCGTGGCAGATCGACAAGCTCAAACCCGGAGCGCTGGGGCTGTTCGCCGGCAAGGTCGGCAGCTTTCGCGGTCGCCGGCAGCTGTTGCACCCCGAATACGTGCTGCTCGACCCGGCCGGTGCGGGTGCCACCGGTGACTACGCCGCGCACCTGCTCCGTCCGATCATCCCGGTCTACCCTGCGACCGCCCGGCTGGCCTCGTGGCGGATCGCCTCCTGCTGCGCCGCCGCCCTCGATGCCCTCGGCGACCTCGACGACCCGGTGCCGACGGACCTGCGTGAGCGCAGGGGGCTGGTGGGTCTACGTGCGGCCCTCGAGGGGGTGCACCGCCCCGAGCAGGCCAGCGACCACCGGCGCGGCCGCGAGCGACTGCGCTACGACGAGGCGCTGGTCACGCAAGTCGTGCTGGCCCGGCGGCGGCTCATGCTGGACGGTCTGCCGGCGGTGGCGCGCGAGCCGGTGACCGGCGGCTTGCTCGAGCGCTTCGACCAGCGGCTGCCGTTCTCGCTCACCGCCGGCCAGCGCAGGGTCGGTGCCGAAGTGGCCGGTGACCTCGCCCGCGGCCACACCATGCACCGACTGCTGCAGGGTGAGGTCGGCTCGGGCAAGACCGTGGTGGCGTTGCGGGCGATGCTGCAGGTGGTCGACGCCGGGGGGCAGGCCGCCCTGCTCGCGCCCACCGAGGTGCTCGCCGCCCAGCACCACCGCACGCTGACCGCCATGCTGGGTGATCTCGCGCTCGGCGGCATGCTCGGTGGCGCCCGCGGAGCCACCGGGGTCCGGCTGCTGACCGGTTCGATGAGCACCGCGGCGCGGCGCCAGGCACTGCTCGATGTCGCGTCCGGCGTGGCCGGCATCGCCCTTGGCACGCATGCGCTGCTCGAGGACCAGGTCGCCTTTGCCGAGCTCGGCCTGGTGGTCGTCGACGAGCAGCACCGCTTCGGGGTCGAACAGCGGGCAGCCCTCACCGAACGCGGCTCCACGGCTCGACCACACGTGCTGGTGATGACCGCCACTCCCATCCCGCGCACGGTGGCGATGACGGTCTTTGGCGACCTCGACACCTCGGTGCTGGCCGAGGTGCCGGCGGGGCGGCTGCCGGTGCAGACCAACGTGGTCCCGGCCGTCGAACGACCCGGCTGGCTCGAGCGTGGCTGGCATCGCGTGCGAGAGGAGGTGGCCGCCGGCCGGCAGGCCTACGTGGTCTGCCCACGCATCGGCGCCGACGGCTCCGGCGAGGCTGGTGGAGACGAGCTGCCGCCGGCAGATCCCGGGTCGCCGCGGCCGTCACCGGGGCACTCGGTGCTGGACACCGCGGCCCGGCTGCGAGCCGGCCCGCTTGCCGGCCTGCGGGTCGAGGTGCTGCATGGCCGGCTCGCACCCGACGCGAAGGACAACGTCATGGACCGCTTCACCGCCGGCGACGTCGACGTCGTGGTCGCCACGACGGTCATCGAGGTGGGTGTCGACGTGCCGAATGCGACCGTGATGGTGGTGTTCGATGCCGACCGCTTCGGGCTGTCCCAGCTGCACCAGCTGCGCGGCCGGGTCGGCCGGGGCCCTGCCGCGGGCCTGTGCCTGCTGGTGACCGACGTCGAGGCGGGTACGCCGGCCCGGCAGCGGCTCGACGAGTTGGCGGCGACCGCCGACGGATTCGAGGTGTCTCGTCTCGACGTGGCGCTGCGACGTGAGGGCGACGTGCTCGGTGCCGTCCAGGCCGGACGGCGCTCCAGCCTGCGGCTGCTGTCGGTCGTCGACGACGAACAGGTGATCACCGACGCCCGCGCCGATGCGACCGAGCTGGTCGCCCGCGACCGCGACCTGCACCAGCTGCCCGTCCTGGCCGCGGCAGTGGCCGACCTCGAGGACACCAGCCGTGGCGACTTCATCGACAAGGCCTGAGCGACGGTGACCCGGATCGTGGCCGGCACCCTCGGCGGCCGACGGCTCGAGACCCCACCGGGAGCCGGAACCCGGCCCACCAGCGACCGCGTGCGGGAGGCGCTGTTCTCGCGGGTCGAGTCGCTGCTGGGTGGGCTCACCGACGCCGAGGTGCTCGACCTGTTCGCCGGGTCGGGGGCGGTCGGGCTGGAGGCATTGTCGCGCGGGGCGGCCCGCGCGGTCCTGGTCGAGTCCGACCGTCGCTCGGCCGCGGTGGTGCGGCGAAACGCCGACGCGCTGGGGGTCGCCGATCGAGCCGAGGTGCTCGGCCAGCGAGTTGAGCGGATCGTCACCGAGGCGCCCCGGGTGGTCGCCGACCTGGTGTTCGCCGACCCGCCGTACGCAGCCGACGCCACGGTCCTGCGGGACGCGTTGGCGGCGGCGCTGGCTGGCGGCTGGTGCGCGCCGAGGGCCCTGCTGGTGGTCGAGCGGTCCACCAGAGCCGAAGCCTGGCGGTTCCCCGACGGGGTCGTCGACGCCGGCGAGCGACGCTACGGCCAGACCACGCTTTGGTACGGTCGGCGTGCCTGATCGACCCGAGGTACCCGACCAGGGGGAGTCGCCGCCGTGCCCACCGCGGTCTGCCCGGGTTCGTTCGACCCCGTCACCAACGGGCACCTCGACATCGTGGCGCGAGCCGCCCGGCTGTTCGACCACGTGACGGTGGCCGTCTTGGTCAACGATGCCAAGCAGGGCCTGTTCGCGGTCGAGGAGCGGGTCGACATGTTGCGCATGGTCACCGTCGACGAGCCCGCGGTGTCGGTGGAGTCGTTCGAGGGCTTGCTCGTCGACTTCTGCCGGCAGCGGGGGATCGGGGCCATCGTGAAGGGCCTGCGGGCAGTGACCGATTTCGACTACGAGCTGCAGATGGCGCAGATGAACTCTCGCCTCACCGGCGTCGAGACCGTGTTCGTGCCGACCGCCCCGGAATGGTCCTTCCTGGCATCTAGCCTGGTCAAGGAGGTCGCCGCCGGCGGCGGTGACGTGTCCGGTCTGGTGCCACCGCTCGTGTTCGACCAGATGACCCGGCGACTGCGCGGGCGGCGAGATCGCCGCTGACGTCGCTACGCTTCGCCCGTGAACGTGCACGTCAAGCTGGCCGAGATCCGCAAGGCCGTGGCGGCGGCCCGGACGATGCCGCTGTCCACGTCAGCCGTCGTCAACCGCTCCGAGCTGCTCACCGCCGTCGACGAGTTGCGGGAGATGCTTACCGCTGCGCTCGCCGAGTCCGACCAGGTGCTTGCCGAGCGCGACGCCGTCTTGGCCCGGGCGCGGTCCGAGGCCGGCGACATCGTTGCCGCCGCCGAGCGTGAGCGCGATCGACTGGTCGCCGACCACGACGTGTCCGCCGTCTCCAAGCAGGAGGCCGAGGCGCTACGACGCGAGACCGACGACTACGTCGACGAGCGACTCGCGACCTTCGAGCTGACGCTGACGCGAACGCTGGCTGCGGTCCAGCGCGGCCGTGAGCGCCTGCACGATCGCAGCGCGTTGGACTTCGATGGCCGCGACCCCGACGACATCGCGCTGCCCGACCACGGCTCCTGATTTCCACTGCCCCAAGGCACCCGCTACCCTTGATGCCGGTCTTCTCGGAGCCCGTCGTTTTGCCTTGCCCATGACCCGGAGTGACACCCTGTCCAGCCTGGACCTCAGAGCGCCGCTCGTGCTCGACATCCACGAGCTCAGCCGCCGACCGGGGTCCAGCCGTACGGTGTCGCGCTCGGTGCTGGCCCCGGCTGGCCTCGGGGTGGAGATGCTGGGCGTGCCGCAGGGCGACCCGGTCGACCTCGAGCTCCGGCTCGAGTCGGTGATGGAAGGCGTGCTCGTGTCGGGAACGGCGCGGGCACGCACGGTCGGGGAGTGCGCGCGGTGCCTGCTCGACCTGGAGAACGTGCTCGAGGTCGACCTGCAGGAGCTGTACGCCTATCCGGAGAGCGACGCGGAGGCCGACGAGGCGGGGCGGGTCGAAGGCGACGCGATCGACCTCGAGCCGCTGCTGCGGGATGCGGTGGTGCTGGCACTGCCGTTCCGCCCGCTGTGCACCGAGGACTGTCCCGGTCTGTGCCCCACCTGCGGGGTGCGGCTGGCGGCAGACCCCGGGCACGTGCACGATGAGGTTGCCGACCCCCGGTGGGCCGTGCTGGCGACACTGCTGCCAGCCGACCTGTCCGACCAAGCAGACCCGGGCACCGGACCCGGCCAGGACGAGGAGTAGAGACGTGGCTGTCCCGAAGCGGAAGTTGTCGCGCAGCAACACGCGGCACCGCCGCAGCGCATGGAAGACCACGGCACCCTCGCTGGTGACCTGTGCGAACCCGGCCTGCGGGTCCCAGCACCTGCCGCACCGCGCATGTCCCGAGTGCGGACAGTACGGCCCGCGGTCTGAGCGTCGACAGGTCCTCTGACGCCCGAGACACCGATGGTCGCTGACCCCGACGATCACCGCCCAGATGACGATCTCCGGGTGGCGCTGGGCGTCCCCGATCTCGACCCCGCCGGGCTCGAGCTGGCGCTGACGCACCGCTCGTACGCCTACGAGCATGGTGGTTTGCCGACCAACGAGCGGCTGGAGTTCCTGGGCGACTCGGTGCTGGGCCTGGTCGTCACCGACGCGCTCTACCGCGGCCATCCCGACCTGTCCGAGGGCCGGCTGGCCAAGCTGCGCGCGGCGGTCGTGAACGCGCGCGCGCTGGCGGAGGTGGGCCGGGCGCTGGGGGTGGGCGACCACGTGCGGCTCGGCCGGGGCGAGGAGACGACCGGTGGGCACGACAAGTCCTCGATCCTCGCCGACACCGTCGAGGCGCTGCTCGGCGCCGTCTACCTGCAGTACGGCTTCGCCGTGGCCTCCGACGTGGTGCGCACGCTGTTCGAGCCGCTGCTGGCCGAGGCGGCCACACTGGGCGCCGGTCTCGACTGGAAGACCAGCCTGCAGGAGCTGTCGGCCTCCCTCGGCCTCGGCGTGCCCACCTACGTCATCGCTGAGAGCGGTCCCGACCACGCCAAGACGTTCACCGCGCAGGTCCGGGTCGCCGGGCAGCTGTACGGAAACGGGGCCGGGCGGTCGAAGAAGGAGGCCGAGCAGCAGGCGGCCGAGACCGCCTGGCGCGAGGTCGAGGGTCGCGGCTGAGTGCCCGAGCTGCCCGAGGTCGAGGTGGTCCGCCGCGGTCTGGCCGCGCACGTCGCCGGCCGGACGGTCGAGCGGGTCGAGGTGCTGAACCCGCGCGCGGTGCGACGGCACCTGGCCGGCGCGCGTGACTTCGCGGATCGGCTTGCCGGCAGCCGGTTGACGCCCGCCCGCCGACGCGGAAAGTACCTGTGGCTCCCCCTTGACGACCAGCAGCCCGCAGGGGGCCAGCCGGGTGCTGGCCAGCCGGGTGACGTGGCCCTCCTCGGGCACCTGGGCATGTCCGGCCAGCTGCTGGTGCGGCCCTCGTCCGCGCCGGTCGAGGCGCACCTGCGGGTGCGGCTCGGCCTCGACACGGGGGTGGATCTGCGGTTCGTCGACCAGCGAACGTTCGGTGGTCTGGTCCTGACGTCGCTGTCCGCCTCGGCCGCGGACGGCGCTGCCGTGCCGTCACCGGTGACCCACATCGCCGCCGACCCGCTGGAGGCAGCTTTCGACGTCGGGCGGTTCGCCGAACGGCTGCGCGGCCGCCACACCGGCCTCAAGCGGGCGCTGCTCGACCAGCGGCTGGTGTCGGGAGTGGGCAACATCTATGCCGACGAGGCGCTGTGGCGTGCCCGGCTGCACTATGCACGGCCCACCGAGACGCTGCGGCGGGCTGAGATCGACCGGTTGGTGGCCGCGGTCCGGGCGGTGCTGGGCGAGGCTCTCGAACAGGGCGGCACGTCGTTCGACGCGCTGTACGTCAACGTCAACGGCGAGTCGGGCTACTTCGACCGGTCGCTCGCGGTCTACGGGCAGGACGGCCTGCCGTGCCCGCGGTGCGGCGCCCCGGTGCGGCGGGACACGTTCATGAACCGCTCGTCGTACACGTGTCCCGGCTGCCAGCCACGTCCGCGCCGGGCCCGCTGGTGACTGCGTGCAGGCGAGCCGACGACCCCCGATGTTGACCGCAAGCCGATGCGGTGGGATTCTGGCAGATGGGCAGATGGGCAGATCGGCAGATCGGCCCCGGCACAAGCAGGAGGCACGTGCACCCCGGCGCCTCCCGGCACGACCCCGTAGGTGGAGGGCATCGATGGCCAAAGCGCTCGTAGGCCACATCAGCGGACGAGACACCAATTTGCTGCGTGAGGTGGTCGGCCTGCGTCGACGAGTCGCCGACCTCGAGGCGGAGATCTTGCGGCTGCAGACCCGCAACGACGCCCTGACCGCGGCCCAGCGCGAGCGCGAACTGGTCGACGAGCTGCACGCGGCTCGGGTGCTGGAACCCGCCCTGCGCTGAGCTCGGCACCGCCCCGCTCGCCGGTCTCGGCGCGCCTGGCCCCCGTCGGCACCCCCGCTCGCTAGCGTTTGCACGGCTTTCGCCGTCCGCGCACGCGACCGATGAGGAGCCGGGGTTTGTACCTGAAGAGCCTGACGCTGCGCGGGTTCAAGTCCTTTGCGTCGACGACGACCTTGCAGTTCGAGCCCGGCATCACCTGCGTCGTTGGCCCCAACGGGTCGGGCAAGTCCAATGTCGTCGACGCACTGGCGTGGGTGCTGGGGGAGCAGGGCGCCAAGTCGCTGCGCGGCGGCAAGATGGAAGACGTCATCTTCGCCGGCACCGCTGGTCGGGCGCCCCTCGGTCGCGCCGAGGTGATCTTGACCATCGACAACGCCGACGGAGCGCTGCCGGTCGAGTACGCCGAGGTGACGATCTCGCGGACGATGTTTCGCAGCGGCGGGTCGGAGTACGCCATCAACGGACAGGGCTGTCGGCTGCTCGACGTGCAGGAGCTGCTCAGCGACTCCGGTATCGGCCGCGAGATGCACGTCATCGTCGGGCAGGGGCAGCTGGACTCGGTGCTGCAGGCCACCCCCGAGGACCGGCGCGGCTTCATCGAGGAGGCCGCCGGAGTTCTCAAGCACCGCAAGCGCAAAGAGAAGGCGCTACGCAAGCTGGAGGCAACCGAGGGCAACCTCACCCGCGTGCAGGACCTGCTGGTCGAGCTGCGCCGCCAGCTGAAGCCGCTCGGCCGGCAGGCGGAGGTGGCTCGGCAGGCAGCCACCGTGCAGGCAGACCTGCGCGACGCTCGGGCCCGGCTGCTCGCCGACGACGTCGGCACCGCCCGTGCCATCCTCGAGCGCGAGCTGTCCGACGAGTCCGCGCTGCGTGCCTACCGTGCCGAGGTCGAGGATGCCGTTGCCGCCGCCCGGGCGGACGAGACCGCCGTCGCAGCCGCCCTCACCGAGGACGCGCCTCGGCTGTCGGCGGCGCAGGACACCTGGTACCGCCTGTCCGGCCTGCGGGACCGCATCGTCGGCACCGCCGGGCTGGCCGCGGAGCGGGTCCGGCGGGCGGCCGAGGATGACATCGGCGTACGCGCCGGGCCCGCCCCGGCGCAGCTGGCCGACGAGGCCGCGGCGGCTCGTGCCGAGCAGCACCGGGTCGAGGCGGAGGTCGAGGAACACCGGGCCGCCCTCGACCGTGCCGTGCAGGCGCGCGAGCGCGCCGAGCAGGCGCACGCCGACGAGGACCGGCGGGTCACCGAACTGGCGGGGGCAGCGGCGGACCGGCGTGAGGGACTGGCCCGGCTGCATGGCCGGCTGCACGCGCTGCGCAGCCGGGCAGCTGCCGCCGACGACGAGATCGGCCGGCTGCTCGAAGCCCGGGCCGAGATCGAGGCCCGCGCCGAGCGCGCTCAGCGGGACTTCACCACCCACGAGAACCAGGTCGCCGGGCTGGACGCCGGTGAGGGCGGCCTAGACGAGGCCTACGAGGCAGCCGCCGCGGTGCTCCAGGACCTGGAGGCACGTGCCGGCAAGCTGCGCGAGGCGGCGCGGGCGGCCGAGCAGGAGCGTGCCGCGCTGGCGGCCCGCAGCGAGGCCCTCGAGCTCGGCCTGGCCCGCAAAGACGGTGCCGGCGCACTGTTGGCCGCCTCCGAGCGCCTGTCCGGCGTGCTCGGCTCGGTGTCGGCACTGCTCAGCGTGCGCAGCGGGTACGAGGCCGCGGTGAGCGCGGCTCTGGGCCCGGCCGCCGATGCCGTGGTCGTCGACGGGGTCGACCCTGCCGTCGCCGCGCTGCGGCTGCTTCGTGACGACGAGCTGGGGCGCGCCGGCCTGCTGGTCGCGGCGACGGATCCCGAGAGGGAGCCCGCCGCCGAGGCGGCCGCAGACGTGGTTGCTGGCGCCCTCCCGGTGGTCGACGTGATCGAGGCTCCGGCAACGGTTCGACCGGCGCTGGCAGCGCTGCTCGCCGACGTGGTCGTGGTCGACGATCTCGACGCGGCCCGTACCGTGCTCGCGCACCACCCCCAGCTGAGTGCCGTGACCCGCGACGGTGACCTGCTCGGCCGACTTCGCGCCGCCGGTGGGTCGGCGAGCGCGCCCAGCCTGCTCGAAGTGCAGGCCGCCGTCGACGACGCCACCGAGCGGCTCGGCGAGGCCAGCCGTATGTGCGAGCGGCTGCGCTTCGACCTCGCCCACCTGGACGACGAGCTGGACGCCGCACGCGGGGCCGCGGAGGCCGCACTGGCGGCACTGCACGAGTCCGATGCTGCGATGGCTGCCCTCGCCGAGCAGCTCGCCCACCTGGGCAGCCTGGCTCGCTCGGCCCGCGCCGAGGGCGCCCGGATCACGGCCGCGGTGCTGGCAGCCGAGCAGTCCCGCGACCGCAACCTCGAGGGCCTCACCGAGCTGGAGCAGCGGGTCGCCCAGGCCGAGGCCGCCCCCCGCGACGAGCACGACGGCACCGAGCTGGCCCGGCTCGGCGACGTCGCCAGCGCCCTGCGCGGGGAGGAGACCGATGCCCGGCTGACGCTGCGCACCGCCGAGGAGCGCTGTCGCGCGCTCGCTGCCCGCGCCGAGCAGGTGGAGCGGCAGGCCGAGGTCGAGCAGGAGGCGCGAGCCCGGGCGGCGGCCCGGCACGACCAGCTGCTCCGTGAGGCCGCGGCGGCCCGCGGGGTAGCGGCGGCCGCGTCCCGTGCGCTCGCGCGTCTCGACCGCTCGCTCGAGGCGGCGGCCGCCTTGCGGGCCGAGGTCGAGCAGGCCCGCTCCGGTCGCGAGGCCCAGCTGGCGACGGCTCGCTGCACGTTGCGCGACCTCGAGGTCGAGCTGACCCGCCTCACCGATTCCGTCCACCGCGATGAGGTTGCCCGCGCCGAGCAGCGGCTGCGGCTGGAGACGCTCGAGCAGCGGGCGCTGGACGAGGTCGGCCTCGACGCCGACACGCTGCTCGCCGACTTCGGGTCGGACGACTCCTACGACCGCGAGGAGCAGGCCAAGCGGCTGCGCACCGCCGAGCGCGCGCTGGCCCAGCTTGGCAAGATCAACCCGCTCGCTCTGGAGGAGTTCGCGGCGCTGGAGGAGCGGCACCAGTTCCTCGGCGAGCAGCTCGAGGACGTACGCAAGACCCGGCGTGACCTGCTCGACATCATCAGCGAGGTCGACGCCCGGGTGCTCCAGGTGTTCAGCGAGGCCTACGCCGACGTCGAGCGGGAGTTCGAGGCGGTGTTCGCCCGGCTCTTTCCCGGTGGTGAGGGGCGGTTGACGCTGACCGACCCCGGCGACCTGCTGACCAGCGGGGTCGACGTGGAGGCGCGACCGCCGGGCAAGAAGATCAAGCGGCTGTCGCTGCTGTCCGGTGGCGAGCGGTCGCTGGTCGCGGTGGCGTTCCTGGTCGCGCTGTTCAAGGCCCGCCCGAGCCCGTTCTACATCCTTGACGAGGTCGAGGCCGCCCTCGACGACACCAACCTGGGCCGGCTGCTGGAGATCTACGAGGAGCTGCGGAACGACAGTCAGCTGCTGGTCATCACCCACCAGAAGCGCACCATGGGCGTCGGCGACGCCCTCTACGGAGTGAGCATGCGCGACGACGGCGTCTCGGTGGTGATCAGCCAGCGGCTGCGCGAAGCCGCCTCGGCCTAGCCGGCCCGGCAGCGTACTGTCTGCGGCGATGAAGACGCCCGCCGCCTGTGCGTACGTGCTGCTCGACGGGTGCCACCGGCGGGACGGGTGAGCGTCGTCGGGGTGGTCGTCGAGTCGCACAGCCCGCCGCTGGTCGCGGCCGCAGCCGAGCTGTCGCGCGCCGTGTCGTCGAGCACGCTGGTGCCGATCGAGGTAGCGACCGCCGTCGACGACGACACCATGCAAACCGGTGCGGAGGTCGTTGCCAGTGCCCTGCGTGCCGCCGACCGGGGGGCCGGTGTCCTCGTCCTCACCGACATGGCGAGCGCGGTGCAGGCAGCGGGCCGAGCGCTCGACCTGATCGATGATGCGGACCTGCGTCGGCGGGTGACGGTCAGCCCCGGCCCGCTGGTCGAAGGGCTGGTCGCGGCGGTGGCTGCAGCGGGAGCAGGCGGCACGTTGCACGAGGTGGCCGCGCAGGCTGCCGACGCTTTGTCGTCCAAGCAGGCGCAGCTGGGTGCGCCGGTCCCCGGCGGTGAGGTACCGGCCCGGCCCGATGCCGAACCGCAGTGCCGGACCGGCAGTTTCACCGTCGGGCTGCTGCACGGGCTGCACGCTCGCCCCGCCGGGGTCCTGGTGCAGACCATCGCCGGGCTGGACGCCGAGGTGTGGGTCCGCAACCTCACCGCGGGCGGCGAGAGCGCCGCGGCGGTGGACCGGGTGCTTGCCCTTGCCGCGCGCGGCTTCGAGGAACACCCCGGCTGAGGCACGTACCGCACGCCCCGCTGCCGGACCCGGCCGGCACCCGTGACCGGTGGGTGGCCGCCCCCTGGCAGGATCGGCACCCGTGACCGACCTTCAGTACGTCCTGCTCGGCCTGGGCCTGGTGGCCATCATCGGGGTGGCAACGGGCCTGCTCGTCCGGGCTCGGATCGGCCCGCCGCCGCCCGGTCCGTCCGGGCCGCCCGAGACCCTCGAGCCGAGGGTCAGCGACGAGGCGGAGGTTCCCCGTGACACCGCGACCCGCACGGTCGACGAGGTCGACATGCCGGCAGCTCCTGCGCTGGAGCGGCCGGAGTCTCCTGCCGGTCGGTGGTCGCGCCTGCGGGCCCGGCTGGCGCGTTCGCAGGCCTCGCTGGGCCGCAGCCTGCTGTCGGTGCTGTCTCGTGACCGCCTCGGCGAGGACGACTGGGAGGCGATCGAGGACACCTTGCTGGCCGCGGACGTCGGCGTCGGGCCAACCCAAGAGCTCGTGCAGGCTCTGCGCGCGAGGCTGCGCGCCGCCGGCGGCCAGACCGATGCGCGGCAGGCGCTGCGGCACGAGCTGGTACGCCTCGTCGACCCGACGCTCGACCGGACCGTGCGGGTCGAGGGTGCGCCCGGCAAGCCGGGTGTCGTCCTCGTGGTGGGCGTCAACGGGACCGGCAAGACGACGACAGTAGGCCGCATCGCGCGGGTGCTGGTCGCCGAGGACAAGCAGGTGCTGCTGGGCGCTGCTGACACCTTTCGCGCGGCAGCGGCCGACCAGTTGCAGACCTGGGGTGAGCGGGTCGGCGTCGACACGGTGCGGGGACCGGAGGGCTCCGATCCCGCCAGCGTCGGCTTCGAGGCCGTGCGTGTCGGCGCCGATCGGGGGGTCGACACGGTGGTGGTCGACACCGCCGGCCGGCTGCACACCAAGTCCGGCCTGATGGACGAGCTCGGCAAGGTCAAGCGGGTGGTGGAGAAGCAGGCCCCGGTCACCGAGGTGCTGCTCGTGATCGACGCGACCACGGGCCAGAACGGTCTCACCCAGGCGCGGGTCTTCGCCGAGGTGGTCGACGTCAGCGGCATCGTGCTGACCAAGCTCGACGGCACCGCCAAGGGAGGCATCGTCATCGCCGTGCAGCGTGAGCTCGGCGTCCCGGTGAAGCTGGTCGGCCTCGGGGAGGGCGCCGACGACCTGGCGCCGTTCGAGGCCGAGACGTTCGTCGACGCGCTGCTGGACGGTTGAGCGCGCGCGGACGCGGCGCCGGGGACCGGCGACGGCGCCGACAATAGGGCGGTCGTTCACACCCGCGTAACACGATCCCGGCAACTGTCACCTCGGCGCAACACGCCTCGAGCCGATGCGAAACCTGGCGGGGCGAGAGTGCAGGGGTCGTCGCTGCTGACGGGACAACGCGGTCCCGCGCCAGTCGACGGATCCGCTGACCAAGCTGACTGCCCTCAGGGGCCCGCTGCAGGGAGACCGACTCGATGGATACTGGTGACACCGCGTGGGTGCTGGCAAGTGCCGCACTCGTCTTGCTCATGACACCCGGACTGGCGCTGTTCTACGGCGGCATGGTCCGGGTCAAGAGCGTCCTCAACATGATGATGATGAGTTTCGGTGCGATGGCGCTCATCAGCGTGTTATGGGTGCTGTACGGATACTCGTTCGCGTTCGGTGACGACGTCGGGGGCGGGCTGCTGGGCGACCCGACCCAGTTCCTCGGCCTGAGCGGGCTGATGGCGGAGAAGTCGCTCGTCGCGACGCTGCCCTCGATGGCCTTCGTCGGGTTCCAGGGAGTCTTCGCGATCATCACGGTGGCGCTGATCAGCGGCGCCATCGCCGACCGGGCCCGCTTCGGCACCTGGATGGTGTTCGCCGGCATCTGGGCCACCGTCGTCTACTTCCCGGTCGCGCACTGGGTGTTCTCCTTCGACGGCACCACCGCCGGGCCCAACTCCCTCGGCGGGTGGATCGCCAACGACCTCGCCGCGATCGACTTCGCCGGTGGCACCGCGGTGCACATCAACGCCGGTGCCGCCGCTCTCGCGCTCGCCCTGGTGCTGGGCAATCGGATCGGGTGGCGCCGCGACGCGATGCGGCCGCACAGCCTGCCGCTGGTCATGCTCGGCGCCGGCCTGCTCTGGTTCGGCTGGTTCGGCTTCAACGCCGGGTCGGCGATCGGCGCCAACGGCGTCGCAGCCGTCGCCTGGGTCAACACCCTCGTGGCTACCGGCGCCGCCGCTCTCGGCTGGCTCGTCACCGAGCGCCTACGCGACGGGCATGCGACCTCGCTGGGCGGCGCCTCCGGTGTCGTCGCCGGGCTGGTCGCGATCACGCCGGCCTGCTCGGCGCTGTCGCCGGTCGGGTCGATCATCTTGGGCCTGGTCGCCGGCGCCGGCTGCGCGCTGGCCGTCGGCCTGAAGTACACCTTCGGCTACGACGACTCGCTCGACGTCGTCGGCGTCCACCTCGTGGGCGGGCTCATCGGCACCCTCGGTGTCGGCTTCCTGGCGACTGCCGCGGCCCCTGCCGGGGTCGATGGCCTGCTGTACGGCGGCGGTGTCGACCAGCTGTGGCGGCAGGCGGTCGGAGCCGGGGCGGTGCTGGTCTTCTCCTTCGTGCTCACGTTGGCGATCGGGCTGGCGCTGCAGGCGACGATCGGCTTCCGCATCAGCGAGGAGGACGAGGTTGCCGGCATCGACTCCAGCGAGCACGCTGAGACCGGCTACGAGCTGAACGTCTCGGCCATCGGTGGCCGTGCCACGGCCGGTGCCGGCACCTCGGCACAGACCACCCACCCAGCAGACGCCCGACACGCGGGGAGTGTGCAGTCATGAAGCTCATCACAGCAGTGGTCAAGCCACACAAGTGGGAAGACGTCCGGGAGGCGCTGGAGACCTTCGGCGTGGCCGGGATGACCGTCACCGAGGCCAGTGGCTACGGCCGGCAGAAGGGGCACACCGAGGTCTACCGCGGTGCGGAGTACGACGTCACCTTGGTGCCCAAGATCCGGGTCGACGTGGTGGTCGACGACGGTGACGTGGCCGACGTCGTCAACGTCATCACCAAGGCCGCGCAGACCGGCAAGATCGGCGACGGCAAGGTCTGGGTCATGCCGGTCGAGTCCGTGGTCCGGGTGCGCACCGGGGAAGTGGGCACGCCGGCACTGTGAGCAGCCTCGCCCGGGAGCACGGCGTGCCCAGTCCAGAAGCCAGGACTGGATCGACCGGCGTGCTCCCGGGCATGTTCGCGGGTGCCCGCTGGGAGCGCTCGGACCGCATCGACACCCGGCTCGCCGCGCTCTACGAGTCGGCGGTCGCGGCGCTGCCCGCGATCGCCGGGCGCACGTCGTTGGTCGCCGTCGGCGGCTACGGTCGGGGGGAGATGTCGCCGCGCAGCGACGTCGACGTGGTGCTGCTGCACGCCCCGGAGGTCGCGGTCGGCCACGTCACCCAGCTGGCCGAGCTGCTGTGGTACCCGCTGTGGGACGACGGGGTGCAGCTGGACCATGCGGTGCGCGACACCCGCACGATGCGGGCCGTCGCCGGCAGGGACTGGCGTGCGGCACTGGGCATGCTCGATGCCAGGCACGTCGCGGGCGCCGCCTCGCTCAGCCAGGAGCTGCGGTCGGCGGTGCTGGCCGACTGGCGCCGGGCTGCGCGCAAGCGGCTTCCCGAGCTGCGGGCGGCCTGCCGCCAGCGCGCCGAGCGCGCCGGTGACCTGGCCTATGCCTCCGTACCCGACCTGAAGGACTCCCGGGGCGGGCTGCGCGACGGCGTCGTGCTGCGGGCGCTGGTCGCCACCTGGCTCGTCGACGTGCCGCACCAGCAGGTCGAGGAGCATCGCGCCGCGCTGCTCGACGTCCGCGACGCGCTGCACCAGGCCGCCGGCCGGCGCAGCGACCGGCTGCTGCCCGACCTCGTCCCCGAGGTCGCCGACCTGCTCGCCATCGACGCCGACACCCTCGGCCGGCACGTGCGTGGTCTCGGGCGCCGCACCGCGCACCTGTTCGACCTGACCTGGCGCCGCATCGAGCAAGCCCTTGACCGGCCCAGTCGGCTGCCGGGGCGGGCCAGCCGCCGGCCGCGTCTGGAGCGGCTGGGCGAGGGCCTCGCGGTCCTCGCCGGAGAGGTGGTACTCGACCAGCAGGCCCGGGTGGACGACGACCCCTTCCTGGCGCTGCGGGCGGCCGCGGAGGCAGCCGAGCGTGGGTTGCTGCTGGCACCAAGCACCGCTGCGCGGCTCGCCGCGTCCGCACCCGACCCGCCCGACCCGTGGCCCGACCATGCCCGCCGCACCGTCGTGCGGCTGCTCGCCGCCGGTCCAGGGCTGGTGGCGGTCTGGGAGGAGCTCGACCACGCCGGGCTGGTACGCCGGTGGCTACCGGAGTGGGACGGGCTGCGGCTGCGGGCCTCGGACTCACCCGTGCACCGTTTCACCGTCGACCGACACTGCCTCGAGACGTGCGTCGAGGTCTCGAGGCGACTGCGCGACGTCGCCCGAGCCGACGTGCTCGTCGTGGCGGCGCTGCTGCACGACATCGGCAAGCAGCTCACCGGCGACCACAGCGTGGTCGGCGTCCCGGTCGCCGAGAAGGTCGCGATGCGCTTCGGCTTCGACGTCGCCGACACCGAGCTGATCGGCTTCCTCGTCCGCCACCACCTGCTGCTGCCCACGACCGCGGTGCGTCGCGACATCGACGACCCCGAGACCCTAGCGTGGGTTGCCGACCAGCTGGTCGACGACGCACGTTTGGCCCTGCTGGCGGCGCTGACCGAGTCCGATGCCCGCAGCGCCGGCGCGGGGGCCTGGACCACCTGGCGGGCAGCGCTCGTGCGGCGCCTGGTTGCCGCCGTGGGCGGCGTGCTGGCCGACCGCGCCCGCTCAGGTGGCGCCGGGCACCCGAGGACCGAGCAGCGCCAGCAGCCCGCACCGGTCTGGGCCAGCGGCGTGCTTTCGGGGCCGTACCGGTTGCGGGTGCATCCGCAGCCCGACGGCACCCGCGTGTCGGTGGCGGCGGCCGACCGACTGGGCCTGCTGGCCGACGTCGCGGGTGCGATGGCGGTTTCTGGCTTGACGATCCGGGCTGCCCGCGCTGCGCTGCACGAGGGGGCCGGGGCCGCCGGACGCGAGATCGTCGCCGTCTCCTGGTGGGATCTCGACGCCATCGAGGTGGACGTCGCCGGGCTCCGGCTGCGCCTCGACCGGGTCCTCGACGGGAGCACCGACCTCGTCGACCGGCTGCTGCCGGCCAGCACGAGCTCGGTCTCGAGAGCCGCGCCGGTCGCACCGCCCCGCGTCCGGGTGCTGCCGGCGGTGTCGTCGACGGCGACCGTGCTCGAGGTGCGGGCGGCCGACCGACCCGGCCTGGTCTGGCGGCTGTGCCACCTGCTGGCCGATGCCGGCGCGAACGTGCGGTCGGCACACGTGGACACCCTCGGACCGCAGGCCGAGGACGTGGTCTACGTCACCGACCGCGACGGCCGCGCCTTCGACGAGCAGGCGGCCACCGACCTGGCGTCAATGCTGCAGCGGGGCTTGGCCGACGGCGCTGGCACCGCGCGCGGCTAGGCTGGCTCCCGACCGCACTCCGCCGACACTGCGAGGATGCCCCGGTGTTCGACACGCTCCAGGACCGTCTGGCCGCGACGTTCAAGTCGTTGCGCGGCAAGGGCCGGCTCACCGACGCCGACATCGACGCCACCGCCCGCGAGATCCGCATCGCGCTGCTGGAGGCCGACGTCGCCCTGCCGGTGGTGCGGTCGTTCATCGCCGCGGTCAAGGAGCGTGCTCGCGGCGCCGACGTGAGCGCCGCCCTCAACCCGGCCCAGCAGGTCATCAAGATCGTCGACGAGGAGCTCGTCGCCATCTTGGGCGGCGAGACCCGCCGGCTGCGCTTCGCCAAGCAGGCGCCGACGGTGATCATGCTCGCCGGGCTGCAGGGCGCCGGCAAGACCACCCTGGCCGGCAAGCTCGGCCGCTGGCTCAAGGAGCAGGGCACCACCCCGATGCTGGTCGCCGCCGACCTGCAGCGGCCCAACGCCGTCAACCAGCTGCAGATCGTCGGCTCGCAGGCGGGGGTCACCGTCTTTGCTCCCGAGGCCGGTAACGGCGTCGGCGATCCGGTCGGGGTCGCCCGCGACTCCATCGAGCACGCCCGGCGTACGTTGCATGACGTCGTCATCGTGGACACCGCCGGCCGCCTCGGCATCGACGCCGAGCTGATGCAGCAGGCCGCCGACATCCGCGACGCAGTGCACCCCGACGAGACGCTGTTCGTCATCGACGCGATGGTCGGTCAGGACGCCGTGAACACGGCGCTGGCCTTCCTCGACGGCGTCGGCTTCGACGGCGTGGTGCTGTCCAAGCTCGACGGCGACGCGCGAGGCGGCGCCGCGCTGTCGGTTGCCCAGGTGACGGGTCGGCCGGTGATGTTCGCCTCCAACGGCGAGAAGCTCACCGACTTCGACGTCTTCCACCCCGACCGGATGGCCTCACGCATCCTCGGCATGGGCGACATGCTCACCTTGATCGAGCAGGCCGAGAAGACCTTCGACGCCGAGCAGGCGCAGCAGGCCGCGGACAAGCTGCGCGGCACCGGCACCGGCTTCACGCTCGACGACTTCCTGCAGCAGATGCAGGCCGTACGCAAGATGGGCTCGCTGTCGAAGATCTTCGGGATGCTCCCCGGCATGGGCGAGATGAAGGAGCAGATCGCCGGCATCGACGAGCGCGAGGTCGACCGGCTGCAGGCGATCATCCAGTCGATGACGCCGGCGGAGCGGGCCGAACCCAAGATCATCGACGGCTCGCGGCGGCAACGGATCTCCCGCGGGTCGGGCACCACCGTGCAGCAGGTCAACCAGCTTGTCGACCGCTTCTTCGAGGCGCGCACGATGATGAGCCAGCTCGCCAACGGTGGTGGGATGCCGGGCATGCCGGGTGTGCCCGGCGGCGGCAAGCGGGCCAAGGCCAAGCAGCAGGCCAAGAAGGGCCGCGCCAAGCGGGGTTCGGGCAACCCGGCCAAGCGGGCCGAGCAGGCCAAGGTGGCGGCCAACCGGCCTGCGCCTGGCGCGGGCGGCGACTCGCCGTTCGGGCGCCCCGACGGGTCGGGCAGTTCGGGCAGCGCCCAGATGCCCGACGACTTCGAGCTGCCGAAGCAACTGCGCGACCTGATCTGACGGCGGCCCGCTACCGTGCCGCCCGTGACTTCGGTGCTGCGCGTGGGTGGGGTGGTGCTGCCGGAGGGCGAGCACCGGGACCTGTACGTCGTCGACGGCACGGTGACCTACGAACCGGTCGCCGGCGCCACCGAACTGGCGGCGGGTCTGGGGCGGGTGTGGGTGGTGCCCGGTCTGGTGGACGCGCACTGCCACGTCGGCCTCGACGCGGGCGGCGCCGTCGACGAGCCGACCCAGGAGCAGCAGGCCGTCGACGACCGGGACGGCGGCGCGCTGCTGCTGCGCGACTGCGGCAGCGCGGCGGACACCCGCTGGATCGACGAGCGCCCGGACCTGCCCGAGATCATCCGCGCCGGGCGGCACATCGCCCGTCCGCGGCGCTACATCCGCAACTACGCCCACGAGGTCGAGCCGGCCGACCTGCCGGCCTACGTCGCCCAGGAGGCCGCTCGCGGCGACGGCTGGGTCAAGGTCGTCGGCGACTGGATCGAGCGGGAGGCGGGTGACCTGGCCCCGTTGTGGCCGGCCGAGGCGGTGCACGCGGCGGTGGCGGCTGCGCACGAGAGCGGCGCGCGGATGACCGCCCACGTGTTCGGCGCGGCCGCGCTACCGGATCTGATCGACGCCGGCATCGACTGCATCGAGCACGGCACCGGGCTGTCCGCCGACCTGGTCGACGCCATGGTTGCGCACGGTACGGCGCTGGTTCCCACGGCCAGGCAGCTCGAGAACTTCCCCACCTACGCCGACCAGGGTGGGGCCAAGTTCCCGGCCTACGCCGCGCACATGCGGGCGCTTTTCGCCCGACGCCGCGAGACGATCGGCGCCGCGTACGAGGCGGGGGTGCCCATCTATGCCGGTACCGACGCCGGGGGAGTGCTGGCGCACGGGCTGATCGCCGAGGAGGTCGCCCAGCTCGCGACGTACGGGCTGAACACCTTCGAGGCCCTGGGCGCCGCGTCCTGGCGGGCCCGGGAGTGGCTGGGTCGCCCGTCGCGGCTCGACGAGGGTGTGCCGGCCAGCTTCTGCGTCTACGCCGCCGACCCGCTGGCCGACCTGGAGGTGCTCGCCGCCCCGACCCGGGTCGTGCTGCGTGGCCGGGTCGTCGCCTGACACCCAGCCCCGGCACCCCGTTGGCCCCCTGGCGCTGCGCCACGTAAACGTGACCGGCCATCCCCTTACGGGCCGTGCGTGCCACGTGAGGCGACCGCCCGGCACGTAAACGTGGCGTGTGGTGGACGGGTCGCGGCGGGGCGCGGGGCGAAGGCGATTGGGCCGTGCCTGCTGCCATCTGGCACACTCAGTCGTTGAACCCGTCGGCCGCGGTCCCTCTCAACCGAGGCGCGGCGGTTCCTCGCGGCGCTCCGCCGGCACCCCCACGCCGGACGTGACCGCCCATCCACATCGATCCAGCAGGGAGACACCCACACTCGTGGCCGTCAAGATCCGTCTGAAGCGCATGGGCAAGATCCGTACGCCCTTCTACCGCATCGTCGTCGCCGACTCACGCACCAAGCGCGATGGCCGGGTGATCGAGGAGAT
This sequence comes from Propionibacteriales bacterium, assembly GCA_038232655.1. Lineage (GTDB taxonomy): Bacteria > Actinomycetota > Actinomycetes > Propionibacteriales > Nocardioidaceae > JACCVL01. Next base: position 22,587 of record JBBSNM010000004.1, on the reverse strand, counting down.
CGGTACCTACAACCCCAAGACCGACCCGTCGGTGATCAAGGTCGACTCCGACCGCGCCCAGCACTGGCTGTCGGTGGGCGCGCAGCCCAGCGAACCGGTGCGCGCGCTGCTGAGCAAGACCGGCGACTGGCAGCGGTTCAAGGGACAGCCGGCGCCACCCCCGTTGCTCGAGGCCGCGCCCCGCAGGGACAAGCTCGACACCTTCAACGAGGTGCTCAAGGAGGCGCACGGCGACTCGGCCACCGAGGCCGTGACTACCAAGAAGGCCACCAAGAAGACCCCGGCCAAGAAGTCGGCCAAGACCGATGAGCAGACCGAGAAGCCGGCGGAGCCGGCCGACGAGAAGCCGGCCGAGCCGGCGAAGCCGACCGAGCCGGCCGAGCCGGCGGAGCCGGCCGACGAGAAGCCGGCCGAGCCGGCCGAGTCGGCCGAGGAGATGCCGGCCGACAAGTCCGCCGCCACCGAGCCCGTCGAGAGCTGACCGGCGTGCTCGCCGAGGCTCTCGAGCACGTGGTGCGCGCGATCGTCGAGCACCCCGACGACGTGGACGTGCAGACCAAGCAGCTGCGTCGCGGCCGCCTCCTCGAGGTGCGGGTGCACCCCGACGACCTCGGGCGCGTCATCGGCCGGTCCGGGCGAACCGCCACCGCGATCCGTACGGTGATCGGTGCCGTCGCCGGCGACGGTGGTGCCCGCATCGACTTCGTCGACGTCGACCGGCGTCGCTGATCCCCGCCGCTGGCTGTCGTGGACGTCGTTGTCGGCCGGCTGGGTCGTGCACACGGCATCCGCGGTGAGGTGAGCGTCGAGGTGCGCAGCGACGAGCCCGACGTCTGGTTCGCCGACGGCGCGGTGCTGCGGGTGCGTGCCGGCGACGGTGCCACCGCTAAGCAGCTGACCGTGCGGTCGAGCCGGATGCACACGAGCCGGCTGCTGGTGTCGTTCACCGAGGTCGGCACCCGCACCGAGGCCGAGGCCATGCGAGGGGCGGAGCTGGTGGCCGCCGTCGACGCCGACAGCGCTCCCCGCGACCCCGACGAGTTCTACGACCGTCAGCTGGTCGGTCTCAGGGTGAGTACCACCGCCGGCGACCCGGTCGGCGTCGTCACCGAGGTCCAGCACCTACCCGCGCAGGACCTGCTGGTGGTGCGGGGCGCGGACCGCACCCACCTCGTTCCCTTTGTGCAGGCGCTGGTGCCCGACGTCGACCTGGTCGCGGGAACCGTACGCGTCGAGGCTCCACCCGGCCTGCTCGACGACCCCGATCTGCGGGCCTGACGTGCGCATCGACATCGTCTCGATCTTCCCCGACTACCTGGCCCCGCTGTCGCTGTCGCTGCCCGGCCGCGCCCAACACAGCGGGTTGCTGCAGGTGGGCGTGCACGATCTGCGCACCTGGACCAGCGACCGGCACCGCACCGTCGACGACACCCCGTATGGCGGCGGGCCGGGCATGGTGATGCGCCCCGAGCCCTGGGGCGACGCCCTCGACGCCCTCGCACCGGCTCACCTACCGAGGCCACCGCGGATGCTGGTGCCCACCCCCGCCGGGCGGCCGTTCACCCAGGCCGATGCGGTGCGGCTGGCGGCCGAGCCGTGGCTGCTGTTCACCTGCGGCCGTTACGAGGGGATCGACCAGCGGGTCATCGACCATGCCGCCAGCCGGATGCCGGTCGAGGAGGTCTCGCTCGGTGACTACGTGCTGAACGGCGGTGAGGTCGCCGCGCTCGCGATCGTCGAAGCCGTGGCCCGGCTGCTGCCCGGCTTCATCGGCAACCCCGACTCGCTCGACGAGGAGTCGCACGGCATGGGCGACGGCGGGGTGCTGCTCGAGCATCCGGTCTACACCAAGCCAGCGGTGTGGCGCGGCCTGGAGGTTCCCGCTGTGCTGCTCTCCGGCGACCACGCCGCGGTGGCGCGCTGGCGCGACGACCAGTCGCGGCGGCGGACGGCGATCAGCCGGCCGGACCTGTTGCCGCCGCCCCCGCCGCGCAGCGGGCAGCCCGGCCGGTAGCCGGGCCGGCCGCCACCGGGTGATTTCGCCGCCCGGTCCGCGCTGTGGCAGACTGATCCGCCGGCACCGCACACGTCTGCTCGTGACATCGAGCCAGGTCTGGGTCCGTCTGCCACCGGGGACGGACGCCACAGCACTGCTGGAATGCGGCGCGCCGACTCGAACTCCCGTCCGTGGGTGACCTGTGGCACCGACAAGGAAGTGACTGCGCCATGACCAACGCGATCGATGTCGTCGACGCCGCCTCGCTGCGCTCCGACATCCCCCAGTTCCGTGCCGGGGACACCCTCAAGGTCCACGTCCGCGTGGTGGAGGGCACCCGCTCCCGGATCCAGGTGTTCCAGGGTGTGTGCATCCGGGTGCAGGGCTCCGGCGTACGCCGCTCGTTCACCGTGCGCAAGATCAGCTTCGGCGTCGGAGTGGAGCGCACCTTCCCGCTGCACACACCGATCATCGACAAGATCGAGGTTGCCACCCGCGGCGACGTCCGCCGCGCCAAGCTCTACTACCTGCGTAGCCGGCGCGGCAAGGCTGCCAAGATCAAGGAGCGCCGCGAGACCACCGGTGCGTGAGCCCGGACGACCTAGGCAGCGCTGGTGACCGCACGCCACGCCAAGGCTGACGAGGAGCCCCCGCCCGAGGGTAGGGAGAACAAGACCCTGCCGCTGTGGCAGGAGGTCCTCGTCTTGTTGACCACCGCGCTGGTGCTGGCGATCGTGGTCAAGGCGTTCTTCGTGCAGGCGTTCTTCGTCCCGTCCGGCTCGATGGAGCCCCAGTTCGTCCAGGGCGACCGGATCCTGGTCGAGAAGATCTCGTACTGGAATGGCGACATCCGCCGCGGCGACGTCATCGTGTTCGACGACCCGGGCGGTTGGCTCGCCCCTGCCGAGAGCCGGGAGGCCACCGGGCTCGCGCAGCGCGCGCTGGAGGCGATCGGGCTCTATCCGACCGGCGGACACCTGGTCAAGCGGGTCATCGGCGTCGGGGGTGACCGGGTCGTGTGCTGCGACGACCGCGGCCGGGTCACCGTCAACGGGGTCCGCTTGAAGGAGACCAACTATGTCAAGGACGGCGTGGCCCCGTCTGAGCAGACCTTCGACGTCCGGGTGCCGGGCGACACCTTGTGGGTGATGGGCGACAACCGGTTCGAGTCCGGCGACTCGCGGGTGCACATCGGCGATCCGGGGGGCGGCTTCGTGCCCGGCGACGCCGTGGTGGGCAAGGTCTGGTCGATCGTGTGGCCAGTGAACCGGCTGGAGATCCTCGACCGGCCGGCGATCTTCGATGCCCAGTCGCTCGATCAGCCGTAGGCTCGTCGGCATATGAGCACCCTGCCCCGAGGCGCCACCGTGCGTCGCGACGCCGGCCTGCACGGCTACGAGCGGGCGCTGCGGCGGGTGGGCCTCGAACCTGTCGCTGGCGTCGACGAGGCGGGCCGCGGGGCCTGCGCCGGGCCGCTGGTGGCAGCCGCGGTGATCCTGCCGGACGGCCGACGGGGCATCGTGCCCGGGCTGGCCGACTCCAAGCTGCTGACCCCGGCCCGCCGCGAGCGCTGCTACCACGAGATCGTCGACCGCGCCACGTCCTGGTCGGTCGTGGTGCTGCCCGCCGCCAGCTGCGACCAGCTCGGCATGCACGTGGCCAACGTCGAGGCGCTGCGCCGTGCGCTCGCGCGGCTGGTCGTGCGACCCGCGTACGTCCTCACCGACGGCTTCGGCGTGGACGGGCTGGGCGCGCCGGGGCTGTCGGTGTGGAAGGGCGACCGGGTCGCCGCCTGCATCGCCGCCGCCTCGGTCATCGCCAAGGTGGTGAGAGACCGGATCATGACCGACCTGCACGAGCGCTTCCCGGCGTACGGCTTCGACGTGCACAAGGGCTATGTGACCGGCGAGCACCAGCGCCGGCTGGCCGAGCACGGTCCGTGTCCCGAGCATCGCCGCCGGTTCGTCAACGTCCGCACCGCGCACCGTGACCTCGTGGGGGGAGCAGGCCGATGAGCACCGAGGACCTGGAGCAGTACGAGGCCGAGATGGAGCTGGCGCTCTACCGCGAGTACCGCGACGTCGTCAGCATCTTCACCTACGTGGTGGAGACCGACCGCCGCTTCTACCTGTGCAACTCCGTGGACGTGAAGGTTCGCGCCGAGGCGGGCGACTCTTACTTCGAGGTGACCATGGCCGATGCCTGGGTATGGGACATCTACCGGCCGGCCCGCTTCGCCAAGAAGGTCAAGGTGCTGACGTTCAAGGACGTCAACGTGGAAGAGCTGTCCACCTCCGACCTCAAGGTTCCGAGCACCTGAGGGTTATCCCCAGGGACATCTCCCGACCGCCCCCACCGGCCGCCGGATCGACCAGTCTGTGGTCGGAGGTGGCCGGTGATGGGTACGCAGGACCTGAGCCCGCAGCGTGGCTCGACCAGCCGGAGATCGAGCGCCCGGGGTCGCGGCGGCGGGGCCGTACGGGCCGCCGTCGGCGCCTTCGGCGAGGACGTGGCGGCCCAACATCTGGTCGACCAGGGGCTGGTGATCCTCGACCGCAACTGGCGTTGCTCAGCCGGTGAGATCGACCTGGTTGCGCGTGCCGGTGACGTCCTCGTCGTCTGCGAGGTCAAGACCCGTCGGGGGGCCGGGTTCGGCACACCCGCCGAGGCCGTCGACCGGCGCAAGGCGGCCCGGTTGCGACGGCTGGCGGTGCACTGGCTCGCCGAGCACCCCGTCAGCCCGTCCCGGGTGCGCATCGACGTGGTCGGCGTCTTGATGCCCGGGCGCGGCTCCGGTCGCGGTGGCATCCAGATCGAGCACCTGGCCGGGGTGTGCTGATGGCGCTGGCACGCACCCGCTCGGTCAGCATCGAGGGCATCCGGGGCCACGTCGTCGAGGTCGAGGCCGACATCGCCAGCGGGCTGCCCGGCACCGCGCTGGTCGGCTCGGTCGACGGATCGCTGAGCGAGGCACGCGACCGATGCCGGGCGGCGGTGGTCAACACCGGCCGGGCCTGGCCGGGGCAGAAGGTGACGATCGGGCTGTCGCCGGCGTCGCTGCCCAAGACCGGCGCGCACTACGACCTCGCGATCGCTGTCGCCGTGTTGGCAGCCGCCGGGCAGGTGCCCGCCGAGCCGCTCGCGGAGGCCGTGCTGTTGGGTGAGCTCGCGTTGGATGGCCGCCTGCGGGCGGTGCCCGGCGTCTTGCCCGCCACCTTGGGTGCGGTCCGATCCGGGCTCACCCGGGTGCTCGTCCCCGAGGCCAACGCCGTCGAGGCGGCGCAGGTCGACGGGGTGCAGGTGGTGGCGGCACGTTCGCTGGGCCATGTCATCGCGCTGCTCACCGGCGAGGAACCGCCCGACGATCCGCCGGTCGACCCGCTGTGGCACGGCGCCGACCTGGTCTGGCGTGGCGAGGACCGCGTCGCGGGCCTCGATCTGGTTGACGTCCTCGGTCAAGACGATGCCCGCTTCGCCCTCGAGGTGGCTGCGGCCGGTGGCCACCACCTGCTGCTGTCCGGGCCACCCGGGGCGGGCAAGACGATGCTCGCCGAGCGGTTACCCGGACTCCTGCCCGACCTCGACCCCGAGCAGCGCCTCGAGGTCAGCGCCGTGCACTCCGTCGCCGGGGTGCTCGCCCCCGACGACCCGCTGGTGCGACGCCCACCCTTCGTCGACCCGCACCACAGCGCCAGCATGGTGAGCATCGTGGGGGGCGGCAGCCGGGTGATCCGCCCCGGCGCGGTCAGCCTGGCCCACCACGGCGTGCTCTTCATGGACGAGGCGCCCCAGTTCAACGCCGGCGTCCTCGAGTCGCTGCGCCAGTCGCTCGAGAGCGGCCAGGTCGGCATCAACCGGGCCGGGGCGCGGGCGCTGTTCCCGGCACGCTTCCAGCTGGTGCTGGCCATGAACCCCTGCCCCTGCGGGCAGCCAGGGCCCGACTGCTCGTGCGTGCCGACCGCCAGGCGGCGCTACGCGGCGCGCCTGTCGGGCCCGATCCGCGACCGCCTCGACATCGTCCGGCTGGTCGAGGCGGTCGGCCGTAACCAGGTGCTCGACCAGCTGGCGCGCCCCGAGTCCACCGTCGTGGTCGCCGCGCGGGTGGCCGAGGCGCGCGAGCGTCAGCACGCCCGCCTGGCTGGCACCCCGTGGCGCCGAAACGCCGACGTGCCCGGTGCCGAGCTGCGGCGACGCTGGCCGCTGGCGCCCGAGGTGGGCGCGGGGCTGGACGACGGCAAGCGACGCGGCCGCGTGAGCGCACGCGGCATGGACCGGGTGGTCCGCATCGCCTGGACACTGGCCGACCTCGCACGGCGGGATCGGCCCGAGGTCGACGACCTGCGGCTGGCAGCCTGCCTGCGTGACGGGGCCACGCTGCCCGGTGCTGATCGCCCCCGAACCGCGCTGGCGCCGGCTGCGGAGCTGGGCAAGGCCGCGGCCTTGGGCCGGGCAGCGTCGTGAGCCCCCAGGGCGCCTCCCCGAGCCGGCTCGCGCGGGCCTGGCTCACCGCCTGCGTCGAGCCGGGACTGCCATCGGTGTGCTCGCTGCTGGACAAGGTGGGGCCGGGCGAGACCATGCGGGCGATCGCCGCCGGCCGGCCCGTGCCCGGCGTCCACGGTGCGGGCGACGACTCGCCCGCCGACACCGCGCGGGCCGTCCTCGCCCGGGCGGAGTCGAGCGGCTTGCGGCTGGTGTGCCCCGGCGATGGTGAGTGGCCGGCAGCGCTCGACGACCTGGCCCACGCCGGTGCAATGCACCGACGGGGTGGCCCCCCGTACGCGTTGTGGGTGTGCGGCGGGCACCAGCTCACCGACCTGGTCACCCCGGCGGTCGCCGTCGTGGGCGCCCGGTCGTCGACGGCCTACGGCGACGGCGTCGCCGGTGACATCGCCGCCGGTCTTGCCGACGCCGCAGTCACCGTGGTCAGTGGCGCCGCGTACGGCATCGACGCCGCGGCGCACCGAGGCGCGCTGGCCGTCGGTGGTCGCACCGTCGCGGTGCTGGCCTGCGGCGCCGACGTGGTCTATCCCCGCGGACACGACGGTCTGCTGCAGCGGGTCGCGCAGCAGGGGCTGGTCGTGAGCGAGGCCCCGCCCGCTGCGCATCCGACCAAGGTGCGCTTCCTGGCCCGCAACCGGCTGATCGCGGCGCTGACCCAAGCGGTGGTCGTGGTGGAGGCCTCCTGGCGCAGTGGCTCGCTCAACACCTTGAGCTGGGCCGGCCGGCTCGGCCGGGTGGGCCTGGGCGTGCCCGGCCCGGTGACGAGCGGATCGTCGACCGGGGTGCACCTGGCCATCCGCGAGCGGCGGGCCGACCTCGTGACCTGTGCGGCGGAGGTGCGCGAGGCGATCGCTGCCATCGGGTCCGAGCCGGTCGAGGGTTCGCCGAGCTGGGGACAGGGTGAGACACGCGCCACCGACGGCCTCGACCCGGTGTTGCTGGCCGTGCTGGAGGCGCTGCCGGCCGCGGCAGCCGAGGCGATCGCGGTCGACGACCTCGCCCGGCGCTGCTGTCGCGAGCCGGAAGACGTCCGCCGGGTGCTCTCCAGCCTCGCCCAGCAGGGGCTCGCCAGCAGTGACGACGGACGGTGGCGGGTGCTGCGGCGGCGCGCCCCCTTGCCCGCGGGGGGAGGTGGTCGCACGCTGCTGTGATGGGATCTGCCGAGATGCCGGCTGCGGCCGAGGTCGGCGGGTGGGACAGCGTCCTGGACGCCTATGCCGAGCACCTGCGCCTCGAGCGCGGCCTGTCAGTGCACACCGTGCGCGCCTACGTCAGCGACCTGGTCGATCTGGCCGAGCACGCCCGGCGCATCGGGCTGGACCGCCCCGGCGACCTCGACCTGCGAACCCTGCGCGGCTGGCTGGCCCAGCAGCAGACCCGAGGCCAGGCGCGGGCCACCGTTGCTCGCCGCGCCACGTCGGTGCGGGTGTTCACCGGGTGGCTGCGGCGGACCGGCCGGGCCGCCAGCGACGCCGGCGGGCTGCTGGCAACACCCCGACGGCACCGGACGCTGCCGTCGGCGCTGCGCGTGGACCAGATGCGCCGCGTCCTCGACGTGGCAACAGCCGCGGCGAGTGACCAGGGGGCCACCGGTCTGCGAGACGTCGCCGTCCTCGAGCTGCTCTACGCCACCGGCATCCGGGTGGGTGAGCTGGTCGGGCTCGACGTGGACGACGTCGACGACGAGCGCGCGCTGGTCCGCGTGCTCGGCAAGGGCAGCAAGGAGCGGTCGGTCCCTTACGGCCGGCCGGCCGCCGGCGCGTTGCACCACTGGCTCACCGCCGGCAGGCCGCAGCTGCTCCGGGCCGCCAGTGGTGCTGCCCTGTTCCTCGGCGCACGCGGCGGCCGGATCGACCCGCGGACGGTTCGTCGCACCGTGCACCAGCGGGTCGGCGCCGTCGACGAGGCACCCGACCTTGGCCCGCACGGGCTACGGCACAGTGCCGCCACGCACCTGCTCGAAGGCGGGGCGGACCTGCGCTCGGTACAGGAACTGCTCGGCCACGAGTCGCTCGCGACGACGCAGATCTACACCCACGTCACCGCCGATCGGCTGCGGGCCGCCTACCAGCAGGCCCACCCCCGCGCCTGACCTGAGCCCTGGCGGCCCGACCGTCGGCGGCCAGGCCCCGGCGGTAGCCGGCTGCCCGTCGAGCGGCAGCAGCCGTACCCGGCCGGTGCCGAGGTACTGCAGCGGGTCCACGTAGACGTCGCCGGCGCGGGCGCCGAGGTGCAGGCACGCCGCGGGCAGGCAGTGTCCGCCCGCCAGGGTGAGCGTCCCGAGGGCCTGAGCGGCTGCCACCCGGTCACCCTCGGACACCGCCACCAGCACCGGCTCGTACGTCGTGCGTAGCCGGCCATGGTCGATCACGACGACGCCGCGGCCCGCCACCGTGCCGGCGAAGCTGACCCGCCCGTCGTCGACGGCGAGCACGGGCTGACCGACCGAGCCGGCCAGGTCCGCCCCCCGGTGGCCCGGACCGTATGGGCCGAGCGGTGCCTCGAAGGCACGCACGACTGCCGGCCGAGGTTGCAGCGGCCAGACCCACGGTGCAGGGCGACCCGCCACGGCGCTCGGAGCGCCCACCGTCACCAGCAGACCCACGGCGAGTACGACGAGGAGGCACCGGCGGCGGTTGAAAGCGTTCATGACCACACTGTGGGTCGGTGCGGGCCGAGGTGGTCGGGCTCGCAGCGGCGGCTGTGCACGCGGGGTGGCAGCCGATTGGGCTGTGGACCGAGGGCTCCCGTAGGATGCGGCCAGCGACTCGTCACAGCGAGTCGACTTCGCACGCCCCCAACCCGTCCGCGACGGGGTAGGTCCCACCGGTCCCCGGAGTCTTCGGAGGCAGGGAACGCATCGAGGGCGTCAGGGCGTCGGCACCCGCCGGCGCGACAACCGGGATTGACGCCTGCCCCGGCGGCAGTGCGTCTTGGAAAAGGAGCACGGCCATGGCCGTCGTCACCATGCGGCAGCTGCTCGAGAGCGGTGTCCACTTCGGGCACCAGACTCGGCGCTGGAACCCCAAGATGAAGCGCTTCATCTTCACCGAGCGCAACGGCATCTACATCATCGACCTGCAGCAGTCGCTGTCCTACATCGACCGCAGCTTCGAGTTCGTCAAGGCCACGGTCGCGCGCGGTGGCCAGATCCTGTTCGTCGGCACCAAGAAGCAGGCGCAGGCCGCGATCGCCGAGCAGTCCACGCGCGTCGGGATGCCGTACGTGAACCAGCGCTGGCTGGGCGGCATGCTCACCAACTTCCAGACGGTCAACAAGCGGCTGCAGCGTCTCAAGGAGCTGGAGGAGGTCGACTTCGACGACGTCGCCAGCTCCGACCGGACCAAGAAGGAGCTGCTCGGCATGCGCCGGGAGATGGCCAAGCTCGAGCGCAGTCTCGGCGGCATCCGCGACATGGGCCGGGTCCCGGCAGCGGTGTGGGTCATCGACACCAACAAGGAGCACCTGGCCATCGACGAGGCCAAGAAGCTCGGCATCCCGGTGGTGGCCGTGCTGGACACCAACTGCGACCCCGACGACGTCGACTACCCGATCCCGGGCAACGACGACGCCATCCGGTCGGTCACGTTGCTGACCAGGGTGATCGCCGACGCCGTCGCCGAGGGTCTGCTGGCCCGCTCGGGGGTTCGCACCGGTGAGGAGCCCTCGGGCACCGAGGTCGGCGCCGACGAGCCGATGGCCGAATGGGAGCGCGAGCTGCTCGGCGGCGCGGCCGGTACGGCCGCGGAGGCGGCCATGTCCGGTACGCCCGCCGAGGTTGAGCCGGTGCCCGCCGCCACGGCAGTCAACGGCACCGCCGACAGCCCACCAGCCAGCACGGCCGACGCGCCCGGTGACCGTCCGGCCGCGTCCGCGCAGGCCGAGGCCGTGGCCGGCGAGGCCCTGGGCGCGACCGTCGCCGACGTGACCGGCGACCCCACCGCAGGGTCCGAGACAGCCGCGCTGGGGGCGGCCGACGAGGCCGAGGAGGCCGCGGATCCGGCGGCCGAGGTCGAGGCTGCTGTCGACTCCGACGCGGCGGTCGAGTCCGCCACCAGCGAGGCCGACAAGACCAGCACGGTCTGACTCGCGTCGTGGCGCCCCCCGGCGGGGTGTGCCACGACATACGTCCGGCGCCTCGCCGGACCTGACCGCAGGCCACCCACCCGTTACCCGCAGCCCGCAGCACGGCCAGCAGAAAGGCACAACATGGCGAACATCAGCGCCGCCGACGTGAAGAAGCTCCGCGACCTGACCGGCGCGGGGATGATGGACTCCAAGAACGCCCTGGTGGAGACCGACGGGGACGTGGACCGTGCGGTCGAGGTGCTGCGCATCAAGGGAGAGGGCAAGGCGGTCAAGCGGGGCGCCGAGCGCAGCGCCACCGCCGGCCTGGTCGTAGCCAGCGGGCACGCCATCGTCGAGCTCAACAGCGAGACCGACTTCGTGGCCAAGTCCGAGCAGTTCCAGCAGCTTGCTCACACGCTCGCCGAGGCCGCTGACCGCATCCGTCCGGTCGACCGGGACGCATTCGTCGCCGCCGACCTCGGCGACGGTCGCACCGTCGAGCAGGCGGTCGGCGAGCTGGCCGCGGTGATCGGCGAGAAGCTCCAGATCGGTCGCGTCGCCGCGTTCGACGGGCAGGTCGCGACGTACATGCACCGCCGTGCCAGCGACCTGCCGCCGGCCGTCGGTGTCCTGCTCGAGTACGACGGCAGCGACAGCGAGACGGCCAGAGCCGTTGCCATGCAGGTCTGCGCCATGCGCCCGCAGTACGTCTCCCGCGAGGACGTGCCGGCCGACGTGGTGGCCAAGGAGCGCGAGATCGCCGAGGCCACGGCGCGCGAGGAGGGCAAGCCGGAGCAGGCGCTGCCCCGGATCGTCGAGGGTCGCGTGAACGGGTTCTTCAAGGACGTCGCGCTGGTGGAGCAGCCCTCGGTCAAGGAGCCCAAGTCGACCGTGCAGGCCGTCCTGGACGCGGCGGGCGTGCGAGTGACCCGGTTCGCGCGGTTCGAGGTCGGCCAGAGCTGATCCGGTAGCGTCGGCCCGGGGCCACGACACGGAGGGCAATAGTGGTGCGCAGCCAGCGGGAGCAGTCGGAGCCGACGGTCTACCGGCGGGTGCTGCTGAAGTTGTCGGGCGAGGTCTTCGGCGGTGGCCTCATCGGCGTCGACCCCGACGTGGTCAGCTCGGTCGCCCGCCAGGTCGCCGACGTGGTGCGCTCCGGGGTCCAGCTGGCCGTGGTCGTCGGGGGCGGCAACTTCTTCCGCGGTGCCGAGCTGTCCACCCATGGCATGGACCGCGCCCGGGCCGACTACATGGGCATGCTCGGGACCGTCATGAACTGCCTGGCGTTGCAGGACTTCGTCGACAAGCAGGGTGTCGAGACCCGGGTGCAGACCGCCATCACCATGGGCCAGGTCGCCGAGCCGTACATCCCGCGGCGCGCCGCGCGGCACCTGGAGAAGGGGCGCGTCGTCATCTTCGGCGCAGGTGCCGGCATGCCGTACTTCTCCACCGACACCGTCGCCGCCCAGCGTGCGCTCGAGATCGGGTGCGACGCGCTGCTGCTGGCCAAGAGCGGTGTCGACGGGGTCTACAACGCCGATCCGCGGCTCGACCCGACCGCGGTGCGGTTCGACACCGTCGCCTACGACGAGGTGCTCGGGCGCGGACTCCAGGTGGCCGACGCCGCAGCGTTCGCGCTGTGCCGCGAGAACCACCTGCCGATCGTGGTGTTCGGCCTGGCCGACGGCAACATCGCCCGTGCCGTACGGGGTGAGAAGATCGGCACGGTGGTGTCTGCCGGTTGAGGCCCGCCACCCCCAGTCAGCCCACCCACCCGTTGACATTGAGGCGAGGACCGACGTGATCGACCAGACCCTGCGCGAGGCGCGCGGCAAGATGGACAAGGCCGTCGAGGTGGCCAAGGAGGATTTCGCGGCGATTCGCACCGGCCGTGCGCATCCCCAGATGTTCGCCAAGATCACCGCCGACTACTACGGCACCCCGACACCGATCCAACAGCTGGCGGGCTTCCAGATCCCCGAGGCCCGGGTGGTGGTCATCTCGCCGTACGACATGGGCGCCAAACCCGCCATCGAACGGGCCATCCGCGACTCCGACCTCGGGGTGAACCCGACCGACGACGGCAAGGTGCTGCGCATCGTGCTGCCCGAGCTGACCGAGGACCGCCGCAAGGAGTACATCAAACTCGCCCGTGCCAAGGCCGAGGACGGGCGGGTGGCCGTGCGCAACATCCGCCGGTCGGCCAAGCAGGCGCTCGACCGCGCGGAGAAGGACGGCGACGTCGGCCAGGACGACGTCACTGGCGCCGAGAAGCGGCTGGACGGGCTCACCAAGAAGCACACCGACGCGATCGACGAGCTGCTGCAGCACAAGGAAGCCGAGCTGCTCGAGGTGTGAACGGCTCAGATCCTCGAGGTGCGACCGGATCCGGCGACGAGCCGGCGGACCATCCGGCCCGCGACCCGGCGCACGCCGAGTTCGTTCCCGCCCCCGGCCCGGGTGGCCCCGCGCCGGGTTCGCCGGCCGACCCTGCGGTGCGACCCAGTCGGGCCGGGCGAGACCTGCCGGCCGCCATCGCGGTCGGCGTCGGGCTCGGTGGGCTCGTGCTGGCGTCGTTGTTCATCGTGCGCGACGCCTTCCTGGCAGTGGTGGTGGCGTTCGCCCTGATCGGCATCCGCGAGCTCAGCGGCGCCCTGGCCACCGGCGGCACGAAGGTGCCGATGATCCCGGTGGGGCTGGGTGGCGTGGCCATGCTGGTCGGCGCCTGGGCCGGTGGCGCTGAGCTGGTGGTGGTCGCCTTCGGAGTGACCCTGCTCGGCGTGCTTCTCGTGCGCCTGCCGGCCGGGGCGCAGGGGTACGTCCGCGACGTGACCGCCGGGCTGTTCACGTTGGCCTACGTGCCGCTGCTGGGTTCGTTCGCCGTGCTGCTGGCCGTGCCCGCCGACGGCGCCTGGCGGGTGGTGGCCTTCGTCGTCACGACGATCGCCTCCGACATCGGCGGCTATGCCGTCGGGGTGCTGGCCGGGCGGCACCTGATGGCGCCGACGATCAGCCCGAAGAAGTCGTGGGAGGGATTCGCCGGGTCGGTCGCCACCTGCTCGGTCGCCGGCTGGTTGACGGTGTCGTACGGGCTGGGTGGCCCCGCCTGGGTCGGCGTGCTGCTCGGCGTGCTCACCGCCTGCGCCGCCACCATCGGTGACCTGTCGGAGTCGCTGATCAAGCGCGACCTCGGCATCAAGGACATGGGCTCGCTGCTGCCCGGCCACGGCGGCATGATGGACCGGCTGGACTCGCTGCTGTTCGTCGCCCCGGTTGCCTGGATCGTGCTGGACATGCTGGTGCCCGTCTCGTGACGTCACCGCCGGGACTCTCGGGCCCTGCTGGCCTCCTAGACTTCAGTCGGTCCCGTACGCACCTCTTGGCGCCCCGAGGCGGTGCGCACGGAACCGAGTGCGCGCCGTGCAGGTCCGTGGCGGCCGAGCAACCGGCCGTCGTGCGAGACTGGTCCGGCTATGTCCCTCCCGCTGGTCTTCGACGAGCCGCGGGCTCGCGCGAAGCCACCGCGCCATCTCGCGGACCTGTCTGCGGGTGAGCGGGCGGCGGCGGTCGTCGCCCTCGACGAGCCGGCCTTTCGGGCCAAGCAGTTGTCGCACCACTACTTCGGCCGGCTGGTGGACGACCCGGCGCAGATGACCGACCTGCCGGCCGCGACGCGCGACCGGCTGATGGACGGGCTGCTGCCGAGGCTGATGACACCGCTGCGCACCATGCAGGCAGACAACGGCACCACCCGCAAGACGCTGTGGCGGCTGCACGACGGGGCGCTGGTCGAGTCGGTGCTGATGCGCTACCCCGGTCGGGTGACGATGTGCGTGTCGTCGCAGGCCGGGTGCGGCATGGCCTGCCCGTTCTGCGCCACCGGCCAGGGCGGGCTGCAGCGCAACATGTCCGCCGCCGAGATCGTCGAGCAGGTGCTGGCCGGCGCCCGGGCGCTGGCCCGCGACGAGGTGCCCGGCGGTCCCGGCCGGGTCTCGAACGTGGTGTTCATGGGCATGGGCGAGCCGCTGGCCAACTACCGGGCCGTGCTGGCAGCCGTCCGCCGGCTGACCGACCGCGCACCCGACGGGCTCGGGATGTCCGCCCGCGGGGTGACGGTGTCGACCGTCGGCCTGGTGCCGCGGATGCACCAGCTCGCCGACGAAGGGATCCCGGTGACCCTGGCGCTGTCCCTGCACGCCCCCGACGACAAGCTGCGCGACGAGCTGGTCCCGGTGAACACGCGGTGGAAGGTGGCCGAGGCGGTCCAGGCGGCCTGGCGGTACGCCGCGCGAACCCGGCGCCGGGTGTCCATCGAGTACGCCATGATGCGCGGCATCAACGACCAGGCCTGGCGCGCCGACCTGCTCGGCGACCTGCTGCGCTCGTACGGCGACTGGGGCTGGGTGCACGTCAACCTGATCCCGCTCAACCCCACACCAGGGTCGCGCTGGACCGCCTCCGACCCCGCCGACGAGGCGGAGTTCGTCCGCCGGTTGGTCGCCAAGGGGGTGCCGACCACCGTCCGGGACACCCGCGGACGGGAGATCGACGGCGCCTGCGGGCAGCTGGCGGCGGCGCCCGGGCCCGCACCCTCCTGACCGGCCTACTCCTGGCCGGCCCTACTCCTGGCCGGCCCCCTCCTGACCGGCGGGTCCTGCGCCGAATGCGGCGTTAAGGGTCACCGAGCGGGTCCGCGGTGAACGCAAACGCCGCACTCGACCCCGGGACGGTCCGGTGCTGGCCGGTGCACCTCACCAGGCCTGCGCCACCAGCTCGCCGAACAGGTCGTGCTCGTCGACCTCGGCTCCGCGGGCACGGACCCGCCGGCAGACGTTGGTGCAGTCGCGTAGCAGCAGCTCGGCGCCGCACGGGTTGCCGACGATGTCGACCACCTGCGTCGATGATCACCAGCCGCTCGCCGGCGGCGAGGATGTTGTAGGCAGACAGGTCGCCGTGCGCGAGCTGCCACCGGGCGAGCAGCCCATCGCCTGGCGCAGCTGGTCGAACCAGGCGTCCCGCAACACCGGTCGGGCCGGGTCTGCGCGAGCCTGGGGGCGGCGGCGCCGTCGACCGACACGTCCTCCATCAACAGCTCGATCCCGTCGACCTGCACCGGGTAGGGCACCGGCAGGCCCGCCGACCAGAGCGTGCACAGCGCCTGCCACGCGGCGACCGCCCACTGCCCGGCGGCGACCGACCGCCCGTGCGCGGTGGAGCGTGCCAGCGCGCGGGCGTCGGGGGTGTTGCGGGTGACGCCACCCCGACGGCCGCCGCCGGCGGCTCAACCAGGTGCGCGTCGCGAGTGGGGCAGGCGTACGGCCCCACGGACAGTGGCGGACATCTCGGCGCCTCCTCTCGCACGTGGACGATGCGCGCAGCATGTTGGCAACCGGCTGGACTGTGCGAGCGGTTTTCGCCCAGGGGTGGCGGGCACGGACCCGCTCGTGGGTAGATGTCCTCATGGGTGACTATCAGCAGACGTACCGCCGCAGCATCGACGACCCCGAGGGCTTCTGGGGCGAGCAGGCCGCCGCGATCGACTGGATCCACCGACCACAGCAGGTGCTGGACCGCTCCGACCTGCAGCATGCTCGGTGGTATCCGGACGGCACGCTCAACACCTGCTTCAACGCGCTCGACCGGCACGTGGCTGGTGGTCGGGCCAACCAACCGGCGATCATCTACGACAGCCCGGTGACCGAGTCGCAGCGGACCCTGACGTACGCCCAGCTCACCGAGGAGGTGGCGGCCCTGGCCGGTGCGCTGCGCCGGTTGGGTGTCGGCAAGGGCGACCGGGTCGTGATCTATATGCCGATGGTGCCCGAGGCGGTGGTGGCGATGCTGGCCTGCGCCCGGCTCGGCGCCGTGCACTCGGTCGTCTTCGGTGGGTTCGCGCCGAACGAGCTCGCGACCCGCATCGACGACGCCCAGCCCACGGTCATCGTCTCTGCCTCGTGCGGTATCGAACCCACCCGGGTGGTGGAGTACAAGCCGCTGCTCGATCGGGCGCTCGAGCGCGCGAGCCACGAGCCGGACTTCTGCGTGGTGCTGCAACGCCCGCAGGCGGAGGCGAGCATGGTCGAGGGACGCGACGTCGACTGGGCGGTGGCGATGTCGGCCGGACGCGCCGAACCGGCCGAGTGCGTCGAGGTTGCGGCGACCGACCCGCTCTACGTGCTGTACACGTCGGGTACCACCGGCACGCCCAAGGGCATCGTGCGCGACAACGGCGGTCATGCCGTCGCGCTCGCCTGGTCGATGTCGGCCGTCTACGACGTGTCGCCGGGCGACGTGTGGTGGACCGCCTCCGACGTCGGCTGGGTCGTCGGCCACTCCTACATCGTGTACGCCCCGCTGCTGGTCGGTGCCACCTCGGTGCTGTACGAGGGCAAGCCGGTCGGCACCCCCGACGCCGGCGCGTTCTGGCGGGTGGTCGCCGAGCACGGGGTCAGCGCCTTGTTCACGGCGCCGACCGCGTTCCGGGCGATCCGCAAGGCCGACCCGGATGCCGACCTGCTCGCCGACCACGACGTCTCGAGCCTGCGGACGCTGTTCCTGGCCGGGGAGCGGCTCGACCCCGACACCTACGAGTGGGCCGCCGCCACCCTCGGTGTGCCGGTCATCGACCACTGGTGGCAGACCGAGACCGGCTGGTCGATCGCCGCGAACCTGCGCGGGCTCGAGCCGATGCCGATCAAGCCCGGCTCGCCGACGGTGCCGGTACCTGGGTGGGACGTGCGGGTGCTCGACACGTCCGGGCAGGAGTGCCCGCCGGGGGTGGAGGGCGCGATCTGCGTGGCGTTGCCGCTGCCGCCCGGTGCGCTGCCCACCTTGTGGAACGACGACGAGCGGTTCGTCGAGTCGTACCTCGCGGCGCACGAGGGCTACTACCTGTCCGGCGACGGTGGGTACGTCGACGAGGACGGCTACCTGTACGTGATGGGCCGCACCGACGACGTGATCAACGTCGCCGGGCACCGGCTGTCGACCGGCTCGATGGAGGCTGTGCTCGCCGAGCACCCCGCCGTGGCCGAGTGCGCCGTCGTCGGGGTTGCCGATGAGATGAAGGGCCAGTTGCCGCGCGGGTACGTCGTCCTCACGTCGGGGGTCGACGTCGACCCCGACGAGCTCCAGGCCGAGCTGGTCGCCGCGGTACGCGACCAGATCGGTGCGGTCGCCGCGCTGCGCACGGTCGTGGTCGTGCCGGCGCTGCCCAAGACCCGGTCGGGCAAGATCTTGCGCCGGTCGATGCGCGACATCGCCGACGGCAAGGACGTGGTAGCGCCGTCGACCATCGAGGATCCGGGGGTGCTGGACACCCTGCGCCCGCTCCTGTGACCCCACCGCCAGCGGGCGGAAAGGAGGCGGGGGAGGTGGAGGTGAGCGGGGCCAGGGTTAGTGGCCGCCGACGAACGGCGACACCGCCCGGGCGAGCAGGCTCGGCCTGCCCGTGATCTGCTCCTCGACGTCGGCGGCGGCCATCGCCTGCAGCCCGGCGTTGATCTGCAGCCACCGCAACGGTTCGGGCGCCCAGCGCCGTGACCGGTGCCCCACCCACGGCAGCCGCACCAGGTCGCTGTCGCGTCCGGTGACCAGGTCGGCCAGCGTCCGCCCGGCCAGCTGTGCGGAGCCGACTCCGTCGCCCACGTAGCCCCCCGCCCACGCGAGCCCGCTCGCCCGGTCGAGCCCGACCGAGGCGTGCCAGTCACGCGGCACCCCGAGCACCCCGCCCCAGCGGTGGGTGAAGCGCACACCGTCAAGGACGGGGAAGAGCTCACGGACCGTCGCCTGCAGCGCGTCGAACACCCGCGGCTCGTTGTCGAAGGCCGGCAGCACCCGGGAACCGAAGTGGTATGGGGCGCCGCGACCGCCCAGGGCGAGTCGCCCGTCGGCGGTGCGCTGGGCATAGATCAACAGGTGCCGCAGGTCGGTGAACGTCTCCCGCCCCGCCACGCCCAGCTGGGACCACACGTCGGCCGTCAGCGGCTCGGTCGCCACCATCAGCGAGTAGATGGGCACCAGGGTGCGGTCCTCTCCGCGGAGCGAGCCGGTGTAGCCCTCGGCCGCACGCACCACGACGTCGGCCCGCACCCGCCCGGCGTCGGTGTCGACCCGGCCGGCCGCGATCGCCCGCACGGCGGTGTGCTCGAACACCCGCACGCCGCGTCGTTCGACCGCACGGGCCAGCCCGCGCACCAGCCGGGCGGGGTGGACCGCGGCGCAGTGCGGCGTCCAGGTCGCGCCGAGCACGCCGCTGGCGGCCACCCGGGCCCGTGCCTCGCCGGCATCCAGCAGCCGCAGGTCGTCCACGTCCTGTCCCCAGTCGCGGGCCTTGCGCACCTGGGCGCGCAGCCGCCGCAGCTGCGCAGGGGTTCGGGCCAGCGACACCGTGCCACCGCGTGCGTACTGCGCGCCGATGCCCTCGGCCGTGGCGATCCTGCCGACGTCGCGCACGCTGTCTTGCAGGGCGCGCAGCTGGCGCACCGCCCCGTCGCGGCCGCCGTGGGAACCCGCGGCCCGGGCCAGGTGCGCCGCCGAGGCGGGGAACAGCGCCGAGCACCAGCCGCCGTTCCGACCGGACGCGCCGAAACCGGCCACCTCGCGCTCGAGCACGGCGATGCGCAACGTCGGGTCCGCGAGGGATAGGTGGTAGGCGGTCCACAGCCCGGTGAAGCCGGCACCGACGATGGCCACGTCCACGGCGGTCGAGCCTGGCAGCCGAGCTCGCGGCGACCAGTCCTCGTCGGCGGTGGCATGCCACAGCGACAGCGAGCCGTACGCCGGCGCCACGGCCGGGCTCAGCGCACACCCCAGGCGTAGGTCTGCTTGCGCAGCCGGAGGTAGACGAACGTCTCGGTCGAGCGCACACCCGGCAGCGCGCGGATGCGGTGCGACAAGATGTCGAGCAGCTCCTCGTCGCTCTCGCAGACCACCTCGGCCAGCAGGTCGAAGC
Organism: Propionibacteriales bacterium; assembly: GCA_038232655.1. Classification (GTDB taxonomy): domain Bacteria; phylum Actinomycetota; class Actinomycetes; order Propionibacteriales; family Nocardioidaceae; genus JACCVL01. The sequence goes on along the minus strand of JBBSNM010000004.1, from coordinate 3,070 downwards.
TGCCGGCGGTGATCACCACGTAGTCGATCTCGGCCATCACTGCGAGCGCGTCGGCGACGGAGTCGAGCTCGCCCTCGACGCGGATGCCGATCATCGCCTGGCGGGCGAAGCCGAGCTCGAGCGGGTCGGTGACGGCGACGATCTGCATCGCGCCGCTGTCGACCAGCCGCTGCACGCGCTGCCGCACGGCTGCCTCCGACAACCCGACGGCCTTGCCGATCGCTGCGTACGGGCGCCGACCGTCTTGCTGCAGCTGTTCGATGATCGCCTTCGAGGTCGCGTCGAGAGCCGACCGCCCCGAGCCGTCCGTTCGTCGCGTCACGCCATGCATCCTGACCGTGCAGACCGCCATTGCACAAGGCCTAGGCTTTCGTAATCCGTAGTGAAACACAATCGTGACGACGGAATCGCTTGTCTGCGTGGCTCAGTTCTGCGAGCATTCGCCGCGTGGGCAGCTCCGGTCACAGCTATGTCGGCGGCGTGCGTCGAGCCGGTACGGCGGGTGCGGCGGTCGGCGTCATCGACCCCGCGACCGGCGACGTGCTGGTCGCCGCCGACCTGGCCGGTCCCGCCGACCTGGAGGCGGCCGTGCACGGTGCGGTCGCGGGTGCGCTGAGCAACACCGGACAGGACTGCACCGCCGCCACCCGGGCGCTATTCGCTGGACGACTAACCCCAGGTCAAGCACGTCATGCTGGATGTGACCGGCACGGCGCGCAAGCCCTGGCACCGCACCGTGTTCACCGACCGCTCGCCCCGATGACCCCGAAGACCCCGATGACCCGGATGATTCCGATGGAAGGACACCACCCATGAGTAACCGTCACCGGCTCCTCGTGACCCCGCCACGCGGTCTCAGCACGCCTGTCAGCCGGCGCTCGCTGCTGCGTGGCGCCTCCGCCGGCGCACTCGGTGTGGCCGGTGGTGGGCTGCTGTCGGCCTGCGGGGTCGAGGGGACCAGCCAGGAGAGCGAGTCGTGCACCAGCGAGGACCTCTCAAGTGAGGAGGCGATCGTCAACTGGTCGAACTGGCCGGCCTACATCGACCCGCGCAAGCAGAAGGACTCCACCCTCAACGCGTTCATGAAGCAGACCGGGATCGACGTCGAGTACAACGACGACGTCAACGACAACAGCGACTTCTACGGCAAGGTGCGCAACCAGCTGGGTGCCTGCGAGTCGACGGGGCGGGACATGTTCACGCTCACCGACTGGATGGCCGCCAAGATGCTGGGTCTGGGCTGGCTGCAGGAGCTGGACAAGGCCAACCTGCCCAACGTCGACGCCAACCTGATCAAGAGCCTGCGCAGCCCGTCCTGGGACCCCGAGCGCAAGTACAGCGTGCCCTGGCAGAGCGGGCTCACCGGCATCGCCTACAACGCCGACGAGGTCGACGAGGTGGGCTCCTTCGAGGACCTGCTCACCCGGCCCGACCTCAAGGGCCGGATGTCGCTGCTGACCGAGATGCCGGACACGATGCTGTTCATGCTGCTGGTCACCGGCGCCGACCCGACCGATTTCACCGACGACGAGTGGGGGACCGCGTTGGAGCGCCTGGAGCAGGTGAAGGACTCCGGGCAGGTCCGCCAGTTCACCGGCAACGAGTACCGCCAAGATCTCGCCCAGGGCAACCTGCTGGCCTGCGAGGCCTGGTCCGGCGACGTCATCCAGCTGCAGTTCAAGAACCCGGCGATCAAGTTCGTCGCCCCCGAGGAGGGGCTGGCGCTGTGGAGTGACAACTCGCTGGTGCCCAACAAGGCGACCCACAAGACCAACGCCGAGAAGCTGATGGACTTCTACTACCAGCCGGAGGTCGCCGCCGAGCTGGTCGCCTGGGTCAACTACATCTGCCCGGTGCAGGGCGCTCAGGAGGCCATGACCAAGATCGACCCCGACCTGTCCGAGAACGTGCTGATCTTCCCCGACGAGCAGCTGCTGGCCAAGACTTTCGACTTCATGGGGTTGGACCCCGAGCAGGAGAAGGCCTACCAGAGCGACTTCTCCCGGGTCATCGGAGCCTGAGCGTCCATGCCCCCAGACCCCGACGCCGAGCACCCACCCGCCGGCGGCCACCGTGCCAGTAACCACACCGCCGGCGCCCCACCCCCCGGCGACCTGCGGCTGCGGTCGCTGACCAAGCGGTTCGGCGACTTCGTTGCCGTCGACGACCTCGACCTCGTCATCCCCGCCGGGTCGTTCTTCGCCCTGCTCGGGCCGTCGGGCTGCGGCAAGACCACAACGCTGCGCATGGTCGCCGGCCTGGAGGTGCCCACTGACGGCCAGGTGCTGCTGGGCGACAGTGACATCACCTGGGACAAGCCCTACCGGCGTCCGGTCAACACCGTCTTCCAGAGCTATGCCCTGTTCCCCCACCTGACGGTGTACGAGAACGTCGCCTTCGGGCTGCGGCGGCGGGGACGGCGAGACGTCGCGGCTCCCGTGCGGGAGATGCTCGACCTGGTCGAGCTGGGCAACCTGGCCGGCCGCAAGCCCGCTCAGCTGTCCGGCGGCCAGCAGCAGCGGGTGGCCCTGGCCCGGGCGCTGATCAACTCACCCCAGGTGCTGCTGCTCGACGAGCCGCTCGGCGCGCTTGACCTGAAGCTCCGACGGCAGATGCAGATCGAGCTCAAGTCGATCCAGGGCGAGGTCGGCACCACCTTCGTGCACGTCACCCACGACCAGGAGGAGGCCATGACGATGGCCGACACTATCGCGGTGATGAACGCCGGCCTGATCGAGCAGCTCGGCTCGCCCGGTGAGCTGTACGAGAGCCCGCGCACCACCTTCGTCGCGAACTTCCTCGGCCAGTCCAATCTGGTGGCCGCCGACATCAGCGGCCGCGACGGCGACCACCTCGTGGTCGATGCCCAGGGCGCCAAGGTGCGGGTGCCTCGCAGCCGGGCCCGGGTCACCGAGGGCAAGGTGTGGCTGGGGGTGCGCCCAGAGAAGATGTTCCTCGCCCAGCCCGACGCCGCCGCGGGTGAGCGGGCCACCGCCGACCGGGACACCAACAGCCTCGGCATCGCGCAGGTGGTCGACGTCAGCTTCGTGGGCGTCAGCACGCAGTACCT